>JAEKKI010000280.1 GCA_019510485.1 Catenulisporales bacterium
GAGTTCTTCTTCGAGCGCCGTGGCCAGTAGCAGTAGTAGCGCACCGGCGCCGACAACCGTGACTTCCGCCAACGGTGGCTGGTCCTACTCCGCATCCGTACCCGGTGACACAAGCATCGCCTCCGCGCTGACGGCGTTCCAGAACTACGCGGCCATCTCCTACGACATGGCGGTGAAGGTCCAGCACGACAACAACCTCGTCAACTACGCCGACGGCAATGTGCTGTCGCTGGCACAGAACTTCGTGACGCAGGAACGCCAGCTCAGCATCGCGCTGAAAGGCCCGGAGATCGTCAAGGTGACCGCTGCGACGCTCACCGCGAACGCCAAGCCGCCGGTCGTGACGATCATCGCCTGCACTGACGACACAAAGCTGCTCACGGTCTTCACCTACGGCCCCAAGAAGGGTCAAGCAGCCGCGGTACTGCCCAAGTTCGCTTCCCCGAGCATCTACCAAGTCCACCTGAGCGCCGACGGCAAGTGGCGCGTCAACGCCGTGACACCGGAGTCGAAGAAGCAATGCTGACCTCACTGAGACAGAGAGTCCCGGCATTCGCGGCGGTGCTCGCGCTGATCACGGTGCTGGCCGGCGCGGCCATCGTGACGGCGCCCAAGGCACGCGCGGACAACGGATGCCAGGAAGTCGTGACCCGCGGCGGAGACACCTACTGCGTCTTCCAGGGCCAGCAGGGCGGCGGAGGCGGAGGCGGCGAGGGCTCCGGTGTCGGCATCGACTGCGACTCCAGCGGCAACATCTCCTGGCACGGCACCACCTACAAGTGCGACCTGAACGGCTGGTCGTTCAGCGGTGGCTGTTACATCAGGCTCGTCGAGCCGCAGCCGCCGACCAACGATCCGATCTGGGGCAGCGACGATCCTTCCACCAGCCGCGTGCAGTGGGAGGACTGCGACCACATCCCGCCGACCCAAGTCGGAGCCAAACAGATCGTCGGGCCCTGCGTCGGTTACTGCGCGGGTCCCAATCCGGTCGAGCTCATCACCAACGAACTCCAGATCGCCAAGCCGGACCTGGGCATGGCACCGCCCGGCGGCCCCGGCAACGTCGGCTTCGTGAACTCGAACGTCTGGCTGTGGACAAAGGGGCTGGACACGTCCGCCCAGACCCGGCGCGCCGCCAACGTCGTCGGCACCCGTACCTTCGTCTCCGCCGACTGGGTCGTCAGCAAAGCCGGCGGCGGAACCATCGCCACCCGCCACTGCACCTCAGACCACGAATACACCCCGGACAAAGGCGCAGCCGCCTCACCCGATCCGGACTGCGGCTTCCAGTTCAAGACGCCGGGCGACTACACCGTCAGGGTGACCACCAGCTGGACCCTGGTCATCTCCCAGAACGGCGTGCCAGGCGCGGCACAGACCATCACCAGTACTCCGAACACCACGACCATCACGATCCAGGAAGGCCAGAGCACCAATGGCTGACCGTCTCTCCGTCGACCTCGACGCGCTGGACGACTTCGGGACCCGGCTGGACACCATCAAGCAGCAGCTCGACTCCAGCCACCACACCATCGACTCCTACGACGACGCCTACGGCTCGGACAAGGTCCGCGACGCCATGCACCACTTCGAATCGCACTGGCGGGACGGGCGCAAGCACGTCGAGAAGACCGCTGAGACCTTGGCGAACATGGCCCACGAGTCCGTCAAGGCGATCCGCAAGTCCGACAAGGATCTCGCCGACCAGCTGAACAAGGGCGTGCACAACCAGGGCGCACCGCAGTGACCGGCGGACCGGCGCTGGATGCGAACGTCCACTTCAGCCTGCGGGTCCCGCCCAACTGGTTCGAGCTGGACGTGCATCCGGCCACCAGGGAGGCGTCGATCCGCGAGCTGGTGCGCGAGCGCATCGCCCAGGTGCCGGAGCTGCGGGAGCGGCGCGGTGAGATCACCAAGCTGCTGCGGGACCAGGCCGCGGCGGCGTGGGACGCCGGTGCCGTCTACTGCGCGGGCATGGCCGAGCCGGTGCACGACGGCGTGCTGCCGGCGACCGTGACCGTCTTCCTGCTGCCCGGCCCGCTGGGCGCGAACAGCGACGAGCCGGACCGCACCGAGGCGCTGCTGCCGATGCTCACGCCGAAGGAGGCCAAGGACGAGAACGACACCTGGACCCGGGTGCGGGCTTTCGAGCTCGAAGGGTGCGGCCGGGTGGCGCGCAGCCACGGGATCGAGGACCTCGCACCCGAGCCGGGCAAGTCGATCCGGGTGGCGCAGATGCAGACGTTCGTGCCGATCCCGGAGGTGAACCGGATCCTGCTGGTGTCGTGCAGCAGCCCGGCGACGGCGGTCGCGGAGGGGCTGTTCGACCTCTTCGACGCGCTGACCGGGACGTTGCGGCTGGAACAGGGCTAGCGAGCGGAAGTGGCCATGAACGAATTCGTCCCGACCCCTGAACAGCAGCGCCTCATCGATGAAGCGCAACGGGCCCGAGAAGAGGCACTGCGCAATCCGCAGCCGCCACGGGGACGCCCGCTCCGGGACAGTCAATACGCGATCGGCCTCACCGCCGACTACGAGCTCCAGCCCGGCGGCGGACGGCCCGCTCCCCCGCCGGATCCGGACACGCCGCCGCGTCCGTCTCTCGACGTCCGCCTCGACCGTGCGGCCGGCGCGCTGATCGGCGCGGCGTGTGGTGACGCGCTCGGCGTGCCCTACGAGTTCCAGCCGCGCCTGGCCGCCGATCAGACTCCGGTGATGCGCGGCGGCGGCCTCGGTCCCTACGCGCCCGGCGAGTACTCCGACGACACGCAGATGCAGGCGGTCATCGCGCGGGTCGCCGCCTCCGGTCTGGAGCTGGACGGGGAGCCGGCGCAGCGGGCGATCGCCGAGGGGTTCATCGGCTGGCTGGCCGGCGGCGCTTCCGATGTGGGGGCGCAGACGCGCCAGGTGCTGTCCACGGCGCGGGCCGGCGGTGGAGACCCGCTGGCCGCCGTCCGGGCCGCCTCGCGAGCCGTACACGAGCAGACCGGGCGTTCGGCGGGTAACGGTTCGCTGATGCGCACCGGCGTCGTGGGCTTGGCCTTCCTCAACGGAGACGACGCCTACTACCGCTGCCGCGATGCCGCCCTCGCCATCAGCGGCCTGACGCACTTCGATCCGCTGGCCGGGGACGCCTGCGTGCTGTGGAGCGAGGGGGTGCGGCAGGCGGTGCTGCACTCGACGCCCGGTCTGTGGCGGTTCGGCGGTGTGCGCAACGCTGTCGCCTTCCTGCCGATCGAGCGCCGGCAGCAATGGAGCGAGTGGCTGGACGAGGCCGAGGCCAAGGAGCCCTATGAGTTCCAGCCCAACGGCTTCGTAGTGCCGGCGCTGCAAGCGGCGTGGTCGGCGATCTACCACACCCGCATCCCCGAGCGGCCGGAGGATCACTTCCGGCTCGCGCTGGAGGCCGCGGTACGAGCCGGTGACGACACCGACACCGTGGCGGCGATTGCGGGCGTGCTGCTCGGCGCCGCCTGGGGTCGGGCTGCGATTCCCGAGGAATGGCAGCGCGTCGTCCACGGCTGGCCGGGACTGGACGCGGAAGGGCTGGCAGAGCTGGCCGCGCGGATCATCGCCTGACCCGCACCGCTTCAGGCCACACCGGCGATCGCCGTCCAGTGTGCCCAGGGCCGCGCACAGTCGCCCCCTCCCCTGGTATCACTGATACGACCGGTATACCGGAGCCGACGCTGCGGGACGGAAAGGAGCGCGCCGTGACCGCTGCCGATGCCGCCGCCGCCAACGCGGATGCCGCGGCGGACGAACGCCTGTGGCGTCCCAGACCCCCGGTCCCCCTGGAACGGCTGACCATATGGCTCGCCCCCGGAGGCGAGCCGGCGGTGCTCCGGGACTCCGCGCTCGGCCCCGGCAGCCACGTCATCGCCTCGACCACCGGCAGCATGGACGCCGCCGACGCGCCCGACGGCTCCCGGCCGGCCGCGCCGAAGGATGCCGAAGCCGTGCTGGCGCTCATCCCGGCGCGGCACGGGCTCGTGGTCGACAAAGCCTCAGCCGACCCGATCGTGATCCCGGCGGCGCGATTGGACCAGCTGCGCCCGCGCCCGATCCCCTATGGCACCGAGGCCGACGCCGCCTTCCACCTGCCGCCGCCGCATGTCGTCGGCTACCTGGCCGGGATCCGCCGCGCCGCCCAGTCCGCCGGTGCCGGCCGCATCACCGCGACCTGGGCCCTGTTCGCCGGGAGCCCGGGCAACCCGGCCACCGCCCCGGCCCTGTTGTTGATCGTGAAACCGGCTCGAACCGCCGACCGCTCCGCCGCCCTCGACGCCGTCTACCGTGCCGTGCGGGACCTGGCGCCGCCGGAGACGGTCCGCGTGGTCGACGCCGCCACCCTCAGCCGCGGCCAGATGTTCCGCACCCTCAGCGGCCAGCGCCTCGTCGAATCCCCGGCTCCGGACCCCGCCGAGGACGCCGATCCGTACGCGATTTGGAGCAGGATCGGCCCCGGCGTGGATCCGAGCCTCTCGCGCCCCGTGGATCCCGTGACCGGCAAGCGCCCCATCACCGGCCGCACCCCGTTCAACGTCGCCCTGGCGATGTTCGGCTCGGTGGTCGGCGCGTCCGCCATCGGCCTGCCGCACTGGTTCTCGATGCCGGCCGCCGCGGCGGTGCCGGTGGTGGCCATCGGGGTCCTGATCGTCGTGGTCTTCCTCGGGCTCGCGCTGTGGGACTTCTTCCGGCGCTAGCCGGCCACCCCACATCCCCAGCTATCCACTTTCGAGTGAAGAACCCTTGATTTTCACCTGTTATCAAGCCAAAAGCTGTCGCGGACGGATACGGTGGAACAGTCGCGCCGCCCACCGCGGGCACACCAACGAGTCCCTCCCGCATGGCCGCCGCCCTTGGCTACAGTGGCGTCCATGCTGAATCGGGGGACCCGAGCACCGGCCAGGGCCGTCGCCACCGCAGTCGCGGCGGCCCTGGTCTGCGCCGTCTGTGCCTTGTGCGCCGCGTGCAGCCAATCCGGCAGCAGCCCGGCGGGGCGGTCGACGAAGAGCGCCGGCAGTTCGACCCCGGGTCAGGACGTGGCGCCGGGCGGAGCGGCGCTGTCGCAGTCCTCGGCGATCGCCGAGCCGCCGGCCTCGGGGTCGTCGCCGGGTGCCGGGCGGCCGGTCGCGGGAGCGATCAACGACTCGTATCCGCCGCCATCGAAGAGCGCGTCGAAGACCTCGCCGAAGCCCGGGTCGAGCGGCACCAAGTCCCCAGTCGGCTCGGCACCAAAGCCGACGACGCCACCGAGCACGCCGCACAGCACCGGCACCGCCGGCAATCCCGGCGGACCCACGATGGGATCGCGGCCCTCAGCCGGCTCGTCGTCGGCGCCGCCGTCGATGTCGACGCGCTGACTCCCCTTCACGAGGCACGAACAAGGGCTCCGGTCACCGACCGGAGCCCAGGACGTTCACGCGCGAGCGATCAACCCTCGAACTTGTACCCCAGCCCCCGCACCGTCACCAGATGCACCGGCGCCCCCGGGTCCGGCTCGATCTTCGCCCGCAGCCGCTTGACGTGCACGTCCAGCGTCTTGGTGTCGCCGACGTAGTCCGCGCCCCACACCCGGTCGATCAGCTGCATCCGGGTCAGCACCCGGCCGGAGTTGCGCAGCAGCATCTCCAGCAGCTCGAACTCCTTCAGCGGCAGCTCCACCGGGCGGCCGTCGACGGTGACCTTGTGCCGGTCCACGTCCATCCGCACCGGTCCGGCCTCCAGCGCGCCGCCGTCCGGCTCGTCGCTGGCGGCCTGCCGGCGCAGCACGGCGCGGATCCGGGCCACCAGCTCGCGGGCCGAGAAGGGCTTGGTCACGTAGTCGTCGGCGCCCAGTTCCAGGCCGACCACCTTGTCGATCTCGCTGTCCTTGGCGGTGAGCATGATGACCGGGACGTTGGACTTGGCCCGGATCTGCCGGCAGACCTCGGTGCCCGGCAGCCCGGGCAGCATCAGGTCCAGCAGCACCAGGTCGGCGCCGTGCCGGTCGAACTCCTCCAGCGCGGCCGGGCCGGTGTCGGCGACCGCCACCTCGAAGCCCTCGTTGCGCAGCATGTAGGACAGGGGGTCGCTGATCGAGTCCTCGTCCTCGACCACGAGTACACGGGTCACTTCGGGGTCCTCCCACTTGGTATGTACATGGCTCTCAACTGGCCGCGGCCAGATCCCGCTGCCCGGCGTGGACCGGCAGCTTCAGGGTGAAGGTGGACCCGTTCCCCTCAGAGGACCACACCGTCACCTCCCCGCCGTGCGTCGCCGCGATGTGCTTCACGATCGACAGCCCGAGGCCGGTCCCGCCGGTGGCGCGCGAGCGCGCCGGATCGACGCGGTAGAACCGCTCGAAGATCCGCTCCAGGTCCCGTTCGGGTATTCCGATGCCCTGGTCGGTGACGGCGATCTCGACCAGCTCGCCGACCAGTTTGACGGTCACGGCCACCCGGGTCTGCTCCGGGGAGTAGTTCACCCCGTTCTCCACCAGGTTGCCCAGCGCCGCGGCCAGCTGCGTCCGGTCGCCGCGCACCATGACGTCCTCCTCGACGTCGGCGATCAGCTCGATCCGGCGTGACGACGCCGCCTCATAGCTGCGGTCCAGCGCGTCGGCGACCACGTCGGCGACCGGCACGAGCTGCGCCGAGGCCGCCAGCGGGGCGTCGATCTGCACCCGCGACAGGTCGATCAGGTCCTGGATCAGCGCGGTCAGACGGTGCGCCTCCTGCTGCATCCGGGCGGCGAAGCGGCGCACCGCCTCGGGGTCGTCGGAGGCCGACTGCACGGCCTCGGCCAGCAGCGACAGCGCCCCGACCGGGGTCTTGAGCTCGTGCGAGACGTTGGCCACGAAGTCCCGGCGCACCTCGTCCACGCGCCGGGCCTCGGTGCGGTCCTCGACCAGCACCAGCACCAGCGTCGCCCCCAGCGGGGCGATGCGGACGGTGGAGTGCAGCATGGAGTTCGCGCCGTGCGGCAGGTCCATCTCGACCTGGCGGATCTCGCCGTCCCGGCGGACCTGGCGGGCCAGCTCCAGCAGTTCCGGCGAGGTCAGGCTGCGGGCCTTGACCAGCCCCATCGCATAGCCGGCCGGCGAGGCCTTCACCACGGCGTCGCTGGCGTCCAACACCACGGCTGAGCTGCGCAATACCTGCAGCACCGCGGCCACACCCGGCGGCACGGGGTCGTCGTTCGGCGGTTCTGGTGGACCCACGCGTTCCCTTTCACTGAACCGGAAGGCCAGTGCTCCGCTGACCCCGGTACCCAGGCCGATCAGCGCGGCCAGCCCGGCGGTCGCAGCATTGACGTTCACGACTCCACAGTAAAGGCGCTTCCGACCCCCAACACGCCCACGGATCATTCCGCCGCACTCAAGTGGCCAAGATTTCACTTTCCGGCCCCCACCGATTCACCGAGGGCATTGGCGCCTGATGCCTGGACCGGCAAGAGTAGGGTGCGTCCGCACAGCACCCGAAGCAGCCATGACAGGAGCGGTAACCCCATGCGCGACGCCTTCCACGAGGAACTCGACTCGATCAGCGACTCCCTGGTCGAGATGACGCGGCTGGTGGGCTCGGCCATGGCCCGCGCCACCACGGCGCTGCTGGACGCCGACCTCGCCCTGGCCGAATCGGTGATCGCCGCCGACGACCAGGTGGACCAGATCCAGCACAGCCTGGACGACACCAGCTTCGACCTGATGGCCCGCCAGCAGCCGGTCGCCGGCGACCTGCGCACCCTGATCACCAGCCTGCGCATGAGCGCCGACCTGGAGCGCATGGGCGACCTGGCCCGGCACGTGGCCAAGGTGGCCCGCCGCCGGTATCCGCAGTCGGCCATCCCGCCGGAGCTGCGCGGCACCATCGTCGAGATGGGCTCGATCGCCGAGGAGCTGGTCGCCAAGGTCGGCTCGATCATCGCCGCGCGCGAATGGACCGTCTGCACCGGAGCCTGTTCAAGGCCCTGATGGACGACAAGTGGAAGCACGGCATCGAGACGGCGGTCGACGTGACGCTGTGCGGCCGGTACTACGAGCGGTACGCGGACCACGCGGTGTCGGTCGCGAAGCGGCTGGTGTTCCTGGTGACCGGGGAGCACCCGGAGCCGGCGGCGAGCTGATTCCGCCTGACAGCGGGCGGTCGGTGATCCTGCCGACCGCCGCTCTCATGCCGTTTTCGCGAATCACATCGGACGACGACCGGCTCCTTCTCAACCCTTCTCCAGCGCCAAGTACCGCAGGTACTCGTCCAAGTCGGCCGGGTTCCCATCGGTCCGGGGCCGGGGTTCGGGCCGAGTCCGGACCAGCCGGTCTCCAGCGGCGTGCGACAGCCAGACGGCCTCACCGCGGGTGAGCGCGGGCAGCGTCTTCTCCACCTCCTGTACTGTGCGCGCCGGTAGGTTGCCGCGCAGCGTCCAGGCTGCTGCGCCACCTTCCGACGCCTCGATCTCGGCCTCGTGCGCGATCAACGCCGACAGCACCGCCGAGACCGTGTCCGCCGGAACGTCCAGCTCGAAGCGATGGCACGGTTCGTAGACATCCGTCCCCGCCTGCGTCAGCGCGCGCACCAGGACGAACGGCGTCAGCTTCCGGAAGTCACCCGCGACGCTGGTCACCGAGGAGAAGCCGCTGCGCACCATGGTCACGACCACATCGGTTACCGGCCAACCGTCCAGTCCCTGCTCCAGGGTCCGCAGGACGGTCTCCTCGGTCGCGCGGTGGAAGACCGGTGGGAGCGCGCCGAGCTCGGTCTCGTAGCGGAACGCCGCTCCGGTTCCGAGGGGTCCCGGCTCGACGCGGAAGCCGAGTGTCGCTTGGAACCGTGTGCTCGGGTAGTGGTACATGTCTTCCAGGTACTCGCCGACATCTGCGGGGCGTTCTGTATATACGGTGCGGCTCGGTTCGAACGCCGCTTCGACGCCGTACTCCTCGGCCAGTGTTGTGGCGATGACTTCCTTCTGGACCTCGCCGTAGAGGAGGACCGAGCTTTCTCCGCCGGGTA
>JAEKKI010000171.1 GCA_019510485.1 Catenulisporales bacterium
GGCTGCGCGGCCGCGGCGGCGCGGGCTTCCCCACCGGCATGAAGTGGGGCTTCATCCCGCAGAACGACGGCAAGCCGCACTACCTGGTGGTGAACGCCGACGAGTCCGAGCCGGGCACCTGCAAGGACATCCCGTTCCTCATGGCCGACCCGCACGAGCTGGTCGAGGGCGTGATCATCGCGTGCTACGCGATCCGCGCCAGCCACGCGTTCATCTACGTGCGCGGCGAGGTGCTGCACGTGCTGCGCCGGCTGCAGGCCGCGGTACGCGAGGCGTACGAGGCCGGCTTCCTCGGCAAGAACGTGTTCGGCACCGACTTCGACCTCGAACTCACCGTGCACGCCGGCGCCGGCGCCTACATCTGCGGCGAGGAGACGGCGCTGCTGGACTCGCTGGAAGGCAAGCGTGGACAACCTCGTCTGCGTCCCCCCTTCCCAGCCGTCGCAGGGCTCTACGCCAGTCCCACTGTGGTGAACAACGTGGAATCCATCGGCTCGGTTCCCGCGATCGTGCGCGGCGGCGTGGACTGGTTCAAGGGCTTCGGCACCGAGAAGTCCCCGGGCTTCACGCTCTACTCGCTGTCCGGCCACGTGAAGCACCCCGGCCAATATGAGGCGCCGCTGGGTATCACTTTGCGTGAACTGCTCGAGCACGCCGGCGGCGTGCGCCCCGGCCACCGGCTGAAGTTCTGGACGCCCGGCGGCTCCTCCACGCCGCTGTTCACCGAGGAGCACCTCGACGTCACCCTCGACTACGAGGGCGTCGGCGCGGCCGGCTCGATGCTCGGCACCAAGGCGCTGCAGATCTTCGACGAGACCACCTGCGTGGTGCGCGCGGTCCTGCGCTGGACCGAGTTCTACGCCCACGAGTCCTGCGGCAAGTGCACCCCCTGCCGCGAGGGCACCTACTGGCTCGTGCAGATCCTCAAGCGCCTGGAGAAGGGCGAGGGCTCCGAGGCGGACCTCGGCAAGCTCCTGGACCTGTGCGACAACATCCTGGGCAAGGCCTTCTGCGCCCTCGGCGACGGCGCGACCTCGCCGATCACGTCCTCGATCAAGTACTTCCGGGACGAGTACCTGGAGCACTTCGAGCGCGGCGGGTGCCCCTTCGACCCGTCCCTGTCCACCGCGTGGGCCGACAGCCCGCTGTCATTCGCGAGGACCAGCGCATGACCGTGACCGCACACAACACCGCAGACAGCGGCAAGGAGGTGGCGGTGCCTACGCCACCTCCGGTCGACCTCGTCACCATCACCATCGACGGCGTCGAGCTGCGAGTCCCCAAGGGCGAGCTGATCATCCGCTCCGCGGAGCGGATCGGCACGGAGATCCCCCGGTTCTGCGACCACCCGCTGCTGGCCCCGGTCGGCGCCTGCCGGCAGTGCATCGTGGAGGTGGAGGGCCAGCGCAAGCCGGTGGCCTCCTGCACCACCACGGTCGCCGACGGCATGGTGATCAAGACCCAGAGGACCTCGCCGGTCGCCGAGAAGTCCCAGCGCGGGGTGATGGAGCTGCTGCTCATCAACCACCCGCTGGACTGCCCGGTCTGCGACAAGGGCGGCGAGTGCCCGCTGCAGAACCAGGCGATGAGCGCCGGGGCCGGGGAGACCCGGTTCGAGGGGGCCAAGCGCACCTTCCCCAAGCCGATCAACATCTCCAGCCAGGTGCTGCTGGACCGCGAGCGCTGCGTGTCCTGCGCGCGCTGCACGCGGTTCGCCGACCAGATCGCCGGGGACCCGTTCATCACCCTGATCGAGCGCGGCGCGCACCAGCAGGTCGGCATCTCGGTGGCCGAGGACCAGGACTTCGCGTCCTACTTCTCCGGCAACACCGTGCAGATCTGCCCGGTCGGCGCGCTGACCGGCGCGGCCTACCGGTTCCGCTCGCGGCCGTTCGACCTGGTGTCCTCGCCGAGCGCCTGCGAGCACTGCGCCGCGGGCTGCTCGCTGCGGACGGACCACCGCCGCGGCAAGGTG
The DNA here is from genome assembly GCA_019510485.1 of Catenulisporales bacterium. GTDB lineage: Bacteria > Actinomycetota > Actinomycetes > Streptomycetales > Catenulisporaceae > Catenulispora. Next base: position 1,976 of record JAEKKI010000171.1, read on the forward strand.
ACCCGGCGCATGGCGCTGAACGACCCGCAGGTCAACGAGGAGTGGAACTGCGACAAGGGACGCTGGGCGTTCCAGTACTCGCAGGCCCCCGCCGCCAAGCGGATCACCACGCCGCTGATCCGCGACCGCGAGTCCGGCGAACTGCGCCCGGCCTCCTGGCCCGAGGCGCTGGCCTACGCCGCCGACGGACTGAACGCCGCGCGCGGCCGGGCCGCCGCGCTCGTCGGCGGCCGGCTCACGCTGGAGGACGCGTACGCGTACTCGAAGTTCACCCGGATCGCGCTGGAGTCGAACGACATCGACTTCCGGGCCCGGCCGCACTCCGAGGAGGAGGCCGAGTTCCTGGCGAACTACGTCGCGGGCTCGGGCCTGGCGACCACGTACGCCGACCTCGACGCCGCGCCGGCCGTGCTGCTCGTCGGCTTCGAGCCGGAGGAGGAGTCGCCGATCGTCTTCCTGCGCCTGCGCAAGAACGTGCTGGCGCGCAAGCTGGCGATCGCGGCCATAGCGCCGTATCCGACCCGCGGCCTGGAGAAGCTCAGGGGCGCGCTGCTGAAGGCGGCCCCGCTCACCGAGCCCGCGTTCCTCGCGGCGCTGGCCGACGGCGGCGAGGACTCCGGTCTGGACGCCTCGGGCCTGCGGACGGCCCGGGACCTGCGCGAGCCGGGCGCGGTGATCCTGGTCGGCGAGCGGCTGGCCGCGGTGCCGGGCGCGCTGACCGCCGCGGTGAAGCTGGCCGAGACCACCGGCGCCAAGCTGGCCTGGGTCCCGCGCCGGGCCGGCGAGCGCGGCGCGCTGGAGGCCGGCGCGCTGCCGAACCTGCTGCCCGGCGGCCGGCCGATCACCGACTCCGACGCCCGCAACGAGGTGGCCGCGCAGTGGGGCGTCAGCACCCTGCCTGCCGGCTTCGGCCGCGGCACAGGGGACGTCGTCGACGCCGCGACGCTCGGCCGGATCGCCGGGCTCGTGGTCGCTGGCGTCGACCCGTACGACCTGCCGGACCCTGAGGCGTTCCTGGCGGCCCTGGAGCGCGTGCCCTGCGTAGTCGCGCTGGAGTTCCGCCACACGGCGGCCACCGCCAAGGCGCACGTGGTGTTCCCGGTGGCCCCGGTGGCCGAGAAGTCCGGGACCTTCGTGGACTGGGAGGGCCGGCCGCGGCCCTTCGACACCGCGCTGGACGCCGACGCGGTGCAGGCCGCGGGCCTCGGCGAGATGCCGGACCTGCGGGTGCTGGACCGGATCGCCGACGCCATGGACGTGCACCTGGGCCTGCCGACGGTCGGCGCCGCCCGGCACGAGCTGGCGCGGCTCGGTCCGTGGACCGGAGACCGCAATCCGGCGCTGCGCGGGGAACCGGCCGAGCTGCCCAAGCCGGCGGTCGGCGAGGCCGTGCTGGCCACCTGGCACCTGCTGCTGGACGAGGGCTCCCTGCAGGCGCACGAGCCGTTCCTGGCCGGCACCCGCAAGCCCACCGTGGTCCACCTGAGCAAGGAGACCGCCTCGGAGATCGAGGCCGCCGAGGGCGATCTGGTGACCGTGTCCAACGAACACGGCGCGATCACCCTGCCGCTGCGGATCGCCGACCTGGCCGGCCGCGTGGTGTGGCTGCCCACGAACTCCAAGGATTCGCAGGTCCGCCGCACGCTGCGGGCGGACACCGGCTCGCTGGTCAAGATCGCGCGCGCCGCGTCGGAAGTGGAGGCCACCGCATGAGCGCCTTGAGTGTCCTGGCCCCGCTGGCGGCCGACGGGACCACCCCCACGGACTACGAGCAGCTCTCGTTCTTCGGCCGGGACGTGTGGTGGCTGATCCTGATCAAGGTGGTCGCGGTCTTCGCGTTCCTGGTCGTCACGGTCCTGATGGCGATCCTGTTCGAGCGCAAGATCGTCGGCTACATGCAGCAGCGCATCGGGCCCAACCGCACCGGCCCCTGGGGCATGCTCCAGTCGCTGGCCGACGGCGTGAAGCTGATGCTCAAGGAAGACATCATCCCCACCGCGGCGGACAAGATCGTCTTCTTCGTCGCCCCGCTGATCTCCACCATCCCGGCGTTCCTGGCGATCGCGGTGGTGCCGTTCGGCCCCGCCGACAACGAGGTGTCGATCTTCGGGCACCGCACGCCGCTGCAGCTGACCGACCTGCCGGTCGGCATCCTGTACGTGCTGGCCGCCACCTCGATCGGCATCTACGGCATCGTGCTCGCCGGCTGGGCCTCCGGCTCGACGTATCCGCTGCTGGGCGGCCTGCGCTCCACGGCGCAGATGATCTCCTACGAGATCGCGATGTCGCTGTCCTTCGTGGCGGTGTTCATCTACGCCGGCACGATGAGCACCTCGGGCATCGTCAACAGCCAGCACAGCTGGTGGAACGCGCTGCCCCTGCTGCCGTCGTTCCTGATCTACCTGGTGTCGATGGTCGGCGAGACCAACCGCGCGCCGTTCGACCTCCCGGAGGCCGAGGGCGAGCTGGTCGGCGGCTTCCACACCGAGTACTCCTCGATCAAGTTCGCGCTGTTCTTCCTGGCCGAGTACGTCAACATGGTCACGGTCTCCTCGCTGGCCGTCACCATGTTCCTCGGCGGCTGGCACGCTCCGTTCGGGGTGGTGTCGGTGTGGGCCGGGGCGAACAGCGGCTGGTGGCCGGTGCTGTGGTACGTGCTGAAGCTGGTGCTCTTCATGCTCGCCTTCTTCTGGCTGCGCGCCACGCTGCCGCGGCTGCGCTACGACCAGTTCATGAAGCTGGGCTGGAAGGTGCTGATCCCGGCCTCGCTGGTGTGGCTGCTCGCGGTGTCGGTGGTGCGGACCATGAAGAACCAGGGCGACCTGGACCGCTCGCACCTGATCTACATCGTGGGCCCGGTGGTCGGCGTGCTGCTGATCGGCTGGATCATCAGCGAGCTGCGCTACCGCCAGGCCGACGCCCAGGAGAAGGCCGAGCAGGCCGCCGCGGCGGCCCAGGCCTTCGACCCGATGGCCGGCGGCTTCCCGGTGCCGCCGCTGCCGGGGCAGGCGCTGCCGGCGTACACGCCGCGCCGTCCGCGCGCGGCCTTGGTCGGTGCGCTGGTCGAGGCCGGGCAGCCCGAGCGATCAGAAGCAGGAGACACCGATGGCTGAGCAAGAGAACCCTTACTCCGGTAAGGAGAAGCCCACGAACCCGCTGGCCGGCGTCGCGGGGTTCGGCGTCACCTTCTCGACCATGTTCAAGAAGCGGACGACCGAGCAGTACCCGGAGGAGCCGAAGCAGACCGCGCTGCGCTTCCACGGCCGGCACCAGCTCAACCGGCACCCCGACGGACTGGAGAAGTGCGTCGGGTGCGAGCTGTGCGCGTGGGCGTGCCCGGCGGACGCGATCTACGTCGAGGGCGCGGACAACACCGACGAGGAGCGCTACTCCCCGGGCGAGCGCTACGGCCGCGTCTACCAGATCAACTACCTGCGCTGCATCCTGTGCGGGCTGTGCATCGAGGCGTGCCCGACCCGGGCGCTGACCATGACGAACGAGTTCGAGCTCGCCGACTCCTCGCGGGCCAGCCTCATCTACACCAAGGAAGAGCTGCTGGCGGGCCTGTCGGAGGGCATGGTCGAAACGCCGCACTCGATCTTCCCGGGGATGACCGCCAAGGACTACTACGAGGGCAAGGTCACCGCGGCCGCCCCGGGCACGGTCCGGCAGCCGCGGGCCTCCCAGGCCAAGGCGGACGGCGGCGAGGACAGCGAAAGGGAGGAGGCGTCGTGATGAGTCCGGTACTCGGCCATCCGCTGGGCGCCGCGGCCGGCACCGCGACGCTCGCGGACGGTCTGGCCAAGACCTCCACCGGCGAGGCGGTGCAGTTCTACGTCCTGGGCGTCGTGGCGGTGCTCGGCGCGCTGGGGATGGTTCTGTCGAAGAAGGCCGTGCACTCGGCGCTGTCGCTGGCCGCGACCATGATCTGCCTGGCGATGTTCTACCTGGCGCAGGGCGCGTACTTCCTCGGCGTGGTGCAGATCGTCGTCTACACCGGCGCGATCATGATGCTGTTCCTGTTCGTGCTGATGCTGGTCGGCGTCTCCAGCGCCGACTCGCTGGTGGAGACCATCAAGGGCCAGCGCAAGCTGGCGGTGCTGGCCGGCGTCGCGTTCGCGGTGCTGATCATGGTCACTCTCGGCCACGCGCGGCTGGGCACGTTCAAGGGCGCCGGAGCCGCCAACGCCGGCGGCGGCAACGTGAAGAACCTGGCCGACCTCATCTTCAGCAAGTACTTCTGGGCCTTCGAAGTGACCTCGGCGCTGCTGATCACCGCGGCGGTCGGCGCGATGGTGCTGACCCACCGCGAGCGCCTGGTGGCCCGCAAGTCGCAGAAGGAACTGGTCGAGGAGCGGGTGCGCACCGGCAAGCGGATGACGCCGCTGCCGACGCCCGGCGTGTACGCGCGGCACAACGCGGTGGACATCCCCGCGCTGCTGCCGGACGGCTCGGTCGCCGAGGACTCGGTCAACGCCACACTGGTGGCGCGTACCCCGGTGCGCGACGCGGTCGGGCTGACGGCCGTCACCCGGCAGAACATGGCCGTTCCCCGCCAGGGCGACGCTCCCGAGCTGGAAAACGCCTCGCCGAACGGAGCCGCCGAATGAACCCGGAAAACTACCTGTTCCTGTCGGCGCTGCTGTTCACGATCGGCGCCTTCGGGGTCCTGATCCGGCGGAACGCCATCGTGGTCTTCATGTGCATCGAGCTCATGCTCAACGCCGTGAACCTGTCGCTGGTGACCTTCTCCCGGATGCACGGCGATCTCACCGGCCAGGTCATCGCGTTCTTCACGATGGTCGTGGCGGCCGCGGAAGTCGTGGTCGGGCTGGCCATCATCGTGTCCGTGTTCCGTACCCGCCGCTCGGCTTCGGTCGACGACGCGAACCTGCTGAAGTACTGAGAGGCGGGCCGGCAAGAACATGCAAAGCTCAATTTGGCTTGTCCCCGGACTGCCGCTCTTCGGCGCAGCCGTCCTGCTCCTGGCGGGCAAGCGCAGCAACGCCTGGGGACATCTGCTGGGGTGCCTGACGGCGCTGGCCAGCTTCGCCCTCGGGGCGGGGTTGTTCTTCACGATGCTCGGCAAGCACGGCGCCGAGCGCACGATGCACCAGCACCTGTACTCCTGGGTCCCGGTGCCGGGCACCGGCGCCAACGTGTTCCAGGCCGACGTGGCCTTCCAGCTCGACCAGCTCTCGATGGTCTTCGTGCTGCTGATCACCGGTGTCGGATCGCTGATCCACATCTACTCGATCGGCTACATGGGCCACGACCCGGAGCGCCGGAAGTTCTTCAGCTACCTGAACCTCTTCCTGGCCGCGATGCTGGTGCTGGTGCTGGCCGACAACTACCTGCTGCTGTATGTCGGCTGGGAAGGCGTCGGCCTGGCCTCGTACCTGCTGATCGGGTTCTGGCAGCACAAGCCGAGCGCGGCGGCCGCGGCGAAGAAGGCGTTCGTCGTGAACCGGGTCGGCGACGTCGGGCTGTCGATCGCCGTGATGCTGATGTTCGTGACCTTCGGGACGTTCAGCTTCGGGGGCGGCGGCTGGTTCGGCCATCCGACCGCGAACCAGGCCGGCGTCTTCGGCCTGGCGCACAACGCCTCCAGCGGCACCCTGACCGCGATCGGCATCATGCTCCTGCTGGCCGCCTGCGGTAAGTCGGCGCAGTTCCCGCTCCAGACCTGGCTGGGCGACGCGATGGAGGGCCCGACCCCGGTCAGCGCCCTGATCCACGCCGCGACCATGGTCACCGCGGGCGTCTACCTGATCGTCCGCTCGCACGCCATCTTCGACCTGTCGCCGGACGCGCGGCTGCTGGTGACCATCGTCGGCGCGATCACGCTGCTGCTCGGCGCCATCATCGGTTGCGCCAAGGACGACATCAAGAAGGGCCTGGCCGGCTCGACGATGTCGCAGATCGGCTACATGATCCTGGCCGCCGGCCTGGGGCCGATCGGCTACGCCTTCGCGATCATGCACCTGGTGACCCACGGCTTCTTCAAGGCCGGGCTGTTCCTCGGCGCCGGATCGGTCATGCACGGCATGAACGACGAGGTGGACATGCGCAAGTACGGCGCCCTGCGCAAGTACATGCCGGTCACCTTCGGCACGTTCTTCCTCGGCTACCTCGCGATCATCGGCTGTCCGCCGTTCTCCGGGTTCTACTCCAAGGACAAGATCATCGAGGCCGCCTTCAGCAAGGGCGGCACCTCGGGCTGGATCCTGGGCGGCGCGGCCCTGCTCGGCGCGCTGATCACCGCGTTCTACATGACCCGCATGGTGATCATGACCTTCTTCGGCGAGAAGCGCTGGGCCGAGGACGCCGGGGGCCACGAGCCGCACCCGCATGAGTCGCCGCTGAACATGGCCGTGCCGATGCTGCTGCTGGCGGTCGGCTCGGTCGGCGCCGGATTCCTGTTCAATCTGAACGAGTCCTTCGTGAAGTGGCTGGAGCCGGTGACCGGCCCGCGCGAGGAGGGCAAGCTGCCCGGCGGGCTGAACTCCACGACGATGTCGGTCATCACGCTGGCGGCGGTGGCCGTGGGCGTCGCGATCGCGGTCATGCAGTACGGCACCCGCAAGGTCCCGGCGGTCCAGCCGCGTGGCAGCTTCGCCACCGTCGCGGCCCGCAAGGACCTGTACGGCGACGCCTTCAACGAGGCGGTGCTGATGCGCCCGGGCCAGTACCTGACGCGGACCCTGGTCTACACCGACAACCGCGGCGTGGACGGCGCGATCAACGGCCTGGCGGCACTGGTCGGCGGCACCTCCGGGCGCCTGCGGCGGCTGCAGACCGGGTTCGTCCGCTCCTACGCCCTGTCCATGTTCGGGGGAGCGGCCGCCCTGGTCGCCGCGATCCTGTTCGCGAAGCTGTAGGGAGTTGAGATAAATGAGCAGCTTCCCCTGGTTGACCACGCTGGGCGCGGTCCCGCTGGCCGGTGCGGCCGCGGTGGCCGCGCTGCCCAAGGAGAAGGGCGAGCTGGCCAAGCGGGTCGCGCTGGCCTTCAGCGTGGCCACGCTCGGTGTCGCCGTCGGCATGGCCACGCAGTTCAAGAAGGGCGGCGACCGGTTCCAGTTCACCGAGAGCCACCAGTGGATCAAGGCGTTCCACATCAACTACGGCCTCGGGGTCGACGGCATCGCCTTGGTGCTGATCCTGATGGCCGCGGTGCTGATGCCGGTGGTGCTCCTGGCGGCGTGGAACGACGCCGATGAGGCACAGTCGGCGGGCAAGCGCTCGGTCCGGGCGTACTTCTCGTTGTTCCTGCTGCTGGAGACCATGATGATCGGGGTCTTCGCGGCCACCGATCTGTTCCTGTTCTACGTGTTCTTCGAAGCCATGCTGATCCCGATGTACTTCCTCATCGGGTCTTTCGGCGGGCCGCAGCGGTCCTATGCCGCGGTGAAGTTCCTGCTGTACTCGCTGTTCGGCGGGTTGTTCATGCTCGCGGCGCTGATCGGCCTGTACGTGGCCTCCGGTAAGCACCTGGACGCGTCCACGTTCGACTTCAACACGCTGGCGAACGCCGTGGCGTCCGGTCAGCTCGGCATCAGCCCGGGCCTGGCCAAGGCGCTGTTCCTCGGATTCTTCGTCGCCTTCGCGGTGAAGGCGCCGCTGTTCCCGTTCCACACCTGGCTGCCGGACGCCGCGGCCGAGTCCACCCCGGGCTCGGCGGTGCTGCTGGTCGGCGTGCTGGACAAGGTCGGCACCTTCGGGATGCTGCGGTACTGCCTGGAGCTGTTCCCGGGCGCCTCGCGCTTCTTCACCCCGCTGGTGATCGGGATGGCGATCGTCGGCACCATGTACGGCGCGCTGCTGGCCATCGGCCAGACCGACATCAAGCGCCTGATCGCTTATACCTCGATCTCGCACTTCGGGCTGATCACGCTCGGGGTCTTCGCGATGACCTCGCGCGGGCAGAGCGGCGCCGCGCTCTACATGGTGAACCACGGCCTGTCCACCGGCGCGCTGTTCATCGTCGCCGGCTTCCTGATCTCCCGCCGCGGCTCGCAGCTGATCGACGACTACGGCGGCGTGAACAAGGTGGCGCCCAAGCTGGCCGGCGTCTTCCTGATCGCCGGGCTGTCCTCGCTGGCGCTGCCGGGCCTGTCCTCCTTCGTCTCGGAGTTCCTGGTCCTGGTCGGCACCTTCGAGCGCTACAAGGCGGTGTCGATCGTGGCCACCACCGCGATAATCCTCGCCGCGCTGTACGTGCTCTGGCTGTACCAGCGGACCATGACCGGCCCGCTGAAGGCCGGGCTGGAGGGCATGAAGGACCTGCACGCCCGGGAGGTGGCGGCGGTGGCTCCGCTGCTCGCGCTGATCATCGGCCTGGGCTTCTACCCCAAGCCGGTGCTCGACGTCGTGAACCCCTCCGTGAAGACCACTCTGTCGCACGTTCAGAAGCAGGACCCGGCCCCGGCCGTGAACGCGACGCAGACTCTGCCGAAGGTGGACTCCAAGTGAGCGTTCTGACCCTCCTCGCGGCGGCGCCCGGTCCGATCACCCCGACCGCGAACACCTTTACCGCGCCGCACGTCGAATACCGGGCGCTGATGCCGATGCTGGTGGTCTTCGGGGCCGCGACGCTCGGCATCCTCGTCGAGGCGTTCCTGCCGCGCGCGCAGCGGTACTGGGCCCAGGTCGGGCTGTCGCTGGCCGGCGTGATCGTGGCCCTGGGCTTCGTGATCGCCAACCACGGCATGGCCGAGACCGCCGCCGCCGACGCGGTGTCCATGGACGGTGTGACGCTGTTCCTGCAGGGCACCATCCTGGCGCTGGCCGTGCTGGCGGTCCTGCTGGTGGCCGAACGCGGCACCGCGGCGGTCGACCTGGACGCGTTCGCGGCGCAGGCCGCCTCCGCGCCGGGCTCCGGCGGCGAGCGCGCGGCCGAGGCGGCCGGGCTGCGCTCCACCGAGGTCTTCCCGCTGATGCTGTTCTCGATCGGCGGCATGCTGCTGTTCCCGGCGGCGAACGACCTGCTGACGTCCTTCGTGGCGCTGGAAGTGCTGTCGCTGCCGCTGTACCTGCTGTGCGGCCTGGCGCGCCGGCGCCGGCTGCTGTCGCAGGAAGCGGCGATGAAGTACTTCCTGCTGGGGGCGTTCTCCTCAGCGTTCTTCCTGTACGGGATCGCGATGCTGTACGGCTACGCCGGTTCGGTGCGGCTGTCGGAGATCGCGACCGCGATCAGCGCCGCGCCGCACTCCGACGTGCTGCTGCTGGCCGGGATCGCGCTGCTGGCCGTCGGCCTGCTGTTCAAGGTCGGCGCGGTGCCGTTCCACGCCTGGACCCCGGACGTGTACCAGGGCGCGCCGACCCCGATCACCGGGTTCATGGCCGCCTCGACCAAGGTGGCGGCCTTCGGCGCGCTGTTGCGGGTGGCCTACGTGGCGCTGCCGGGCATGCGCTGGGACTGGCGGCCGGTGCTGTGGGGCGTGGCGATCCTGACCATGCTGGCCGGCGCGATCCTGGCGATCACGCAGCGGGACATCAAGCGGATGCTGGCGTACTCGGCGATCCTCAACGCCGGCTACATCCTGCTGGGTGTGATCTCCACGACGGCCAAGGGCGTGAGCTCGACGCTGTTCTACCTGGCGGCGTACGGCTTCGCGACGATCGGCGCCTTCGCGGTGGTCACGCTGGTGCGCGAGGCGGTGCCGGGACGCGACGCCACTTCGGACGCGGACGACGTACCGGGTTCGGTGGGCGGCGAGGCCACGGACCTGTCGGCCTGGGCCGGGCTCGGGAAGCGGTCGCCGCTGCTGGCGGCCTGCTTCACGGTGTTCCTGCTGGCCTTCGCCGGCATCCCGCTGACGTCCGGCTTCACCGGGAAGTTCGCGCTGTTCACGGCCGCGATCGACGGCGGCGCCTGGCCGCTGGTGATCGTCGGCGTGATCGCCTCGGCGGCGGCGGCGTTCTTCTACGTCCGCGTCATCGTGCTGATGTACTTCAGCGAGCCGCTGGCCGACGGCCCGGTCGTGGTGGTGCCCTCGCCGATGACCACGATCGCGCTCTTCGTCACGGTGGCCGCGACGATCGCGCTCGGCGTGCTGCCGCAGGTCGCGCTGGACTTGGCGGACAAGGCGGCGTACTTCGTGCAGTGACTCGCGCGCTGTATGCATCCATGTGTATCTACGCGTGAACCCACCGCGCCCCGGGTCGCTTCGGCGGCCCGGGGCTCCTTTTCGCCCCGCGGAACGTTGACCGGCCAGGGCGCCTCATCGGCAAAAGTGCTGCCCGGATAACCTAGGGAAGTACATGTGAAGCATGTGTGAGCAACGAGCGAGACCAGAGAAGTCCGGACCGCCCGCCTGAACGCCCCACGACCACCACCGCCCCGACCTGGAAGGCCGCCGCAGTGAGTACTCCCGGCACGCTGACTCCGCCGTCCCCAGACCAGCTCGACGTGGGTCCGTTCGGCATCGCCGTGCAGGACGAAGCCCTGGCCGTCGCCGTGAAGGACGGGCTGCACCAGGTGGAGGAGCTGCTACTGGCCTCGACCCGCAGCGAGTACCCCTACATCAGCGAGATCACGTCCCACCTGGCCCAGGCCGGCGGCAAGCGCTTCCGGCCGATGCTGGTGCTGCTGGCCGCGCAGTTCGGCGACGGCACGGCCCCCGGCATCGTGGAGTCGGCGGTGGTGGTGGAACTGACCCACCTGGCGACGCTGTACCACGACGACGTCATGGACGAGGCGGCGCTGCGGCGCGGCGTCGCCTCGGCGAACCAGCGGTGGGACAACTCGCTGGCGATCCTGTCGGGCGACTTCTTGTTCGCGCGGGCTTCGACGCTGCTGTCGGGGCTGGGCCCGGATGCGGTGCGGATCCAGGCGGAGACCTTCGAGCGCCTTGTGAGCGGCCAGATCGCGGAGTCGGTGGGGCCGGCGAACGGGCAGAACCCGGTCGCGCATCACTTGGAGGTCTTAGCGGGCAAGACCGGGTCGCTGATCGCGACGTCGGGTCGCTTCGGCGCCATGTTCGCCGGCTGCGCGCCGAAGGAAGTGGAGATCCTGGCTGAGTTCGGCGAGCTTTTGGGGGTGGCGTTCCAGCTGTCGGATGACCTGCTGGACATCGCCTCGGAGTCGGAGCAGTCGGGGAAGACGCCGGGTACGGATTTGCGCGAGGGTGTGCACACGCTGCCGATGCTGATCGCGTTGGCGAAGGACGGCGGCGGGGATCCGGTGACGGCGCGGCTGCAGGAGTTGCTGCGGACGGATTTGTCGGCCGATGACGCGGCTTTCGCTGAGGCGCTGGAGTTGTTGCGCGGGCATCCGAGTATGGATGAGGCGCGGGACGTGGTGCGGGGGTATGCGGAGAAGGCTAAGGCGGTGTTGGATCCGTTGGCTGATATCTCGGCGAAGGATGCGTTGCAGGGGATGTGCGATGTGGTGATTTCGCGGATGGTGTGAGGGGTTTTGCTCGCGTCTGGGTTGTGTTGATCACCATGCCGTGCTGCTCGCGCAGCTCGGCGGTGATCCGTGGAGCGCCCAGGTCCCCGACCACAGGCTGCCGAGGAGATTCGGGTCGTCTGCAGAGTGCGCCGGCAGCCGCGCCGGCCGCGATACGAGCGTCGCGCAGATGGCTGGTCAGCCGTCGGTGTAAGTCGGCCATTGAGCTGCCGTCCATTCCGGCCAGCCAGTCCATCCGGCCGGCGGGGCGGGGATCTCACCGCCTGTGAGTTCGCCGGCGTCGGGCTCCTGGAACTGCTCGCGCCACGCGTCCACTTCGGCCTCGCTCATCGGGAAGGTCAGGTGCGGTGTGGTCGCCTGGCGCTGTGCGATGCGGGCGAGCTGGACGTCTTTGTCCACAGGCAGATAGACCACGCGGCAGGCCGCGCCGGCCGACCGGGCCAGGTAGCGCAGCGCGGAGCGTTCATCGCGGCTCCAGAGCCCGTAGTCGAGCACGACGCTGATGCCCAGGCTCAGCGCTTGCAGGGCGAGCGAGATGAGCCTGCCTTCGAGCACCCAGCGTTTATCTTCGGCCATCGAATCGCCGAACAGCGGGATCATCCAGTGATCCGGGGTGAGCCGTAGCGCTCGGTGCGTTGCGGCGATCTCTTTGGCCCGGGTGGTCTTCCCGGCTCCGGGAAGACCGACCATCAGGTACAGGGTGGCGACACCCGGGTCCCGCGTGACGGCCGGTCCGGGCGCGGGCGGGCGCGGAGATGGATCTTGGCACGGTGAAACGGAACGCTGCGGCTGAGACATGATTCCCCTGATCAGGCAGGATGGCCCGGCAGTACGGGAACACGCGCGTAACTGCCGGCAGGACACTGATCCGGCGGTATGTCCTGGCACCGCCCAGACGGGGACGGGCCATGAGGCCGCGGTCAGGGCAGCCTCGATACCGCCGCTAGGCGGCGGTCCGGATATTCATGGCGCAGCAGCACATGCCTTGACTATAACCGAGCGCGCCGGCGGCGATGGATGCCACGATGCCCCTTCCCGGGAGGCGCGAGGATGCTCGACGAGCCGGCCCCGTTCCCGGGGGCGATGAGCCGCTCAGGCCGACGCCGGCTCCGGCGCCAAGTCGCCCTCGCGGACGTCCGGAGTGCTGTCGGCCGTCGACGCGACCGCCTGCGAACGCCGCGCGCCCCGCAACGCGTCCACAGTCAGCACCACCAGCGCCACCCACACGATGAGGAACCCGGCCAACCGCGCCGCCGGCACCGGCTCATGCTGCACCGCGACCCCGATCAAGAACTGCAGAATCGGCGCCAAGAACTGCAACAGCCCGACCATCGACAGCGGCAGCCGGTTGGCGGCAGCGGCGAAGCAGATCAGCGGCACCACCGTGACCGGTCCGGCGAGTATCAGCAGCGTGGTGTTGCCCGCTCCGTGGTGGCCGATCGCCAGCGTCCCGTGCCCCTGGAGCCAGATCATGTAGCCGACCGCGGGCAGGAACTGGAGTGTGGTCTCCACCGCCATCGACTCCGCGGCCGGAACCGCGGCGAGCTTCTTCAGCAGCGCGTAGGTTCCGAAACTCGCGGCCAGCACGAGGGCGATCCACGGCAGCTTGCCGTACCCGACCGCCAGCACGACCACCGCGACGGCCCCGATGCCGACCGCGACCCACTGCACCCGGCGCAGCCGCTCCCGTAGGAGCAGCACCCCGAACAGCACCGTCACCAAAGGGTTGATGAAGTACCCGAAGGCGGTGTCGACGGTGTGGCCGTGGTTGACCGACCAGATGTAGACGAACCAGTTGACGGAGATGACCGCCGCGGCACCGGCCAGCAGCATGAGCTTGCGCGGCGTCGCGAGCAGCTCGCGCACCCACCCCCAGCGCGTACCGCCGCCGGGCACCCGCCGCAGCGCCAGCAGCGCCGACACGGCGAGCAAGGACCAGGCCATCCGATGCGCGAGGATCTCGCCGGCCCCGGCCGGCTTGAGCAGCGGCCAGTACAGCGGGAACGTGCCCCAGGCGCCGTACGCCGCGATCCCGAACCCCACCCCGAGCCGCCGCTCGGCGGCGCTCCCGCCATCTGCCATGAGGGCAGGATAGGGGCGGCGGGCGGAATCTGTCATAAGCGTCTCGGCACCGCACCCCTTACCGAGCTACTCCGCCTCGTCAACCCCCTCCCGAGGCAGCAGCTTGTACGTCGGATTCGCCATCGCCAGATGCCCCTCCATCTCGCCCACCATCCCCTCGACCCGCATCAGCGCGCCGGGCTCGATGCCGGGGATGGAGCGGCGGCCATAGAACACCAGGGAGATACCCCCGGAGGCGTCGTAGAGCACGGCCTCCAGAGCCGGAGAACCCTTCACCGGGCTCACCGACACCGACCGCACCCGCCCCTCGACCGCCGCGCGCTCGCGCCAGCGCACCGAGCCGATCTCGCGCAGCTCCGCCGGCGCGCCGTGGGCGGCCGGGATGGTGCTGCACTCGGCGTCCAGCAGCATCTTCTTCGTGCTGCGGGGCATGGCGGCGACGTCGTCGCCCTCCTTGGGCTTGATCGCGCGGCCCTTCTCCACCGCCTCCAGCTCCTCGATGGCCTCCACCACGTCGAAGGGGACGATGGTGGCCACGACGTGCGGCAGTGTGGACAGCACCTGGGCGAGGCGGTCGGCGGTGCGGTCGTGCAGCAGGCGGCCGGTGATGGGGGCGTAGGTGCGGCGCGGGAGCAGCACCGTGACCTCGTAGCCGTCGGCGGCCTCGCGGGCGGCCAGCTCCATGGAGGCGCGGCGGATGCGGCGGTCGGGAACCTCGATGATCTCCAGCGGGATGTCCGCGGCCTGGGAACCGTCCCACTGCGTGCGCAGCTGTTCGGCGTAGACGTTGTCGACCATGAGGTGCACCGCGCGGATCTTGGTGGGCCGCAGGGAGCGGGCGTAGCGCAGGGTCTTGATCACGGCCACGTCGACCGAGTCGACCAGGACCAGGATCGAGGTCTGGGTGCGGGTCGGCAGCGACGCCGAGGCCGGGGTGTTCGCCAGCGCGTCGGATTCGCGGCGGTAGCGCTTGTTGAGCTGGATCAGGCCCCAGACCGCCGGCGGGAAGACCACCACGACCAGCCAGGCGCCCTCGGTGAACTTGGTGACGGCGAAGATCAGGACGACGGCCAGCGAGCACACCGCCGCCGAGCCGTTGACGAACAGCTTCCAGGTGCGGCGCGGCTCGTCGCGGATCCAGTGGTATTTGAACAGGCCCGCGGCGGCCATCACGAAGCCGGTGAACACGCCGATCGCGTACAGCGAGACCAGTTTGGTCAGGTTGCCGCCCATGGCGACGATCAGCACCAGCGACAGGATGGTCAGGACGATGATGCCGTTGGAGAACGCCAGGCGGTGGCCGCGGGTGCGCAGCTGGCGCGGCAGGAACGAGTCCTCGGCGACGTAGGAGACCAGGAAGGGGAAGCCGCTGAAGGACGTGTTGCCGCCGGTGTAAAGGATCAGCGCGGTGGCGATCTGGACCAGGGTGATCATCACGCTGCCGGCCGCGTTCTTCCCCCACACCAGGTGGGTGACCTGGGCCAGCACCGTGGGCGCGCCCTCGGCGTAGGGGTAGGTCTTCATCTGCCAGGCCAGGATCGACACGCCCAGCACCAGCGTGCCCAGGATGACCGACATGGCGGTCAGGGTCTTGCGGGCGTTGATCCCGGTGGGCTTGCGGAACACCGAGACGCCGTTGGACACCGCCTCCAGGCCGGTCAGCGAGGAACCACCATTGGCGAAGCCGCGCAGCAGAGCCAGCACGGCACCGCCGGTCAGCAGGAAGTCGGTGTGACCGCCGACGTTCACCACGCCGCCGTAGCCGGTGTCGTGCGCGTTGGCGGCGTGGTGCAGGTTCCCGCTGGCCAGCTGCACCATGCCGAGGATCAGGGTGAGCCCGACCAGGAGGATGTAGACGTACGCCGGGGAGGCGAACAGCTTCCCGGCCTCCTTGACGCCCCGCAGGTTGCCGTAGCACAGCAGCAGCACCACGACGATCGTGATCCACAGCTTCCAGCTGGTGATGTCCACGGAGAAGGTGATCGCCAGGTAGGAGGCGATGGCGTCGGTGCCGGCCGAGATCTGCACCGCCACCGTCACGATGTAGTCGATCATCAGGGCGACCGCGGCGATCTGCGCGATCCGCGGCCCGAAGTTGTCCCGGGCGACCACGTAGGAGCCGCCGGCCTTGGTGTAGACCGAGACCACGTCGCGGTAGCAGAAGGTGAGCAGGATCAGCATGCCCAGGATGACGCCGGTGATCGGCATGACCAGCATGAAGCCCAGGGCGCCGAAGTACGGGATGAGCTGCGTCAGCATCTGCTCGGAGCCGTACGCCGACGAGGAGATCATGTCGATGCCCATGACCCCGAGCGCGGTCGGGTTGTTGAGCTTCTCGCCGTGCAGCTCGTCGTTGACCAGCGGCTTGCCCAGGATCCGCTTCTTCACCCGGTAGCGGAGCGATTCCGGCAGATTGACGTGGGCGGCCAGTGCGCCCGGGGCCGCGACCGTCGCCTTCGGGGCCGGCGGTTGCGGTCGGGCTGTGGTGCTGACCATCGGTGTGTGCCTCATCTCGGCGGGAGTCCAGGTCCAACATGGTCCCTATGCCCATGCCGATTGTCTGTCCTATCACCTTCTGGATCAGATGATCCAACGTGAGGGCGTTTGCATTTCGTTTGCGAACGCGGCGGCGCCCCTGCCGTTGGCCGGTCAGGGGCGTCGATGATCTTGGGAATGCCGGGTGTCACCAGGACCGCGGCATCCCGGTCGACCCCATCACCACGATGGGCGCCGACCGGGTGCCTCAGCGAATTCTCACGGCCTTCTCACGCGATCGTCCACGTGTCGGACCCCATCAGCAGTTCGGCGAGCTTGCCGGAGCCGAGCTTGCGCGCGGCGTCGTCCAGCTGGTCGGCCATCAACTTGTCGTAGGTCGGGCGCCGGACGGAGCGGAAGACCCCGATCGGCGTCGGCGACAGAGTGCTCGGGTCCGGCAGCCGGGACAGGGCGAAGGCCAGGTCGGGCTCGCCGGCGTGGGCGTCGTGGATCAGGACCGCGTCCCCGGCCTCGGCCAGCGGAACCGCGTGCAGGGTGGCGTCGGGCATCCGGACGATCCCGTACTTCTCGTCCTCGGCGCCGAAGGTGATCGGCTGGCCGTGCTCCAGGCGGATCAGGTGCCGGTCCCGGACGCCGTTGTCCTTCAGGTGGTCGAAGGCGCCGTCGTTGAAGATGTTGCAGTTCTGGTAGATCTCGATCAGGGCGGTGCCCTCGTGCTCGGCCGCGGCCTGCAGCACCGAGGTCAGGTGCTTGCGGTCGGAGTCGATGGTGCGGGCCACGAACGTGGCCTCGGCGCCCAGGGCCAGCGACACCGGGTTGAACGGGGCGTCCAGCGAGCCGTACGGCGTGGACTTGGTGATCTTGCCCAGCTCGCTGGTCGGCGAGTACTGGCCCTTGGTCAGCCCGTAGATCCGGTTGTTGAACAGCAGGATCTTCAGGTTCACGTTGCGGCGCAGCGCGTGGATCAGGTGGTTGCCGCCGATCGACAGCGCGTCGCCGTCGCCGGTGACCACCCAGACCGACAGGTCCGGCCGGGAGGCGGCCAGGCCCGTCGCGATCGCCGGGGCGCGCCCGTGGATCGAGTGCATCCCGTAGGTGTTCATGTAATACGGGAAGCGCGAGGAGCAGCCGATCCCGGAGACGAAGACGATGTCCTGCCGCTTGATCCCCAGGGAGGGCATGAAGCCCTGCACCGCCGCCAGGATCGCGTAGTCGCCGCAGCCCGGGCACCAGCGGACTTCCTGGTCGGTCTTGAAGTCCTTGGTCGTGAGCTTGAGCTGTGTCGGCCCGCCGTCAGTCGCAGTCATGTCAGACCCCCACCCCTTCAACCGCGTCGGTCTCGATCAGGTTCATGATCACTCCGGCCAGCTCGGCCGCCTTGAACGGCAGGCCGCGCACCTGGTTGTAGCCCACCGCGTCCACCAGGTAGCGGGCCCGGACGAGCATCGAGAGCTGCCCGAGGTTCATCTCGGGGATGAGCACTCTGTCGTACTCCTTCAGTATGCGCTCAAGGTTGGCCGGGAACGGGTTCAGATGGCGCAAATGCGCGTGCGCGACCGGGTGCCCGTCGCGCCGGACCCGGCGGCACGCCGCCTGGATCGGGCCGTAGGTGGAACCCCAGCCCAGGACCAGGACCTTAGCCTTGCCGGAGCCCGCTCCTGAATCAGATCCAGTGTCGACCTCCAGGTCCGGGACGTCGATCCCGCCCACTTTGGCCGCGCGGGTGCGGACCATCAAGTCGTGGTTGGCCGGATCGTAGGAGATGTTCCCGGTGCCGTCCTGCTTCTCGATGCCGCCGATGCGGTGCTCCAGGCCCGCGGTGCCGGGCACGGCCCAGGGCCGGGCCAGCGTGTCGGGGTCGCGCAGGAACGGCCAGAACGCCTCGGTGCCGTCGTCGAGCACCTTGTTCGGGCCGGTGGCGAAGTTCGGGGCGATCACCGGCAGGTCCGCGACGTCCGGGACGCGCCACGGCTCCGAGCCGTTGGCCAGGTAGCCGTCGGAGAGCAGGAAGACCGGGGTGCGGTAGGTGACGGCGATCCGCACCGCCTCCAGCGCGGCGTCGAAGCAGTCGGCCGGGGAGCGCGGCGCCACGATCGGCACCGGCGCCTCGCCGTTGCGGCCGAACATCGCCAGGAACAGGTCGGACTGCTCGGTCTTGGTCGGCAGGCCGGTGCTCGGCCCGCCGCGCTGGATGTCGCAGATCACCAGCGGCAGCTCCAGGCTCACCGCCAGCCCGATGGTCTCGCCCTTGAGCGCGATGCCGGGGCCGGAGGTCGTGGTGACGCCGAGCGCCCCGCCGAAGCTGGCGCCCAGGGCCGCGCCGACGCCGGCGATCTCGTCCTCGGCCTGGAAGGTCCGCACGCCGTGGTTCTTGTGCTTGCTCAGCTCGTGCAGGATGTCCGAGGCCGGGGTGATCGGGTAGGCGCCGAGGAACAGCGGCAGGCCGCTCTGGTGGCTCGCCGCGATCAGGCCGTAGGCCAGCGCCAGGTTCCCGTGGATGTTGCGGTAGGTGCCCTTCGGCATCGGCGCCGGGGCGACCTCGTAGGAGACCACGAAGTCCTCGGTGGTCTCCCCGTAGTTCCAGCCCGCGCGGAACGCTGCCACGTTCGCGGCGGCGATCTCGGGCTTCTTCGCGAACTTCTTCTCCAGGAACGCCACCGTCGCCTCGGTGGGCCGGTGGTACAGCCAGGACAGCAGGCCGAGCGAGTACATGTTCTTGGCGCGCTCGGCGTCCTTGCGGGAGATGTCGAAGCCCTCCAGCACCTTCACCGTCT
Source organism: Catenulisporales bacterium (assembly GCA_019510485.1). GTDB lineage: Bacteria > Actinomycetota > Actinomycetes > Streptomycetales > Catenulisporaceae > Catenulispora. The sequence goes on from JAEKKI010000171.1 coordinate 20,741, forward strand.
GCGTGGTCAGCGCGACCTTGTGCACCTTGAAGCCGTCCAGCGAGCCGTCCTCCAGCGGATCGGCGGCGTAGCCGACCTTGGACAGCGCCCGCGGTGTGAACTCGTCGGTGTTGACGATGACCGTGCCGCCGCGCGGGACGTCCTTGAGGTTCGCCTTGAGGGCCGCCGGGTTCATCGCCACCAGGACGTCGGGGGCGTCGCCGGGGGTCAGGATGTCGTGGTCGGCGAAGTGCAGCTGGAACGCGGACACCCCGGGCAGGGTCCCGGCGGGCGCCCGGATCTCGGCGGGGAAGTCGGGCAGCGTTGACAGGTCGTTGCCGAACGCCGCGGTCTCGGAGGTGAACCGGTCGCCCGTGAGCTGCATGCCGTCCCCGGAATCGCCGGCGAAACGGATGATGACCCGGTCGACCTTCTCAACCTGCTTGGTCATGGAAACCCGCCCTGTAGTGAGAAGTTCTGTGCCACCGCTATTACAACTCTACGGCGGGTCACTTTCGCTGAGCTTGCCCGGGAATGCTTGGTCGTCTTACCTGCCGGGACGGGCGTGAAAAAGCTGTAAAGACGCACCGGGCCCGCACGGCCGGCCCGGCCGTGACGGGCTAGGCGGTCCGGCCGGTCGGGTCACGGCCGCCCCAGCGCCCGGTAGGTCCAGCCGGCGGCGCGCCATCTGGCCGCGTCCAGGGCGTTGCGGCCGTCGATCACCCGCGTGTCGCGGACGTGCGGGGCCACCTCGGCCGGGTCCAGGTCCCGGAACTCCTGCCACTCGGTCAGGTGCAGGATCACGTCGGCCTGGTACGCCGCCTCCAGCGCCGAGTCGGCGTAGGACAGCGTCGGGAACAGCTTGCGCGCGTTGTCGGAGGCCTTCGGGTCGTAGACGGTGACCTGCGCGCCCTGCAGGTGGATCGAGGCGGCGACGTTCAGGGCCGGGGAGTCGCGGATGTCGTCGGAGTTCGGCTTGAACGCCGCGCCCCACACGGCCACGCGCTTGCCCAGCAGGGAGCCGTCGCATTGCTCGCGGGCCAGGTCGACGGTGCGGACCCGGCGCCGCATGTTGATCGCGTCGACCTCCTTCAGGAACGCCAGCGCCTGGTCGACGCCGAGCTCGCCGGCGCGGGCCATGAAGGCCCGGATGTCCTTGGGCAGGCAGCCGCCCCCGAAGCCCAGTCCCGGCACCAGGAACCGGCGGCCGATGCGGGGGTCGTGGGACAGCGCCTGAGCCAGTTCCATCACGTCGGCGCCGGCGGCCTCGCACACCTCGGCCATGGCGTTGATGAAGGAGATCTTGACCGCGAGGAAGGAGTTGGCCGAGACCTTGACGAGTTCGGAGGTGGCGAAGTCGGTGATGATCAGCGGGACGTCCGCGGCCAGGAGCTTGGCGTAGACCTGGCGCAGGTCCTGCTCCGCCTGCTCACTGCGCACCCCGAGCACCAGCCGGTCCGGGTGCAGCGTGTCCTCGACCGCGAAGCCCTCGCGCAGGAACTCCGGGTTCCACGCCAGCTCGGCGTCCGGGGCGAGTTCGGCGAGCCGCCCGGCGATCCGGCTCGCGGTGCCCACCGGGACCGTGGACTTGCCGACCAGCAGCGAGCGGCCCTGGCCGGCCAGGGCCCGGGCCAGGCTCTCGAACGCGGCGTCGACATAGGTCATGTCCGCGGCGTACTCGCCCTTCTTCTGCGGCGTGCCCACGCAGACGAAGTGCACCGACCCCTCGCCGGCCCAGGCGGCCAGCTTGTCGTAATCGGTGGTGAAGGACAGCCGCCCGGCTGCCAGCTGCTTGTTCAGCAGCTCCTCCAGCCCGGGCTCGTAGAACGGGACCCGGCCGGTGGACAGAGCGGCGACCTTCTCCTCCACCACGTCCAGGCCCATGACCTCGAAGCCGAGCTCGGCCATACAGACGGCGTGGGTGACGCCCAGGTAGCCGGTACCGATCACCGTGATCCGCACAAGGGTCTCCGATCTGGCGGTTTGGAGCGTTGAACGCCCCCAGACTAGACGGCGGAGCTCTGAGGTCGCTCACGCGAAAGGATGAGTCGGGTCCGTGACCCCCGGAGCGCGTGCAGTGCTCGGTGATCGTGTGGTCTGTTGACCGGACTTCGGGGTTTTCCCGCCAAGCCCGGGCGCTCTCCTGAAGCGCTTGATCGGGGTACCGGACCGGGGTGGGAGTGATCGACAACTCAGGGTGCTGACAGTGGGATCGGCCTGCTGGGCGACTAAGGCGGAACAGCTAGGCGAACAAAGAGCCGTCGTCGGACGATTCCCGGCTCGCTCGCCACGTCCGGGACCTAGATTGATCGCGCGACCACAACAGGAATGCAGATCTCGAGTGTTGGGCGGAACGGCCGTGGACACTGTTCGGGACGAGAGCCGGCGAGTACTGGTGGACCGGGCGGAGAACGGCCGCTACCGCTGGCGTGCCAAGGCGAGCAACGGGCGGATCGTGGCCATCTCGGCCCCGGCCTACTCCGGGCCGGAGGAGGCTCGGCGGGCTTACGCGCGGCTGCGGCGCGACGCGCCGAACCTGTCGGCCCGGATCAGCCACGTCAACGACGGAACCGGCTGGAGCTGGGTGCTGCAATCGCCGGGCGGCACCCCGCTGGCCCGCTCCATCCGCTCCTACGAGCGCTACGCCACCTGCCAGATCGCGGTCGCCAAGTTCCTGGCGCTGCTGGCCGCCGACGCGGAGCACTAGATGCCCGCCGCCCTGGTGGTGCGCGCGGCCGACCGCGGAGACCTGACCTGGATCCTGATGGCGGCCAACGGCCGTCCGCTGGCCCGCTCGGCGGCGGCCTTCCGCTCCTCCGAGGCACTGGCGGCGGCCTGGCGCGAGCTGGTCGCCGAGCGCGCGGAACTGAGCATCCGGCTGGCCCGCGACGGGGCCGGACCGGACTGGTGGTGGTCGGCCACGCTGCCGGTGCGTGGTGCGGCGGCGGTGCGCGGGACCCGCGTGCCGGGCACGGGCGTGGTGGTCGCCCGCAGTGCCCGCGGCTACCTGCGCCCCGATCAGTGCCGGGGCGGCGCCTCGGGATTCGTCAGCGCTCTGGCCGGTTTCGCGCGCCGCACCCGGTGAGGCGGACACCCCGGACAACTTAGACATCCCGTGTGAACCGGTGCACGGGGCCATGGTGAACAAGAGGTCCCGAAGGCAGCACCGGAACGCCACTGCCGGAAACACAGGAGGTGCTGTCCCCGTTGTGTTTCCGGGTTCGCACATAGGTTCCCACCTGCGGCGTAGCGTCCTCCGGGACCGCCGCGCCGAGGGTGCGCGCCGAGATCGGCCCCTGGCCGCCGCGCCCGCCGGTCGGCGAATCTCGATCCCGCAAGGACCAGTCCCCCTTGCAGGAGGAAAGTAATGCGTTCTGTCACCCGCAAGCTCGCCATGACCTCCGCGGTCGCCGCGGCCAGTCTCGGCGCCGTGATGGCGTCCGTGGGCACCGCGTCGGCCGACCCGACCGTGACCCCGGCCGCCACCGACATCGTCTCGGTGGGCTCGGACACGATCCAGTCGTTCGACAACGGCCTGTCGGTCGCGTACAACGCGACCAGCCCGGCGTCGAAGTACTACAGCTGGGACGCCACCCCGGCCGGGAACATCGTCCCGAAGACCGGCGCGGCCACGATCGCCCGGCCGAACGGCTCCAGCGCCGGCATCAGCACGCTGAACAGCACGACCCACACCACGGTCGACATCGCGCGCTCCTCGCGGGGCCCGAAGACCGGTACCGCCGACTGGTTCATCCCGTTCGCCGTGGACGGCGTCGGCTGGTCGGCCTACACCGGCGGCCACGCGCCGGCGAACCTGACCAGCGCCGAGCTGACCGGCATCTACAACTGCACCTACACCACCTGGAACAGCCTGCCGAGCAACCCCACCTCGTCCACCGCGACGATCAAGGTCTACCTCCCGCAGGCCAACTCCGGCACCCGGTCCTTCTTCCTGCAGGCGCTCGGCATCACCGCGACCTCCGAGCCGTGCTGGCAGACCGCCACGCCGGAGGAGAACGAGGGCACGGACGCCGCCTTCCAGAGCAACCCCGACGCCATCTTCCCCTACTCCCTGAGCCACTACGTCGGCCAGGTCTACAAGGGCAAGGGCGGCGGCACCGACCTGCCCGGCGCCCTGGACGCCAACCGGTCCCTGGACGGCGTCGCGCAGATCCTCACCGCGAGCCAGGACTGGAACTCGGCCCTGTCCCTGACCTACACCCGCAACGTCTACCACGTCGTCCGGCAGGCCGACTGGTCCGACCCGGTCCAGGGCCCGCGGCTGAAGGCCCTGCTGGACCGTGCGATCTCCAACGGCTGGCTGTGCAAGAACGGCGCCAGCCTGATCACCAGCTACGGCTTCCACACCCTGGGCGCCGCCTGCGGCACCCGCACCGCCGGCATCTGACGGAATCTGACACCGGGCGGGCCCAGTGGGCCCGCCGACCGCCGGATCCCAGTGTTCCCCGCATGACGACCGGGCCCGTCGGACCGTCCCCGGACGAGCCGGCGGGCCCGGCCTTTCCCGATAGCCCCGCCCGACCCCCGACTTCCAAGGAGTCCCCATGAACCGCACCGCCGTGCGCGCTCTGGCCGCCGCCGTCGCCCTCGCCGCGACCGCCGTCGCGCTCCCGTCCGCCAGTGCCACCGGCACCCCGGCGTCCGGCAGCGTCGCGCTGACCGCCACCAACACCTTCCTCTCCCAGGCGCTGCAGTCCGGGATCGCGGCGGTGCCGCTGCCGAGCGCGACCGGCTCCTACGACAGCACCGCCGGCGCCACCGTGAGCTTCCCGGTCACCGGCGGCAACGCGGTCCTGCCGCGCTTCTACGGGAGCCTCACGCTCGGCGGCGGCCTGGCGTTCGCGGACGGCCGGACCGGCAAGATCGTGTGCTTCCACCAGGTCGCCTTCGGCGCCGACACCCAGGCGCTGACCGCGGTGCCGGACGGCGGCACGGCCCCGGTGGCCCTGTTCGACCTCGGTGACAACACCGTGGGCAGCGCCGTCGGCGTCACGCCGCAGACGCTGACCGGCGACGCCGACGTCGACCCGGCCGGCGCCGCCTACCTGGACAAGGCGCTGAACACCACGTTCTTCACCGGTGGCCAGGTCGTCGGCTCGCTGAGCGTCACCTTCACCCCGGCTTCCTGACTTCTGACCGGCTCTCGATCGGCCTGCGACCGAAGGCTCCGCCGGCCGCGCACCGCCGCCCGGATCCGCCCGGATCCACGGCGACGACGCGCGGTCGGCCAGCGTTTCCGCCTTGGCCGCGCTCCGGTCGGCCGCCCGTCGCCCGCGGACGGGCGAATATATGCGTCCCCTGATTCTTGATCCCGGAGGTTCCCCGCCCATGTCGCCCCGCGAAGCAGTGGCCCGGCGTCGCAGAGGCCTGCCGGCCTACTGCGCGGCCGTGCTCGCCTGGACGGTCGCCTTCATGGCGGCCCTGATACTGCTGCCTCCGGGTGCGCACACCACCGCCGTCGCGCACGCCGACGCCACGTCGCTCACGGTCC
>JAEKKI010000307.1 GCA_019510485.1 Catenulisporales bacterium
CTCGGCCTTCATAGAGACTGACGGTCCTCTCGTCGGCGGCGATCCGTCAAGCCCCCTCACCCGGATGGCGGTTGTCGCCGGACGCGGGCCGGGGGCGCGCGGTTTCCCACGCACGCCGTACACCTACCCGCCGTAGTCGGCCGCTACGCCGCCGGCACCGGACGCCCGGGCTGCTCCCCGCCGCGGGCCTCGCCGTAGGAGCGCTTGGGGACCATCACCTTGCGACGGAACACGCAGACCACCGTGCCGTCCTGCTTGTATCCCTTGGTCTCCACGTAGACGACGCCGCGGTCGTCCTTGGACCTGGACTCGGTCTTGTCCAGCACTTCGGTCTCGCCGTAGATGGTGTCGCCGTGGAAGGTCGGGGCGATGTGCCGCAGCGACTCGATCTCCAGGTTGGCGATCGCCTTGCCGGAGACGTCGGGCACGGACATGCCGAGCAGCAGCGAGTAGATGTAGTTGCCGACGACGACGTTGCGCTTGAAGTCGGTGGTCTGCTCGGCGTAGTGGGCGTCCATATGGAGCGGGTGGTGATTCATGGTGAGCAGGCAGAACAGGTGGTCGTCATACTCGGTGACGGTCTTGCCGGGCCAGTGCTTGTAGACGGCGCCGACCTCGAACTCCTCGTAGTACCGGCCGAACTGCATGCTGGAATCCCTTCGCGTGGTCGCCGCCTCCGCCGGTCGGCGCTGCCGCTGTCATCTTCGCGCACGGTGCTACCGGCCAGTAGTATGCGCGGCGGTGAGGTCCGCCACGTTCTTGACGTACCGATCGGGCACTGATGTGATGCCCCGCGTGTATGAGAACCCTCCACCCGGCTACGGATACCCCGCTCCCTATGGGCCGTACGGCGTACCGATGCGGACCGTCAAAACCTCGGTCGGCGGCCTCGGGACGGCGTTGACGATCCTGCTCGGCCTGGACGCCGCCCTCGCCGCACTGGATACCGGCGCGCTGGCGTGGCGGAATTCGATCATCAACTCGCTGCTCGGCGACCGGCTGTCGGTCGACCGGAGCACCGTGGACGACTCCGACAACCTGGTGGGCGCGGCCAGTGGCTTCCTGATCATCGGCGTCCTGGGCACGATCGTGGTGTTCATCTGCTGGTTCTGGGCCGCGCGCAGCAACGCCGAGCTGTACGCGCCGAACAGCGGGGGAATGAGCATCGGCTGGGCGATCGGCGGGTGGTTCATCCCGCTGGCGAACTGGGTCATCCCGTGCATCGTCGCGCGCGACATCTATCGCGGCACGATGCGTGGCCGCCAGGGCAAGCCGCAAGGCGGCGGGCAGATCACCGGCTGGTGGTGGGCCTCCTACGTCCTGGCGGGGCTCCTGCTGTTCGGAGTCAGCAAATCGGAAAACACGAAGAGCTCGACCATCGATCCCGACGAGTACCTCAAGTCGCTGCAAGACGTGGCGCGAGCCGGGATGGTGGCACTGCCCGTGGTGGTGGTGGCGGCGGTGCTGGCGATCGCCTACGTGCGGACGATCACGGCCACCCAGCGGGCCCGCAACGCCGCGGGCGACTGGTACGGCGGCCCGGGGCAAGGAATGCCCGCCACGCCCGGGATGCCGGCGGGATACGGATACGGATACGGGACGCCGGTGCCCGGCGGCTTCCCGATGCAGATGCCCGCGCCGATGCCGTCCCAGCCCCCTGCTCCGCCCACGCAGGATGCCGTGCCTATCCAGCCGAGGAACGGCGACGAGTTCCCCGCACCTCCCGAGAACGGGCCCGGACTCACACCGCCCGGGTAAGCCCTGGTTCCTCAGTCATCGATGTCACCGTCCATGACTTCGGATATGTGCGGCGTGAGCTTCTTCAGCAGCAGGGTCAGCTGATCCTCGCTGAGGATGTCGCCAACCACCGTGACGTGCGCCAGGTCCCCGATCAGCGACGCGGCCCGCGACAGGCCCGCGTCGCGGTCCCAGGCGCGGTATGTCGCGGCCCGCGCATAGCCCCGGGCCACCCGCGCGGCGCCGACGCGGTCGTGCCGCATCAGCTCCAGGTCCGCGGCGTCCAGCACCTCGCGCCGGTCCACCTCGAAGATCACGTCCGGCCGTTCCAGCCCGGCGCCGATCTGGTCCACCTGCTCCCGTCCCAGGTTGGACACCGCCGTGATCAGGCCGTTGACGTAGCGGCCGTGCGGGCCGTAGGCCCACCACGCCGGGACCTCGGCGACCACCAGGAACTCGCGGGTCACGATGGCGCGCGCGCCGATCGCGCTGGAGGGCGTGTAGTGCTCCGGGGCGGGCACCGCCTGGAGCTGGAACAGGCGGAAGCCGCCGTCGATGCCCAGGGAGAGCGTCATGTCCTCGGCGATGCCCAGGCCGGCCTGCGCCGGGTCCGGATACACCAGCAGGCCCACCGGTACGTCGGACTTCGGCGAGGCCTCGTCATCATCCACAGCCAGCGGATCGTGGTCCTGCCACGTCGTGGGGATGAAGGTCGTGACACCCCGCTGCTGGGCGTCGCAGAGGTCCACCTTGTGGTGGTCCGGCCCTACGAAACGTGTCCCGTCCATCCTCGCTATGACGTAGTAAGTCGCCACTGTCAGCTTCCCGCCCTAAACGTTCGCGCTCTTCAACCGCCTCAAGGAACCATCCTGCCGCAACCGGACCCCGCAGCGGGAGCGACCACTCAAAAACCCAGCGAGCGCACGGCGGTGGCGACGGCGTCCGGACGGTCCGCGGCGATCAGGTGTTTGGCATCGGGTAACTCTACGACTTCGGCCCCGGGAAACAACCCCGCGAACGCGCGCTGGCGTTCGAGCCACCGGGTCCCCTGCCCGCCCGCGGTCGCCACCAGCACCTGCACCAGGACTTCCGGGAACGGACGTTCGCAGCGCAGCTCGAGTAACTCCACGGCGACCGACCGGTAGGACGCCAACTCGTTCGCCACCGCGCCCGCCACCCGGCTGGAACGGTAGACGGCGCGTCCCATCGCGGGATCGGGATCCCGGCCCGTGGCGCTCGCGGCCCGGTACACCAGGCGCCTGATTCCCGGGCCCACCACCTGGGTCAGGCCCAGTAGCCTCGTCACCCGGACCACCGCCTGCCCCACGGCCCGGCCCATGTCGCCGGGCGCGGGGGTGATGTCAGGCTCCACACTCGCATCGACGAACACCACGCCGGCCACCCGCTCCGGACGCGTCCGCGCGAACGCCTCGGCGTGGAAGGCCCCGTAGGAGTGGGCCACCACGATCACCGGCCCGGTGAGGCCGACCTCGTCCAGCACCCGTCCCAGCCGCTCCGCCTCCGCCGCCAGCGTCTGCGGAGCCGGGTTGCCGTCGGGGCCGAACTCCTGCTGGGACCACCCCAGCCCGGGCCGATCGAACCGCACCAGCCGATGGTCGCCCGCCAGCATCGGGATCACCGGATCCCATTCGAACCACGACCCGGCCAAGCCCTGCACGAACAGCACCCCGGGGCCTGCTTCACCGTCCTGCACGACGTGCAGGAACGTGCCGCGGTCGTCGACGAATCTCACGGTGTCTCCTTCACCGACGGCGCACAGACGAGCGGGAAGGCGCAGCACACCGGACGTTCGACGGTTTGCCCGGAATGCTCCACGCCGGCCATGATCGCACGCCGGGCAGGGGGCTCACCGACGCATCAGGGCGCTAGCGCGTCTTGTAGTCCTCCAGCAGCCGCCGTCCGATGATCATCTTCTGGATCTCGGCGGTACCCTCGCCGATCAGCAGCATCGGCGCTTCCCGATACAGCCGCTCGATCTCGTACTCCTTCGAGTAACCGTAGCCGCCGTGGATCCGGAACGAGTCCTCGACGACTTCCTTGCAGTA
>JAEKKI010000281.1 GCA_019510485.1 Catenulisporales bacterium
GGCAAACCCGAACCGGGCTGTTCGTTGGCGGTGCTCACATCAGTTCCCCAACCCGGCGACCCGCCGGACGAATTCCACAGACCCGGCATGGATCTGCTCCGCATCGTGATCCAGCGTAGCCACGTGCGAGCTGTTCTCCAGTACGTGCTCGGCGACATCGGTCGACGAGATCCGGCTGAGGATCAGCGCGCTGTTCGACGGATGCACCACCGGATCGGTCACCGACCGGTACAGCAGCGTCGGCTGCGTCACCTTCGGCAGATCCGCCCGCACCCGGCGCCAGCCGCGGGCGAACGAGTCCAGGGCCTTCAGCGGCACCCGGTCGTAGGCCAGCTCGCGCACGCCCTTCTTGTTGATCGCGCTCCCGATGCCCGCCACGCTGGGAACCAGGTGCTTGAGCACCGGCAGCAGTTTGATCGTCGCCCTGTCCGGCTTCACCGAGGGGTTGACCAGGACGATCCCCGCCACGTCCGCGCCGTACCGCTCGGCCAGCCGCAAGGTGAGCGTGCCGCCCATCGAAAGGCCCATCACGAAGACCTGCTCGTACGACGCCTTCAGCTCATGGAACGCCCGGTCCACCTCGGCGTACCAGTCGTCCCAGGTCGTCACCTGCATGTCCCGCCAGGCGGTCCCGTGGCCGGGCAGCCGCGGCAGCCGTACGCCGAAGCCGGCCGCCGCCAGGTGCTCGCCCCAGGGGCGCAGCGACTGCGGGGAGCCGGTGAAGCCGTGGCAGAGCAGGACTCCGACGTGCTGGGTGGCGGCGGTAGCAGCGTCGGCCTCGGCGGGCGCGTCGTACGAGAACGGTTCGGCACCGGGGAGCACTGGCGCGGTCATGGTCACCATCGTTCCACGGCTAACGGGGGGAGTACAGCGACGCCGCACGCAGTAATGTTCCCTCGGAAACACCAAGGCGACGCTCTCCAGTTCCCCAAACGAGAGGCAGACGGTTGTTCTACGGCTTGCTCAAGGTCGTCATCCTCGGGCCGCTGCTGCGCCTGCTCTTCCGGCCCTGGGCCAAGGGCCTGGAGCACATCCCGGCCGAGGGGCCGATCATCCTGGCCAGCAACCACCTGTCCTTCTCCGACTCCTTCTTCATGCCGTTGATGGTGCCCCGGCCGGTGTACTTCCTGGCCAAGGCCGACTACTTCACCGGCACGGGGATCAAGGGCCGGCTGACCGCCGCCTTCTTCCGCGGCGTGCGCTCGGTGCCGATCGACCGCTCCAGCGGCCAGGCCGCCGATCCGGCGCTGAAGACCGCGCTGCGCATCCTGAACGAGGGCAAGGCCCTGGGCCTGTACCCGGAGGGCACCCGCTCGCCCGACGGCCGGCTGTACAAGGGCCGGACCGGTATCGCGCGCATCGCGCTGGAGTCCGGGGTGCCGGTGGTGCCGTGCGCCATGGTCGGCACCTTCGAGATCCAGCCCTCGGGCCAGGTGGTGCCGAAGATCAAGCGGGTCGGGGTGCGGTTCGGCGTGCCGCTGGACTTCTCCCGCTACCGGGAGGTCCCCGGGGCCATGGACGACCGCTACATCCTGCGCTCGATCACCGACGAGATCATGTACGCGCTCATGGACCTGTCCGGCCAGGAGTACGTCGACATGTACGCCACCGACGCCAAGAAGCTCATCGCCGCCGAGAAGGCCGCCGAGCGCGCCGAGCAGCGGGCCGAGGCCAAGCGCGTCGCGGCGGCCGAGCGCCGGGCCGAGATCGAGGAGAAGCGGGCGCTGGAGAGCGACGAGGACGTCCACGGGCGATGAGCGGGCCCGGGGGTTCGCGGCAACCGCATTCTCCGCATTCTCCGGATTTTCCGCAGCGCGCCGCCGTCGACACCGCGATGTGGCGTGCCCTGGGCGTCTTCCGCTCCCTGACCCTGGCCTACGCCGTCGCCCGCTTCGCAGCCTCCTACAACCGCTACGCGCATATCGGCGCGGCGATCGCGGTCCTGGTCACCATGGGTTTCTGGACCGCCTGGACCGGCATCGTCTACCACCGCACCACCATGCGCCGCCGCGCGCTGACGGCCTTCGTCGGCGCCGACCTGGCGATCGGCGTGGCTAGCGTGCTGAGCACCGTGCTGGTCGACACCTCCGGGCGCATCCACCAGGGCGCGCTGACCCTGCCGACCGTCTGGTCCGCCGCCCCGGTGATCGCCGCCGCGATCGCCTTCGGCTGGCGCGGCGGGCTGGCCGGCGCCGCCGTGATCGGCGCCGCCGACCTGGCCGAGCGCGGCGCGCTGACCGAGGACGCGCTCCACAACATCGTGCTGATGGCCCTGCTCGGCACCGCCATCGGCTACGTCACCGAACTCGGCCGCGGCGCCGAGCTCACTTTGATGCGCGCCCAGCGCCTGGAAGCCGCCACCCGGGAGCGCCAGCGCCTGTCCCGCGACATCCACGACGGCGTCCTGCAGGTCCTGGCCCTGGTGCAGCGGCGCGGCGCGGAGATCGGCGGCGCCGGGGCGGACCTGGGCCGCATGGCGGGGGAGCAGGAGCGCGCGCTGCGCTCGCTGGTGAACAGCTGGCACCAGGTGGACGCCGCCGCCGACGGCGACGGCGATCCGGTGGAGCTGGACCTGTCGGCGCTGCTGGGCCGGCTGGCCGGACCCCGCGTGACGCTGTCCGGCCCCGGCGAGCCGGTCACGCTGCCCGGGGCCGTGGCCCGCGAGGTGGCCGCGGCGGTCGCGGCGGCGCTGGACAACGTCCGCGCGCACGGCGGCCCCGGCGCCGACGGCCTCGGCGCACGTGCCTGGATCCTGGTCGAGGACGAGGCCGACGGCGTGGTCGTGACCGTCCGCGACGACGGCCCCGGCATCCCCGAGGGCCGGCTGGCCGAGGCCCGCCGCGCCGGACGGCTCGGCGTGGCGCACTCGATCGAGGGCCGGCTGCGCGATGTCGGCGGGCGCGTCGACGTGGTCTCCATCCCGGGCCAGGGCACCGAGGTCGAGATGCGGGTGCCGCGGGTCCCGGCGCCGCGGGCCGCCGGCGCGGCCTCGGTGGCGGCGGTGCGCAGGGCCCTGCGATGAGCCCGTCGCCGTGGCCGGAAGCGAAAGTGCGGTGAGTGGGCGCCGCTTTGTAGAGTCGGGGACCGTGAACACTCAGGTCCGGGTCATGGTGGCCGACGACCACCCGATGTGGCGGGACGCGGTCGCCCGCGACCTCGCCGAGGCCGGATACGACGTGGTCGCCACGGCCGGGGACGGCGAGGAGGCGGTGCGGCGCGGGACGGCGTCGCGGCCGCAGGTCGTGGTGCTGGACATGCAGATGCCGCGGCTGTCCGGCGCCGAGGTGACGGCCCGCCTGGTCGCCGCCGACCCGGACGTCAAGGTGCTGGTGCTCTCGGCCTCCGGCGAGCAGCAGGACGTGCTGCAGGCGGTGAAGGCCGGCGCCATCGGCTACCTGGTGAAGTCCGCCAGCCGCGAGGAGCTGCTCGCGGCCGTGGAGCGGATAGCGCTCGGCGATCCGGTGTTCACCCCGGGCCTGGCCGGGCTGGTGCTCGGCGAGTTCCGCAAGCTGGCGCTGCTGCCGCCGGCCTCCGGCGCGGGTCCGGCCGCCGACACGCCGCGGCTCACCGAGCGCGAGACCGAGGTCCTGCGCCTGGTGGCCAAGGGCTTGTCCTACAAGCAGATCGCCGACCGGCTGGTGCTGTCGCACCGGACCGTGCAGAACCACGTGCAGAACACGCTCAACAAGCTGCAGCTCCACAACCGGGTGGAGCTGGTGCGCTATGCCATCGCCCAAGGATTGGACGAAGACGACGAATGACGGACTTCCTCAGGCTCCTGCGCTCCGAGCTCGACTCCTATGCCGCGCTCCTCGCCGGGCTGACCAAGGCCGACTTGGGGCTGCACGTTCCGTCCTGCGCGCCGTGGGACCTCTACGAGCTGACCGACCACCTCGGCAACGGCAACCTGTGGGTCAGCACGGCGGTCCGCGAGCGGCACGGCCGCAACGATCAGGAGCGGACGGCGCCGCACGAGCCCGCGTCGCTGCACACCTGGTTCCAGAGCACGGCCGAGGAGATCTGCTCCGCGCTCGACACGGATCCGCGATCGGAGGCGTGGACTTTCAGCAGCCTGATGCCCCGGACCGTCGGCTTCTGGCAGCGGCGGCGCGCGCACGAGACCCGGATGCATCGGTGGGACGCGGAGCACGCGTTGGGAGACGCCGAACCCTTCGATCCGGACCTGGCCGCCGACGGTGTGAGCGAGATCTTCGAGCTGTTCGCGCCTCGTATGATCCAGCGGGGCATCGCCGCCGAGCCGGAGGTGGCGCTCACGGTGAGCGCCACGGACGTGGGGCGGTCGTGGACGTACGGGCCCGGCGAGCCGGTCGCCGAGATCTCGGGTCCGGCGCCGGATCTGATTCTGCGCTTGTGGAACCGGATCGGCGCGGGTTCTCCCGAGGCCGAACGGCTGACGTGGAGCGGCGACCGCGTGGCCGGGGAACGGGTCGTCGCGGCGCCGCTCGTGCCCTGAAGGTTCGTGTTATTACGTCCGTATTCTGACGCGCTTTCGCGTCGTCGCTCATCGGGGTGGGAGTTTCACCGCCGGGAAATCCACCGATCGCTCGTTCGAATCAGGCTCCTGACTGTATCGCCGCCGCTCGCTTGCGCCTGGCGCGCCTGCGCCCCGGGTTTCACGACCTCACCACCACCCCCTCGGGTCCCGCTACTTCAAGATCACATCACGTGACCACCGCGTCTCGGCAGGTGACTGGTGGCTTCTCGTTACCGCCCCGTAGCCGTTACGGTGATCCTGTCCGTAGGTGACCTTGATCACAGGCGAGTCTCAGGAGTGTGGCCATGCGAATCGGAGTACTGACCGGCGGCGGCGACTGCCCGGGCCTGAACGCGGTGATCCGCGCCTCGGTCCGTAAAGGCGTCCAGTACTACGGCTTTGAGTTCGTGGGTTTCCGTGACGGCTGGAAGGGGCCGCTGGAGCGGATGACCAGGCCGCTGGACGTGGAAGCGGTCCGCGGCATCCTGCCCCGCGGCGGCACCATCCTCGGGTCCTCGCGCACCAACCCGTTCAAGGTCGACGGCGGCATCGAGCGGATCCAGGAGAACCTGGCCGCCGAGGGCGTGGACGCGCTGATCGCGATCGGCGGCGAGGACACCCTGGGGGTGGCCACCGCGCTGGGCGCGCACGACGTGAAGGTGGTCGGCGTGCCGAAGACCATCGACAACGACCTGAACGCCACCGACTACACCTTCGGCTTCGACACCGCGGTCCACGTCGCCACCGAGGCCATCGACCGCCTCCACACCACCGCCGAGTCGCACTCCCGCGCGCTGATCGTGGAGGTCATGGGCCGCCACGCGGGCTGGATCGCCCTGCACTCCGGCATGGCCGGCGGCGCCAACGTGATCCTGATCCCGGAGGTCGTCTTCGACATCGACGAGGTCTGCGCCTGGATCGAGTCCCGCTTCGCCCGCGGCTACGCCCCCATCGTCGTCGTCGCCGAGGGCGCGCACCCCAAGGACGGCCAGATGGCCACCCAGACCGGCGAACTGGACGCCTTCGGCCACGTCCGCCTCGGCGGCATCGGCGAGCGCCTCGCCGCCGAGATCGAGCGCCGCACCAAGAAGGAGGCCCGCACCACCGTCCTGGGCCACACCCAGCGCGGCGGCAGCCCGTCCCCCTTCGACCGCTGGCTGGCCACCCGCTTCGGCTTGCACGCCATCGACGCGGTGCACGACGGGGACTTCGGGAAGATGGTGGCACTGCGGGGGACGGACATCGTGCGGGTGCCGCTGGCGGATGCCACGACGACGTTGAAGACGGTGCCGATGGCTTTGTATGAGGAGGCTAAGGTCTTCTTCGGCTAAAGCATCGCGATTCGACCAGTGAAGCGCGCCCGGCACTTGATGTCGGGCGCGCTTCGCGGTTCTCTGATTTTCCGCACGCCCACACCTTGTGTGACGGTATCGTAGCTCTCTGCATGCTAGTCGGGATGCTCCTCTCGGGATGGCCGCAATGGCCTCTCCGGCAGTTGCGTTTCGGTATCGACTGAGCGCCGGGGGTTAACCTGATCAGCCCGGGTACCGTAGAAGAAGGAGCCCCGTGTGACGCGGCCACGGCATCCGGACAAGGACCTCGAACGGATTCTCAAGGAGGCAGAGGATAGGGGCTGGCGAGTCGAGCGCGGCAAGCGGTATTACAAGATCTACTGTCCGTGTCCAGAGATGCACAAGAAATCGGTGCACCTCACGCCGTCCGATCCCGGCTACAGGCGCAACCTCCTGGGGCAGCTGGGGCGTGCGACATGTTGGTGTCGTGAGAGTGACGAGAAGCCGGAAGGAGAGACCCGCGGATGAAATTCCTCGCCGTGTATGAACTTGTCGTCGAGGGCGACCTGACCGACTTCGATGAGCAGACTGACCGTGTGCTCGAGGAGCTCCTGGACATGGCTGGCGTCTACGACCCGGATATCGCGGTGGGCTTGGCAACCGGCAAAGTGGACGTGCAGCTGATCGTCGACGCCGAAGACCAACTGGACGCTCAGGCGAAGTCGGCTTGTGCGCTGCGTGCGGCGGTGCATGCGACCGGCGGATGCACCCCTGGCTGGGAGGCGTTCATCGGGGCGTCTGTAACCAGCCGGGTCAGTGAGGCGGCCATGGCGGCGGCGTAGCGGCAAGCGAACGCTACTCCCGTAGAAGTACCCCCCACCCCACCACAGCCTCCACCCAGCGGATACCCCCGACCCGCGATCTGATCTAGCGTTCTGCCATGACCGCTCAGCCGCCTCCACCGTCGCGCGCCCTGCGCGCCTGGCTGTGGATGGAGCGTTCCACGGTCGGGCTGCCGCTGTGGCTGCTGGTCGTCGATGTCGTCGGGACCCTCGGCGCGTACGGCAACTGGCACGACAAGGGCAGCAGCACCGACGTCGACATCAGACCGCTGGACGGCATCGCCTGGCTCCTGGTCGTCATCGGCCCGCTCGCCCTGCACTACCGCCGTCGCGTGCCGCGGAGCGCGCTGGTGCTGTGCCTGGCGGCCACGCTCACCTACCTCCTCATGGGCTACTCCTACGGCCCGATCTACCTCAACGCGCTGGTCGCGGTCGTCATCATGGGCGGCACCGGCTACCGCCGCGAGGTCTGGATCGGCGCGATGGGATTCGCGGTCGGCATGCTGTTCGTGCCGACCCACGCCAAAACGGGCCCGAAGACCCGCACCAGTGCCATCGACATCCTGTCCACCATCGGCTGGATGCTCGCGCTGCTGACGATCGCCGAGCTGTTCCGGGTGCTGCGGCAGCGCGCGCTGGAGTCGCAGCAGGCGCGGGAGCAGGAGGAGAGGGCCCGGGAGCAGGAGGCGCGGCGGCAGGCCACCGAGGAGCGGCTGGCGATCGCGCGGGAGCTGCACGATGTGCTGGCGCACTCGATCTCGCTGATCGCGGTGCAGGCGAACGTGGCGCTGGAGGTCATGGACCGGCGGCCGGAGCAGGCCCGGATCGCGCTGTCGGCGATCAAGGACGCCAGCCGGTCGGCGCTGGGCGAGGTGCGCTCGGTGCTGACCGTGCTGCGCGGGGACCGGGCCGCGCCGCGCGACCCGGCGCCGGACCTGAGCCGGCTGGCGCACCTGGTGCGGCAGGCCGAGGCCGCCGGGCTCCGGGTGGCGCTCAGCGTCGTCGGCGACGTGGACCGGGTGCCGCTGGCGGTCAGCCAGGCCGGGTACCGGATAGTGCAGGAGTCGCTGACCAACGTGGTGCGGCACGCCGGGGCCGCTCACGCGGCGATCCTCGTGGAGTGCGCCGACGCCCTGCGGCTGCGGATCACCGACGACGGCCGCGGCGC
>JAEKKI010000282.1 GCA_019510485.1 Catenulisporales bacterium
CGCGGAGCTGACCGGTCTGGACGACGACTGGCGAACCCGGATGCCCTTCATCCAGCTGCGCCAGCATCTGGCCGTCATCGCCCAGTTCGACCATGACTGGGGCGCGGCGCAGCAGGTGCGCGCCATTCTCAAGCCGTTTCGTTGAAAAACACAGCCTGGATCGAGCCACTACGAGCTCTGTGACAGCAGGTATTCCTCGACGCTTTGTGAAATCCCTGGCGGTGTCGCCACCCCGGCCCGCCATCCACTGTCGACACCCGTCCCAGCCGTCCTCCCGCCCAACCCGCCAGGCGCCGTCGGCGGCGTCGGCACGCCCTGCCCTGCCCCCGGCTGCCACAAGCCGTCCATACCGCCGTACGCGTCGAACCGGATGTTCGCCAGCGGGATGTCCAGCTCCTGCAACCGCGCGATCGTCGCGCGCACCATCGGCACGGAGCCCGAAACGTAGACATCGTGCCCAGCCCACTCGTCGTGGAACCCGCCGTGCCGGGCCACTGCTTCCGGCAGCATCCCCCGCTCGCCGGGGAAGCGCGGATCGTGCGAGATGGGGGTGATCAGCGACAGCCAGTGGAAGCGCTGGGCCAGGCGGGTCAGCTCCGGCAGGTCGTAGAGTTCGTGGTTCCGCCGCGCGCCGAAGAACAGCCGCACGCGGCGGCTGGTGTTCCACGTCGCCATGTCCTCCAGGATCGCCTTGATCGGCGCCAGGCCGGTGCCGCCGGCCACGCACAGCATGTTCCGCGCCGACATCGTGTTGCAGAACATCGTCCCCAGCGGCGGTCCCAGGCGGACCGTGTCGCCGATCCGGGTGTGGTTCACCAGGGCGGTCGAGACCCAGCCGGCGGGGACGGCGCGGACGTGGAGTGTCAGGGTGTTGTCGGGCCGGGGTGCGCTGGCTATGGAGTAGTGCCGCCATACCCGGGGCCAGCGCTGCGTTTCCAGCGACAAGTACTGCCCGGGGCGGAACGGGTAGGGCGCGTCCGGCTTCAGTGTCAGGACCGCGATATCGCGCGTGCGCAGTTCGTGCCCGACCACCCGGGCGGTCCACCACGCCGGGGCCAGGTGCGCGTCCTGTTCGGCGGCCTCGATCATCGTGCCGGCCACGAGCTGGTACGCCGCCAGCCAGGCGGTGTCCATCTCCGCCGTCCAGCCCGGGCCCGCGAAGCGTTTCAGGGCCGATATCAGGCAGCGCCAGACCACGTCGTAGTGCTCGGGCCGGACGCCGAACTTGCGGTGGTCGCGGCCCAGCCGGCGCAGGTAGTCGGCCAGGGTGTCCGGGTGGTCGGCCTCGCTCACCACCCGGACCAGGGCCTGGAACAGGCGGTCGCGCTGGGCGTCCATCATCGGCGGGAACATGTCCCGGATTTCGGGGTGCTCGGTGAAGACGAGCGCGTAGAAGTGTGCGACGACTTTGTCCGGCAGGTCCGCCACCAGGGCGAAGCTGTCCCGGATCAGGCCCGGGACCCGGGCCGGATCGACGTCGGTGCCGTCCGCGGCTAGCTGCCTCATTCTGTGCGCGCCCCCAAGACTTCCACCGGGCTCCGTGACCCCAACGTCACGGAATGCATACCCAGTGCAAGCGATTACCTTAGGCTTCTGCCGCGTCGCGGAACGTTGAAGTCCGGTCGAGGTCCGGTTTTTTGGACGGCACAGCGAGCGAATCGTCCGCTAAAGCGCGAGGAAAGGTCCTGGAAGTCCGGCGGGAGTCCGATGGGTGGGGCGCAACGGAGCGGACGGCAGGCAGGGGGCGCGGCGCAGGGGCGGCGCTAACGCGAGTCTTGGCGCATGAGAGTGACGCGGCGGCTCAGAATGGCCTCCGCGGTGGCGCGTCCGTCCGGCCAGCGGCGGATCGCGATCCAGTCGTCGGTGAGGGGTCGGCGCAGGGGGTCGGCTGCCATGGAGAGCAGCAGGTTGGGGCCGTAGGTGGCCCGCATCGTCCCGGTCCCGGACTCGGCGGTACAGCCGCCGTCCCCGGCTTCGGTGACCAGCGCCGGTATGAGGTCGGCGCCGACTGCTTCCTGCAGGATCGCGAAGGCCTTCTGGTGGCCCTCGGTCCAGCCCAGCGCCCGGAGCCGCTGCGAGCCCATCGGAGCTGCTTGTGACACGTATGCTGTCCCAGCTTTCACTGTTCTGTCCGGTTCAACTCGACCGGGCGCAGGTCCGTTGCCTGGTCCGGTATCTACCGATATCCCGGAAGATCGCTTCATGGTACGTACGCCTGCGACGAGTTGTCGCCAGGGTTTTGCCCGCCCGTCTCCCACCACCGCCCGTTAAGGAGACGCTTCGCGTCGCAGTATGCCCAGCCCGTCTCCGAACCCCGCCAAATAAGGAGACGCTTCGGCGTCGCAGCATCAATTACCAGCTCAATCCTGAGGAAGCCCTTCGGGGATCTCTGGAGAGGCGTCTCGCTGAGCTGCCACCCGCTGGCGCAGTGCCAGTCGTGCTAGCCACAACTTCCGAGACGGCCACACTTGTTCCACGGCCGCATTCAACGCCGCGCCGAGCAGCGTGGCCAGAGCCGTGACGTATAGCCACACGAGGATCGCCACGGCCGCAGCGAGCCCGCCATACAGCGAGTTCGACGCGTTCGTGCCGGAGAACGTCGAGGAAACGTAGTCGCGCAGCAGCGCCGACCCGCCGAGCCACAACAGCAGCGCCAGCACCGTGCCCGGCAGGTCCTGTGACCACGGCGTCCGCACCGGCACCGCCAAGTGGTACAGCGTGTTGAGGAACGCCGCCAGCACGGTGAGCACCACCGGCCAGTACATCGCATGGATCAGCCCGGTCACCCCGGGGAAAACACCGACCAGGATGTCCGGCCCGATCACCAGCAGCGGCAAGGCGACCGAGCCCAGAACCATGCCCAACATGTACAATTCGAACGCCAGCAACCGCGTGCGCACGATGCCGCGGCGGCCCGACAGCCCGTAGGCGATCGTGATGGTGTCGACGTACACGTTCATCGCCCGCGAGCCCGCCCAGAGCGCCAGCAGGAACCCTATGGAGATCAGGTCCGGATGGCCGTTGGTGAGCAGGTTGGTCAGCAGTCCGTCGAGCTTCTCGATGCCCGGCCCGGACAGCATCGTCCCGGCCCCGTTCAGGATGTGCTGCTTGATCTCGCTTATCTTCTCCGCGCCGATCCAGCCGTTGAGGTAGCCCAGGGTCCCGGCCAGCCCGATCGCCAGCGGCGGCAGCGACAGCAGGGCGAAGAACGCCGCCTCGGCCGCCAGGCCGGTGACGCGGTACCGCATGCAGATCGAGAAGGTGATCTTGGTGACGGCCCACCAGCTGCGGGCGAGCGCGCGCAGCCGGTCGCGCGGCGACGGCCGGGAGGCTGGCTCCGGCGTGGCCGCGTCGGGGCCGGCGGGCAGGTCGAGCACAGGGCGCATGCGCGGGTCCTCGGGGCCGACGTCGGATCTGGTGGGGTGTCTGCGGGACAAGTCTGTCGTTGTTACTTACTGGTAGCGAGTCAAGCTATCGGGTACTACGGTAACGGCAGCAGGCTCCAGTACCCGCATCACGGCCGCTGAGGAGATGACCGGCCCATGTCCGAAGGCACGCTCACCGGACCCGCCGACGAGCCCGGCAACCAGCCCCCGCCGCTGGCCGGCTACAACGCCTACAGCGCGGACCCGGCGATGGTCGAGGCCGTGACGCGGCTGTTCGGTGCGGGATCGGCGACGCATGTGGAGCTGCTCGGCCTGGGCGGGCTGGCCGGATCGTTCCAGGCCCGGGAATGGGGGCGGCTCGCCGAGGCGAACCACCCCGTCCTGCGCACCCACGACCGCTACGGACGGCGCATCGACGAGGTCGAATTCCACCCGGCGTGGCACGAGCTGATGACCGTCGCCGTCGGGCACGGCCTGGCCGCCGCGCCCTGGCTGCAGGAGGCCGGGAGCCTGCGCCACACGGCGCGGGCCGCCAAGATGCTCGTGTGGGGCCAGACCGACGGCGGGCACCTGTGTCCGGTGTCGATGACGTACGCGGCCGTGCCCGCGCTGCGAGCCGATCCGGTGCTGGCCGCCGAATGGACGCCGCGGCTGGCGTCGAAGACCTATGACTTCGGGCTGCGCGATCCCGCCGCCAAGGCGGGCTGCCTGGCCGGGATGGGGATGACCGAGAAGCAGGGCGGTTCCGACGTCCGCGCGAACACCACGACCGCGACACCGGTGCCGGGCTCGGACGGCGAATACACGCTGGTCGGCCACAAGTGGTTCACCTCGGCGCCGATGTGCGACGTGTTCCTGGTGCTGGCCCAGGCGCCCGGCGGCCTCACCTGTTTCGTGATCCCGCGCGTCCTGCCGGACGGCACCCGCAACTCCTTCCGCCTGCAACGGCTGAAGGACAAGCTGGGCAACCGCTCGAACGCCTCCTCAGAGGTCGAATTCCACCACACCCGCGCCCGGCGGCTCGGCGAGGAGGGGCGCGGGGTGGCCACCATCATCGAGATGGTCGCCATGACCCGGCTGGACTGCGTCACCGGCTCCGCCTCGCTGATGCGGGCCGCGCTGGCCGAGGCGGTGCACCACACGCGGCATCGCCAGGCGTTCGGCAAGCTGCTCGCCGACCAGCCGCTGATGCGGTCGGTGCTGGCCGACCTCGCGGTGGAATCCGAGGCCGCGACGCTGACTTCGCTGCATCTGGCCGCGGCCACCGACGCCGGGGCAGATGAGACCGCGCGGCTGTTCCGGCGGATCGGGCTCGCGGTGGCGAAGTACTGGGTGACGAAGCGCTGTGCGCCGTTCGCCGCTGAGGCGTTGGAATGCCTGGGCGGGAACGGTTACGTAGAAGAGTCCGGAATGCCGCGGCTGTATCGCGAGGCGCCGCTGAACTCCATCTGGGAAGGCTCGGGGAACGTCAACGCACTGGACGTCCTGCGCGCTCTCGCTAAGGAAGCGGGAGTCTGGGAAGCGTTCTGTGCGGAGGTGGGAACCGCGCGCGGAGCCGATGCGCGGTTCGACGCCGCGTTCAAGGAGATGCAGGACGAGATCGGGTCGGTGGACGAAGCCGGCGCGCGCCGGTTCGTGGAGCGGATGGCGCTGGCGCTCCAGGGATCGCTGATGCTTCGCTATGCGCCGTCGCCGGTGGCGGATGCGTTTGTGGCCACACGTCTCGGCGGGGAGTGGGGACGCACCTTCGGGACGCTGCCGCGCGGGCTTGATGTGAGCACGATCGTGGAACGTGCGCTGGTCGTTTAAGCGCTCGTAGCTACCAGGTCCGCGTAGTCGGGATTCTTCTCGATGTACGCGGCGATGAACGGGCACCACGGCGCCACCTTCAGGCCGCGCTCGCGCGCGTCGTCCAGTGCGGTCTCGGCCAGCAGCCCGCCGATCCCGCGGCCCTCATAGCGCGGCTCGACTCCGGTGTGCGGGAGGATGAGGACTCCGTCCTCCAGCGTGTAGGTGAGAACCCCGGCCAAGACATCCCCGAGGTGTGCCTCGTAGCGGTGGCGCTCCTTGTTGTCGACCACGGTCAGTTTGTCGCTCACAACCCGCTCCCTGCTCGTTCTACGATCTTCAGTAGTGTTCGCATCAGCGTAACCAGATCGACGTTTATGCCCGGTGTTCGTGGCCGGCGTACTCCCAGGAGGCAGACAGTGACCGTGGACGGCGAGGGCCTGCGGATCCACCCCGAGGTGATCGAGGCCCTGGAATCGGACACTCCGGTGGTGGCCCTGGAGTCCACGATCATCAGCCACGGGCTGCCGCGCCCGGACAACCTGCGGGTGGCCCGCGAGATCGAGCAGACGGTGCGCGACCACGGCGCCGTGCCGGCCACCATCGCCGTGATCGACGGCAAGCCCTGCGTGGGGCTGTTCGACGAGGAGCTCCGGCTGATCGCCGAGTCCGGCGAGGTGGTCAAGCTCGGCGTGCGCGACCTCGGCGTGGCCGCGGCCCAGGGCCTGCACGGCGCCACCACGGTCGCCGCGACCGCCTCGCTGGCGGCGCAGGCCGACATCGACGTCTTCGCCACCGGCGGGCTCGGCGGCGTGCACCGGCACGCGCGCGACAGCTGGGACGAGTCCGCGGACCTGACCGCGCTGTCCCGGATCCCGATGGCCGTGGTGTGCGCGGGCGTGAAGTCGATCCTGGACGTGCCGGCGACCCTGGAGCGGCTGGAGACCCTGAACGTCCCGGTCTACGGCTACCGCACCGGCCGGTTCCCCGGCTTCTACCTCGCCGATTCCGGCCACGCGATCGAGTGGAGCTTCGACTTCGCCGAGGAGATCGCCGACGCGGTCCTCGCGCACTGGCAGCTGGCTTGGCCCGCTGTGTCCTCCGGCGTCCTGATCGCCAACCCGATCCCGGTCGAGGACCAGCTCGACCCGGTGCTGCACGACCGGATCCTCACCGAGGCGCTGGCCGCCGCCGAGAAGCAGGGCGTCGCCGGCAAGGACGTCACGCCGTTCCTGCTGGAGTTCTTCCACCGCGAGACCGACGGCGAGTCGCTGCGCGCCAACGTGCTGCTGGTGAAGCGGAACGCCGAGCTCGCCGCCCGGATCGCGGCGGCCATCGTGGCCGCGGCGCCGGCGCAGTAGGCGCGGAGCACAGTGGGCGCCCCGCCGATCGTCGTGGTCGGGGACCTGATGGTGGACGTGCTGGCGCAGCTCAGCGGGCCGCTGGTGGCCGCCTCGGACAGTCCCGGCCGGATCTCGATGCGCGGCGGCGGGTCGGCGGCCAACACCGCGTGCTGGCTGGCCGCCGCCGGGGCCGAGGCGCTGTTCGTGGGCTGCGTCGGCGACGACCTGCCGGGGCGCGAGGCCGCCGAGACGCTGCGCGCGGCCGGTGTGCGGACCGCGCTGAAGGTGGATCCGTCGCGGCCGACCGGGACTGTGGTGGTGCTCGTCGACCCGGCCGGGGAGCGCACGATGGTGCCCGATCCCGGGGCCAACAGCGCCCTGACTCCGCTGGACCTGCCGTGCGCCGAGTTCACTCCGGGAGGGCATCTGCACCTGTCCGGCTATACGGTTCTGAACCCTGACACCCGCGCCGCGGGGATAGCGGCGCTGGAGCTGGCGCAGCGGCGCGGGATGACGACTTCGGTGGACGTGGCCTCGGCCGGGCCGCTGGCCGCGGTCGGGCCGGACTGCTTCCTGGACTGGATCGGGAACCCGTTCATGCTGATCGCCAACCGGGATGAGGCGGCGGTGCTGACCGGTATCGACGACGACCCGGTGGCCGCCACCCGCGCGCTGACGGAGCTGTGCGAGCAGGTGGTGGTCAAGCTCGGGGCCGACGGCGTGGTGCGCCACGACGCGCTGTTCGACCGCACGATCCGGGTGCCGGCCGAGCCGCTGGGGCCGGGGGAGCTGGTGGACACCACCGGGGCCGGCGATGCGTTCGCGGCCGGGTATCTGGCCGCGTGGATGCGGGATGAGGACCCGGAGGCGGCGCTGACCGCCGGGTGCCGGTTGGCGGCGCGGGTGATTCGGAAGGTCGGCGGGCGGCCGTAGTACTTCTGGGCTGGGCTCCCGGCTCCGGGCTCTGGGTGGCGGGCTAGCGGCTTCGCTGGCGCGTCAGGAGCCCGATAGCGGCCAGGATCACGCCGATGCCGGTGATGGCGCCGCCGATCACCAGGGCGCCATCATAGGTGTGGGGCGAGGCGAGGTCGCGCATCGTGTAGCGGGCGGTCCACACCAGTCCGGCGATGAAGAGCGCGAAGCCGGCGATCGTCAGGTGGTCCCGGTCGCTGTCCATGCCGCGCCCCCGTTGTTCGGTGTGTTCGTGTGTGCGTCCTGCTACACCACTAAGCGTAGATGGCGGTCGGCTGCGCGGATGCGGACGGTCTGTCCCCAG
>JAEKKI010000283.1 GCA_019510485.1 Catenulisporales bacterium
TCGCCGTAGCCGTTGGCGGTGCCCTGCACGTGGGTGGCGCCGGCGTCGACGGCGGCCAGGGCGTTGGCCACGGCGCAGGAGGCGTCGTCGTGGGTGTGGATGCCGATCCGGGCCGCGGTGGCCTCGCGCACCTCGTGCACGATGTCGGCGAGCTGCGGTGGCAGCATGCCGCCGTTGGTGTCGCAGAGCACGACCACGTCGGCCCCGGCCTCGGCCGCGGTGCGCAGGCACTCCAGCGCGTAGGCGGCGTCGGCCTTGTAGCCGTCGAAGAAGTGCTCGGCGTCCAGGAACACCCGGCGGCCCTCGGCGCGCAGGTGCTCGACCGTGTCCCGGATCATCGCCAGGTTCTCCTCCAAGGTGGTCCGGAGCGCCAGCTCGACATGCCGGACATGGCTTTTGGCCACCAGCGTGACGACCGGCGCCCCGGACTCCCGCAGCGCGGCCACCTGAGGGTCGTCGGCGGCCTTATTGCCGGCCCGGCGGGTCGCCCCGAACGCGGCAAGCTGCGCATGCTTCAGGTCGAGCTCGGTCCGAGCCCGCCGGAAGAACTCCGTATCCTTCGGGACGGCGCCCGGCCAGCCGCCCTCGATGAAGCCGACGCCGAGCGTGTCCAGGTGCCGCGCGATCGCGAGCTTGTCGGCGACGGCGAGGGACAGTCCCTCCTGCTGCGTGCCGTCGCGCAGGGTGGTGTCGTAGACGTGGAAGTCGTCGTTAACGGACATGCGATGCGGCTCCTCGACTTCAGGCGGTGCGGAAAAACAGAAAACCCCTCGTGGGAGTCCACGAGAGGTCTGCGCGCTGGCGGTGGGCAGTGAGTTATCGCTGCTCCGGTGCCGGCGCGCACGTCGTAATGATCTGCGGCTGTCGCTGCATGGTCACCACCTTGCCACAGGCCCGTACGGCTGGGACAGCGCGTCTCGCCATACGGGATCGAGCGTCAGCGTTGAAAGACTTCAACACTGTTGATATCTTGCATGGTGCGGGTGCGGCGAAGAGCACAAGGTCTGGTCGACTCCGCGGGTGGCTGGCGATGCCGCGAAACGCCTTGAGCGGTTCATCAGACGACACACCCATGCTTGGACGGAGAGGGAGATCGTGACTGACTGGAGCTTCGAATTGGAGCTCAACCACGCGCCAACGAATGACGAGTTGGACGAGTTATACGAAGCAGGGCTCGACGACTGCGATGTGACGACCTCACCGGACGGCGGCGCCCGCCTGTCCTGCGACCGTGCGGCCGAGACCATGCTCGACGCCGTCGCCTCGGTCGTCCACGACGTGCGCAAGGTGCCCGGCCTGCGGGTGGCGTCGGTCGTCCACAACGACGACGTCACACTCGGCGAGGCCGCGCAGCGGTTGGGGCGTTCGGCCCAGAACCTGCATCAGTTCGCGAAGGGTGAACGGGGTCCCGGGCGCTTCCCGAAACCCAAGAACCCGGCCGGCCCGACGAGGTTCTACTCTTACGCCGAGATCGTCCGATGGATGCGCGAGGCGCTGGGTCTCGACGTGCCGGAAAGCAACCTGGAACTCGTACTCGCCGACATGCTCATCCGGGCCGGCGTCTTGGCCGACGCGGTGCAGCGAAGCCCGGAACGGTTCTTCCAGCGCGCTGCCTGACGGCCGCCAGGGGTGCCGCCACAACGAGCATCAGGGCGCGGTGCCGGTCAGGGGCGACTACCCCTGACCATGCCTCGCGCCCCGGCGTTGGTCAACTGATCTTCGGGCCGGTCACCATCGTCGAGCAGCCGATCAAGCGATCTTGCGCAGCCAGTCGTGCAGATCAGGAGCCTTGCCGGTCTGAACCGCCAGCAGCGCCTCACGAATCCTCATGGCCACCGGACCCGGCTGACCGTCGCCGATCGTGAACTCGCCCTCCTTGCCCTTCACCTTGCCCAGCGGGGTCACGACCGCGGCCGTGCCGCAGCCGAACACTTCGGTGATCTCGCCGGCCGCCACGCCGTCGCGCCACTGCTCGACCGAGATCGTGCCCTCCCGCGCCGGGATGCCGAGATCGGCGGCCACGGTGAGCAGCGAGTCGCGGGTGATCCCGGGCAGCAGCGAGCCGGTCAGCGCCGGCGTCATCAGCCGGGCGTCGTCGCCGGAGCCGTAGACGAAGTACAGGTTGTTGCTGCCCATCTCCTCGACGTACTTGTGCTCGACGGCGTCGAGCCACACCACCTGGTCGCAGCCCTGCTCCACGGCCTGCGCCTGGGCCAGGAAACTGGCGGCGTAGTTGCCGCCGCACTTGGCCTCGCCGGTGCCGCCTTTGGCGGCGCGCACGTAGTCCTCGCTCAGCCACACCGTCACCGGGCGGACGCCGCCGGCGAAGTAGGAGCCGGCGGGGCCGGCGATGAGCATGAACAGGTACTCCTTGCTCGGCGAGTTCACGCCGAGGCCGACCTGCGTGGCGAACATGAACGGCCGCAGATACAGGCTGTGGCCCTCGGTCGAGGGCACCCACTCGCGGTCGGTGGTCACCAGCGCGTCGATCGCGGCCAGGAACAGGTCCTCGGGCATCTCAGGCATCGCCATGCGCTTCGCCGAGCGGTTGAAGCGCGCGGCGTTGGCGTCCGGGCGGAAGGAGACGATCTGGCCGTCGACAGTGCGGAAGGCCTTCAAACCCTCGAAGATCTCCTGGCCGTAATGGAACACCGCGGCGGCGGGGTCCAGGCGCACCGGGCCGTAGGGCTCCAGCACGGCGTCGTGCCAGCCGCGGCCCTCGGTGTAGCGGATCGTCACCATGTGGTCGGTGAAGATCTGGCCGAAACCGCCGACCGCCTTCAGGGCTTCGCGCTCCTCGGCGGACTTGGGGGAACTGGTGGGCTTGAGTTCGATGGTCGTTGACGACATCGCGCGTCCTCCTTGACGGCCTCGACGGCCTGCTCGGGCCCGGTGTGCGGCCGAGGTGCGCAGCTCGCAGCGCCCCTCCCGGGGAAAATCCCATTATCTGAGACGTTACCCCAGGAGCGTAACGAGGAATACCTCGCCTGCTGGCTCCTACCTCGCAGGCGGCGGCCCATGCGTCGGCTCGGCGACGCAGTGCCGCCGAGCCGGACCGGATTCTGGTGTCTGGCAGCGGTGTTCTAGCCGGCTACCTTGCTCGCCAGCGTGTCGCCGATCTCGGAGGTCGTCCGCGGCGAGGGGTTCGCCGTGCGCTCGGCGAGGTCGCCTTCGACGGCGGCCTCGATCCGGCGCGCGGCCTCGGACAGGGCCGGGGCGTCCTTGGTCCGTCCGAGGTGGTCCAACAGCAGGGCGGCGGACAGGACCGCGGCGGTCGGGTCGGCCTTGCCCTGGCCCGCGATGTCCGGAGCCGAGCCGTGCACGGGCTCGAACATCGACGGGAACGTTCCGGTGACGTCCAGATTCCCGGACGCCGCCAGCCCGATGCCGCCGGTGACCGCGGCGGCGAGGTCGGTGATGATGTCGCCGAACAGGTTGTCCGTGACGATGACGTCGAAGCGCTCCGGCTGGGTGGCCAGGAAGATGGTCGCCGCGTCGACGTGCAGATAGTCGGTGGTGACCTCGGGGAACTCCTGCGCCACCGCGTTGAACACGCGGCTCCACAGCGAGCCGGCGAACACCAGCACGTTGGTCTTGTGGACCAGCGTCAGCTTCTTGCGCGGCCGGGCCTGCGCCCGGGCGAAGGCGTCGCGCACCACGCGCTCGACGCCGTACGCGGTGTTGAGGCTGACCTCGGTGGCCACCTCGTGCTCGGTGCCGGGGCGGATCGTCCCGCCGTTGCCGGTGTACGGACCCTCGGTGCCCTCGCGGACGACGACGAAGTCGATCTCGCCGGCGCTGCGCAGCGGCCCCCGCACGCCCGGGTAGAGCCGGGACGGCCGCAGGTTCACGTGGTGGTCGAAGGCGAACCGCAGCTTGAGCAGCAGCCCGCGCTCCAGCACCCCGGAGGGCACGCTCGGGTCGCCGATCGCGCCGAGCAGGATCGCGTCGTAGCCCTTGAGTTCGGCCAGCACCTCGTCCGGGAGCGTCTCGCCGGTGGCGTGGTAACGGCGGGCTCCGAGGTCGTACTCGGTGCCCTCCAGCTTCACGTCCTTGGGCAGCGCGGCCTGCAGGACCTTCAGGGCCTCGGCGGTGACCTCGACGCCGATGCCGTCGCCGGGGATCACGGCCAGCCGGATGGAGGAGGGTGCTGTCATGGTCCTACGGTAGTCCGTGTCTCAGTGGGCAAGCGATGAGCGTTCGCTATTCGGGACAGCCGGCCGGTGCCTCAGCGGCTGCGCCGGTCCAGCGCCTCCTGCAGCGCCTCGCGGGCGGCCTTGGCGGCCTCCGCGGACGTGGCGGAGGCGGGACGGGAACGACGGGTGCGGGTCATGGCGGACTCCAGACATGGTCGAGAAGCGGATTGTCGTCTTGAGGGGGACGACTCCGAAGGGTGCCGGAGTACTGCTGGGGACTACCGCGGTAAGGGTGGCCTGCGGCGTAGGAAAAACACTAGGACATCCGAGTAAATTTTGTCTGCGCTGCGGGCCGATGTTCTTACGATGTGAGACCGAACGGTTCGCCCCACGGTGCCCGCTTCGGCATCTGCGTGCGGTTTCCCGTCATGCGGCGAAGAATCGTCAGGTATGAGCCCGGTTACAGTTCGCGAACGCTACGGCGACCGCTTGTTCAAGCCCGAGCGCGTGGCCACCGAACTCCCCCGCCTGTCCGCCCTGGCCGGTATGCACGACGCGGACACCTTCCGCTGTCTGAACTCGCTCGGGGTGTCACCCGGATGGCGATGCCTGGACGTCGGCGCCGGCCCGGGGCACGTGGCGCGCTGGCTGGCGACGGCGGTCGGTCCGTCGGGCGCGGTGACGGCGCTGGACCGCGACACCCGGATGCTGCGCGGCTTTGAGAATCCGTCGAACCTGGAGGCTGTGGACGCCGACGTACTGGCCGCGGCATCGGGCCAGGCCTCGTTCGACCTGGTGCACTGCCGCATCGCCCTGATGCACATCCCGCAGCGAGCGGAGTTGCTGGCCCGTCTCGCCTCGTGGGTCCGCCCCGGCGGCTGGCTGATGGTCGGCGACCACGTGGACTTCGCGACGCACTCCTCGCCCTACCCCGCCCTGCGCCAGACGTTCGCGGCGATGCGCAAGATGCTGAACTCGACGATCGGCACGGACTTCCACTTCGCCCGCGATTACGCCGGTCGCCTGCGCGAGCTCGGCTTGCGGGACGTGGCCGTGGACGCGTCCACGCCGGTGCTGCGCGCGGAGTCGGCGGCGAACGAGTTCTGGCTGCGGACGTGGGATCAGGTGTGGCCGCGGATGGAGCTGGACGAGGAGGTGTATCGGGAGGCGCGGCGGTTGTTGAAGGATCCTGAGGTGGTTGATCTGTCGTTAACGCTGGTCACGGCGTGGGGACGCAAGTAGCGTTCCGTCGTGGGGTTGAGGGGGCTGATTCGCTGGGATCTGTGACTGTTGTGGATGCCTACCGCCTTCACGTTTGCCTGGATTATTTCGAAACGCCGATCGTGGCGTGGCCCGGCCCTGGCTCGGCCTCTCACTCGGCCTGCTCCGGGAGATGCGCCTGGCACGCCTCGCGGACGTCCCCTGGACCCGGGTACGCAACGTCCGCAGTCTGAAAGCGGTCGCGGTCCCGGTCACCACCATCTCGGTGGCCGCCGCAGTCGCCGCCGCGACCGCGGTCACCAACTACGCGATGGCGCCGATCACCAATCCGCCGAAGCCCAGCACGTCTGTGTCCACACCCGCACCGAGCCAGCCGCGACCCAGCCCACCATCGGCTCAAGACCAAAACGGAGTGGCCCCGCCATCCGACGGGGCCACTCGTTGAACTCGGATCGGGAGTCGCTCAGTTCTCCAACGAAATGCTGTGCACCGCCGTAGCCCCGACCGCCGCCTTGATCTCCTCCAGCAGCGCCGTAGGCACCACCGAGTCGACCGTCAGCGCGATCAGCGCCTCGCCGCCCTTAGCCGCCCGCGCCACCTGCATACCGCCGATGTTGATCCCGGAGGCTCCGAGGATGCCGCCGAGCTGCCCGACCACACCCGGCCGGTCGGTGTACCGCAGGAACAGCAGGTGCTCGGCGATGGTGACGTCGAGCTGGAAGCCGTCGACCTCGACGATCTTCTCCACCAGGCGGGGACCGGTGACGGTGCCGGAGACCGAGACCACCGTGCCGTCGGCCAGCACGCCGCGGACCGTGGTCATGTTGCGGTAGTCCGGGCTCTCCGAGCTGGTGGTGAGGCGGACCTCCATCCCGCGCTCGGTGGCCAGCAGCGGGGCGTTGACGTAGGACACCGAGTGCTCGACCACGTCGGCGAACACGCCCTTGAGCGCGGCCAGTTCCAGCACCTTCACGTCGTACTGGGTGATCTCGCCGCGGACGATCACGTCCAACTGGGTGGGGGCGGCGCCGGCCAGGGCGGTGAACACCCGGCCCAGGCGCTCGGCCAGCGGCAGGCCCGGGCGGACGTCCTCGGCGATGGTGCCGCCCTGCACGTTCACCGCGTCCGGCACCAGCTCGCCGGCCAGCGCCAGGCGCACCGACTTGGCGACCGCGACGCCGGCCTTCTCCTGGGCCTCGTCGGTGGAGGCGCCCAGGTGCGGGGTGACGACCACCTGGTCCAGGTCGAACAGCGGCGACTCGGTGCACGGCTCGGTGGCGAACACGTCGATGCCGGCGCCGCCGACCCGGCCCTCCTTGATCGCGATGGCCAGCGCGCCCTCGTCGACGATGCCGCCGCGCGCCGCGTTGACGATCCGCACGCCGGGCTTGACCTTGCGCAGCGCCTCCTCGCCGATCAGGCCCACGGTCTCCGGGGTCTTCGGCAGGTGCACGGTGATGAAGTCGGACTCGGCCAGCAGCTCGTCCAGGCTCACGACCTTGGCCCCGAGCTGCCCGGCCTTGGCCGGCTGCACGTAGGGGTCGTAGGCCAGCAGCTTGACCCCGAACGGCGCCAGGCGCTGGGCCACCAGCTGCCCGATGCGGCCGAAGCCGATGATGCCGACGGTCTTGTCGTCGAGCTCGACGCCGGTGAACTTGCTGCGCTCCCACTTGCCGGACTTCAGCGAGGCGTTGGCCTTGGGGATGTGCCGCGCCGTGGCCAGCAGCAGCGCGATGGCCAGCTCGGCGGCCGAGGTGATGTTCGAGGTGGGGGCGTTGACCACCATCACGCCGGCCTTGGTGGCCGCGCCGACGTCGACGTTGTCCAGGCCCACGCCGGCCCGGGCGACGACCTTCAGGTTCGCCGCGACGCCCAGCGCCTCGGCGTTCACCTGGGTCGCCGAGCGCACCAGCAGCGCGTCGGCCTCGGGCAGGGCGGCCAGCAGCGAGGCGCGGTCGGCGCCGTCGCAATGCCGGATCTCGAAATCGGGGCCGAGAGCGTCGACGGTGGCCGGCGACAGCTCCTCGGCGATCAGGACGACGGGTTTGGCGGACACCACAGGCTTGGTCACGACAGCTTTTCCTTCACGCAGGTCAGGAGTGAATTCGCCCGGATCCACGACGCTGTGATGTGGGCTGTACCCGGCTCAGTGTAGACCTTGAGGGGTATCTCTCACCCTCTACACCGCGTAATGAGATGGGGTGATCATCCAGACGAAATGAAGCTCGCCGGTGTCCGCGCGCCCCCATGAGCGTGACGCAGCGCATAGCAGGCGGCACCGAGTGCCGCCGCGCGAAGACGTAGCATCGACCTTATGAGTATCGCCGTCGAGCATGCGATCACCGAGGACGCCATCCACAGGGCGCTCTCGAAGGTCCAGGACCCTGAGATCCACCGGCCCATCACCGAGCTGGACATGGTCAAACAGGTC
>JAEKKI010000284.1 GCA_019510485.1 Catenulisporales bacterium
GATTCCTGCTGGCCGGGCCGGTCGACGGCGCCGCCGGAGCGCGCGGGCCGCGCTGGGACGCCGCCGAGGCGGCCGCGACCGGGACGCCGGCGGTGGCGGCGGGGCCGGCCGGGAACGGGGTGCCGGCGCTGCCGGGGCCGTCGGCGGCGGCGCTGATGCCCGGGCCGCACGCTCAGACTCAGGCTTCGACGCCGGTAGGGTCGTGGCCGATCTCCGCCGTGGCCCCGGCCGTGGGCCCGGACGGTCTGCCGCGCCGGGTGCCCGGGGCGTCGCAGCCGTCGGTGGAGTCGTACGGCCAGCCGGCGACGCCGGGCACTGACAACGGGGCGCTCGGGACGCAGTCCGGCGCGGGCGTCGGGTCCGGAGCCGCTTCGGCGGCCGAGTACGGCACCGGTCCGTTCGCGCCCGCCGCTTTCCACGGAGCCGACGGTGTCGCCTGGCCCGGCGTGTCCACGCCCGCCGACGGCCAGGGCGCGCCCTCCGGTGCGCAGGCTCCCGACGGCTCGCCGCTTTCCCCGCACTACTCCCAGTCCTCGCACTCGTCTCACTCCTCCCTCCAGGTATCCGGCCTCGACGCGATCGCCCTGCCGGTCCCGCCGGACGCCCCGGGAGCCCGGTACTCGCTCGGCCCGCTGGCGCCGGTGCCCGTCGACGGCGGCCTCGGCCGGCGGCGGGCCGGCGGCGACGACGAGCGGACCCTGCCGCACCAGCCCGTGCCCGAGCCGCGTCGGGAGTCCGAGCGCCTGCCGAGCCGGCTCTCGCCGGTCCGGCCGCAGACCCCCGCGGCGCCCGCCCCGGAGGCGTCCCCGTTGGTCCCCCCGCAGCCACCGGCGCAGCCGGAGCCGCCGCGCGCCGGCCCGCCGGCGCCGCCGGCCCCGGCCCCGCAGAGCGCCACCGCCCCGCAGCCCAGCGACCACGCCCTGCCCCGGCGGGTCCGCAAACCGCCGCCGGCCCAGCCCGAGTGGCCGACGGCGCCGATGTCGGCGGTGACCGGCCCGGTGCCGCCGCAGGACCCGGCGGCCGTGCGGGACGCGTTGCTGGAGTACGAAGCGGGGGTGGAACGGGCGCTGCACGACAGCGCCGACGACATGCCGACCCGCCGGCTGCCGGCCCGCCACGCGGGCCCGAGCACGCCGGAGCGGGACGGGGAAGACCAATAGGAGGACGACGCCATGATCGGCCCTAATAGTGCCGCCCCCTGGGACAGCGACGAACAGCGCCTGGCCGCCGACGCCGCGGACTTCACGTGGATGGTCTCCCGCTTCGCCGGCGAGACCGCCGGCGTGGTCGACGCCATCGCGGTGTCGTCCGACGGGCTGCTGATCGCCGTCTCCCGCCCGCAGGACCAGGGCGCCTCCGAGCGGCTGGCCGCCGTCGTGTCCGGGATGACGTCCCTGGCCGCCGGCGCCGGCGGCAACTACGGCCTGGGCGCGCTGAACAAGGTGATCATCGACATGGAGGGCGGCTACCTGCTGATCGCGCGCATCGGCAGCGGCGCCGTGCTGGGGGCGGTCACCACCTCCGACGCCAAGCTGGCCAACGTCGCCTATGAGATGACCCTGTTCGCCAACCGGGTCGGCACGGTGCTCAGCCCGGCGTTGATCATGGAATTGAAGAACACGGTCGGAATGGGCGTGCCCGCACGCGGAACGGGTGGTGGGCAGGGGTGAGCGAACCCGGCGGTGGCGGCGCCGCCGAGCCCGGCACCGAGCCGGTCTCGGCGGTGCGGCCCTTCCTGCTCACCGAGGGCCGCGTCGTGGCCGGCGAGCAGGCGCTGCCGATGGAGACCCAGCTGGTCGCCACCCAGGAGGCCCTGGACCAGCTGGCGGAGTCACACCTGGCCTTCGAGCGCCGGACCATCATCGAGACCTGCCGGGTCCCGGTGTCCCTGGCCGAGCTCGCGGCCCGCCTGGGCCTGCACTTGAACGTGGTCCGCGTGCTGGTCGGCGACCTGCACACGCGACAGCTGCTGACCGTCCACGTGCCCGCGCGGGCCGGCAGCTCTGATCTGGACATTCTCAGAAGGGTGATCGATGGCCTTCGTGCAATCCACACGTCAGGCGGGCCCGGCCATGGCTGACGCGAGCGCGCACCACGGCGCGCCCCGCCCCCCGCAACCGGTGAAGATGGTCGTCTCCGGCGGCTTCGGCGTCGGCAAGACCACCGCCATCGGCGCGGTGAGCGAGATCGAGCCGCTCACCACCGAGGCGGCCATCACCGAGGTCGCGGCCGGCATCGACGACGTGTCCATGACCCCCCGCAAGACCACCACCACGGTCGCCATGGACTTCGGCTGCCTGACCCTGGACCCCACGCTGAAGCTGTACATCTTCGGCACCCCCGGCCAGGACCGCTTCGGCTTCATGTGGAAGGACGTCACCGCCGGCGCCCTCGGCGCCCTGGTGGTCGTGGACTCCCGCCGCCTGGACGACTGCTTCCCCGCGGTGGACTACTTCGAGCGGGACGGGACGCCGTTCGCGATCGCGGTCAACGCCTTCGACGGGGTGCTGTCGCACTCGCTGCCGGCGGTGCGCTCGGCGCTGGACGTGGCGCCGGAAGTGCCGGTGGTGGCTTTCGACGCGCGGAGTGCGGATTCGGTGCGGGAGTCGTTGATCGTGGTGTTGGAGCATGCTTTGACGCGGGCCCGGGGGTATTAGGCCGAACGGGCGATAAATAGGCGTTTCCAGGACGTACTGGGGTGCGAGTCGGCAGGTTGGGTCCATGGAATTCGTGGATCTCAGCCAGTCTGAGTACTCGTACATGATCGGTTTTCTCCCAGAGCGACAGTCATCTGTCCTGGAATACGCAGGAGGCGTACTGTGAACGGCATGACCCCGTCTGAGCCGACAATGGCTGATGTCCTGGCTGCCGTCACCGGGCTGGCCACCGACGTCGGACAGCTCCGGGCAGAGGTCCGGGCGGAGATCGGGCAGGTCCGGACAGAGATGAACATCCGCTTCGCGGAGACGAGCGCCCGCTTCGACCGGACCGATGCCAAGCTCGAGCAGGTCCGGGCCGACATCGCCCAGGTCCGTGCCGACGTGGCGGCGACGAAGGCCGAAGTCGCGTTCTGTGAGGCTCGCGCCACAGATGCTCAGGAAGCGATCCGGCGGCACCTTGCCGACCCCCATGCTCACGGCCGAGACGCGGCCTGACGTACGTCAACGACTGAACTCCACGATCGAAGGCCGGTGGCCCCCACCGGCCTTCGATCCTTTGGTGTGCGGCCGTCACCCCGTACGAAACTCGGGCAGCGGGCTGACAATCTGTAACCGATCTAGCCGTGTACGCGCCGGTTAGACTCGCCACGACGCCTGAGGCGCGAGTCAGTCATCGACCGAAATCCTCCGCCTTCCGGGTGTCCGTTCGCTTTTACGCACACATGAGCAGGGCACACCCCACCCCCCGGAGCCGACAGCGAGGCCGGCGCCGCACCCGAACCGAACGAAGGACGCTGGTCGCCATGTTGGTCGGCATTCCCCGCGAGCTGAAGAACCACGAATACCGGGTCGCCATCACCCCCGCCGGGGTCCATGAGCTCGTGCGCAACGGCCACCAGGTGTTCGTCGAGAAGGATGCCGGCCTGGGCTCCTCCATCTCGAACCAGGAGTACACCGCCGCCGGCGCCACGATCCTGGACACCGCCGACGAGGTGTGGGGGACCTGCGACCTGATCCTGAAGGTCAAGGAGCCGATCGCGGCGGAGTACCACCGGATGCGCCGGGACCAGGTGCTGTTCACCTACCTGCACCTGGCCGCCTCCCGTGAGTGCACCGACGCGCTGCTGGACTCCGGGATCACCGCGATCGCCTATGAGACGGTCCAGCTCCCCGACGGCTCGCTGCCGCTGCTGGCTCCGATGTCCGAGGTGGCCGGGCGGATGGCGGCGCAGGTCGGCGCGGCCACGTTGCAGAAGGCCAACGGCGGCCGCGGCGTGCTGATGGGCGGCGTGCCCGGGGTGCGGGCCGCGAAGGTGGTCGTGATCGGCGGCGGCGTGTCCGGCATCAACGCCGCGATCATCGCCAAGGGCATGGGCGCCCAGGTGAAGCTGCTCGACAAGAGCATCGCCCGGCTGCGCCAGGTGGACGCCGACCAGTTCGGCACCATCCAGACCCTGGCGTCCAACGCCTTCGAGATCGAGCAGGCCTGCCTGGAGGCCGACCTGGTGATCGGCGCGGTCCTGGTGCCCGGCGCCAAGGCTCCCAAGCTGGTGAGCAACGACCTGGTCTCGCGCATGAAGCCGGGCTCGGTCCTGGTCGACATCGCCATCGACCAGGGCGGCTGCTTCGAGGACTCACACCCGACCACGCACGCCGAGCCGACCTTCAAGGTCCACGAGTCGGTGTTCTACTGCGTGGCCAACATGCCCGGCGCGGTGCCCTACACCTCCACCCACGCGCTGACCAACGTCACGCTCCCGTACGCGGTCGAGATCGCGAACCTGGGCTGGAAAGAGGCCTGTCAGCGCGACCACGCTCTGGCGCTGGGCCTGAACACGCACGATGGGCAGCTGACGTACCCGCAGGTCGGTGCGGCGCACGGGCTGGACTCGCTGAAGCTGGACGAAGTCCTGGCGTAAGGGTGGGCAGGGAACGGCGAAGGGCTCCGGAGTGATCCGGAGCCCTTCGCCTGTACTGCCCGATGCGGCGGTGCGTTGATCAGTACTGTCCGGGCGGCGGCGGCCCGGCCTGCCCCTGCGCCTGCCGCTGCTGAAGCGCAGCGGGGATGTTCTTGACGTCACCGCCGGCGCCGACGAACCCGAGGTAGCCGAACACCGCCATCGCGATGGTGACGACCAGGCTGACGTACAGCGCCCAGCCCGCGCCCGCGCTGCCGCCGAAGCCGGACGGGACCGACGGGAAGGTGACCCAGCGCAGAACGATGATCACCGCCGCCACGATCGCCGTGGCGGTCCCGACCAGCCACAGGAACAGCGGCGACCACTTGATGATGTCGAGAGCCCACAGCACCGTGACCGCACCGAGGGCGATCAGCAGCAGCACCGGGAACCAAGCCCCGAATGCCGCGTGCCAGGCGGCGAGGTGTCCCGAGACCGAATCGCCGCCGCCGAAGTTGAACGAGGCGGAATACCAGGGCAGGAAGCTGAGGATGAAGATC
Source organism: Catenulisporales bacterium (assembly GCA_019510485.1). GTDB lineage: Bacteria > Actinomycetota > Actinomycetes > Streptomycetales > Catenulisporaceae > Catenulispora. The sequence goes on from JAEKKI010000284.1 coordinate 5,119, forward strand.
AGGAGCGCCCCGCCCACGAAGACCTGTCCGGTGCGGCCCAGTCTGGCCATGAGCTGATTGAAGTCCACTTGCTGCTACCCCCACCTTGTCACGATGCGTGATCTCCGCACGTCCGGCACTTTGCCGATGTACGTTTCTACGCCACGCCGGCCCTCCACGTAAGGCCCCGTATGCCCACCGGCGTGGAAACATCAGCCGAACACCGCCCGGCGCCCCGGTCCATCAGATGGCTGATGGGTCGGCGCCTCCCGGTACCGTGGTCGCCGTGGCCGACGACCTCGATTCCCGTGTCAGAGCACACCTGGAGCACCTCGCGGTGGAACGCGGGCTGACCATCAACACCTTATCGGCCTATGGCCGGGATTTGGGCCGGTACAGGGTTTTCCTCGAAGCCCGAGGGCGTTCCGGGCTCGGTGAGGTGACCCGGGCCGACGTCGCCGCGTTCCTGGCGAGTCTGCAAGGCGGCGCCGCCGCCTCGGCCGCCCGCACCATGTCGGCGGTGCGCGGACTGCACCGCTTCGCGCTCGCCGAGGGCTGGGTCGGCGCCGACGTCACCGACGACGTCCCCCCGCCGCAGGTTCCGCTGCGGCTGCCGAAGGCGCTCCCGCTGGCTGAAGTGGAGCAACTGCTGGCGGCGTCCGAGGTCGAGGCGCCGATGGCGCTGCGTGACAGGGCGCTGCTGGAGTTCCTCTACGGCACCGGAGCCCGCGTCAGCGAGGCCGTGGCCCTGGACGTGGACGACGTCGACCGCGAAGACCGCACCGTGATCCTCGACGGCAAAGGCGGCAAGCAGCGGCTGGTCCCGATCGGCTCCTACGCCTGCCGCGCCCTCGACGACTACCTGGTGCGGCTCAGACCAGCGCTCGCACGCAAGGCGAAATCCGGGAACGCGGGAGCCCTGTTCCTCAACGCCCGCGGCGGCCGCCTGACCCGCCAGGGCGCCTGGACCGTACTGGTCGCGATCGCCGAACGCGCCGGCCTGGGCGGCCGCGTCTCCCCGCACACGCTGCGCCATTCCTTCGCCACCCACCTGCTCGACGGCGGCGCCGACATCCGCACCGTGCAGGAGTTGCTCGGTCACAGTTCGGCCACGACCACCCAGATCTACACCCGTGTGACGGTCGACCGGTTGCGTGAGGTCTACGCGACCAGTCATCCCAGAGCCCTGACCGGCTGAATCCGGGCACGCCGACACTGCCGGGAACGGTCGTCCGGACAGCTTTCGACGGTCACCGAGAACACTGTGACCCGCCCGTGACCACCCTCCTGATATGAGATGACAGATACCGGCGGCACATACCGGTTCGGGTGATTTATCTCCTGTTTTCCAGCGGAAACCGGGTTGAAACACCTCGCGTGTGTCTCATTGCCTTGCTGTAATGACACCGGGCCCATAGAGTCACTCCAGCGATGAGAGTGGGCAAGTCGGCAAGGAGGTAGAACGACTTGTGAATGAGTCGACATTTGCTGTCGGGCAGGTGGTCGCCGAGACCGACGCCGCCTCCCGCGGCACCGCCGGCGCGATGGCGTCTCAGACGGGGGCCTCGCCAGCTCCTCGTACACAGCGTTCCGAGGACATGATGAACACCACTGACAAGGCCTCCGACGCCGCTCGCGCCGGGGTGGAGTTCGACGATCCCTACGGCATCATCGAGGACGAACTCCGCTACCAGGACGGCTTCGACCCGGACGCCGAGATAGAGCCGGACCCCGACTACGCCGCCACGCTCGCGCCGGACCCGGCGACGCAGCGCCGCGAGCGGGTGGGCCCCACCGGCCGGCCGATGCCGCGCTTCCCGGTGCCCCGGCCCCCGGTCGAGCACGGCCCGGCGCGCATCATCGCGATGTGCAACCAGAAGGGCGGCGTGGGCAAGACCACGTCGACCATCAACCTGGGCGCGGCGCTGGCCGAGTACGGGCAGAAGGTGCTGCTGGTCGACTTCGACCCGCAGGGCGCGCTGTCGGTGGGCCTGGGCGTGAACCCGATGGAGCTGGACCGCACCGTCTACAACCTCCTGATGCACCGCGGCGTGAACGTCGAGGACGTGCTGCTCAAGACGGTGACGCCGGGCATGGACCTGCTGCCGTCCAACATCGACCTGTCGGCCGCCGAGGTGCAGCTGGTCACCGAGGTCGCCCGGGAGTCGGCGCTGGCCCGCACCCTGAAGCCGGTGATCGGCGACTACGACTTCGTCATCATCGACTGCCAGCCCTCCCTGGGCCTGCTCACCGTCAACGCCCTGACGGCGGCGCACAGCGTCATCGTCCCGCTGGAGTGCGAGTTCTTCGCCCTGCGCGGGGTGGCGCTGCTCACCGAGACCATCGAGAAGGTCCGCGAGCGGCTGAACCCGGAGCTGGAGCTGGACGGCATCCTGGCCACCATGTACGACGCCCGCACCGTGCACGGCCGCGAGGTGCTGGCGCGGGTGGTCCAGGCGTTCGGCCCGCAGGTCTTCCACACCGTGATCGGCCGCACCGTCCGCTTCCCGGAGACCACCGTCGCCGGCGAGCCCATCACCTCGTACGCGTCGGCTTCGGTGGGCGCGGCCGCCTACCGGCAGCTGGCGAGAGAGGTTCTGGTCCGGTGCCACGCCGGGTGAGGATGCCCGCCGCAGACGAGTTGTTCCGCACCAC
>JAEKKI010000285.1 GCA_019510485.1 Catenulisporales bacterium
CGGCCGTCCAGGCGCTCGTGGTGGTACAGCACCCCTTCGTAGACCTCGGTCAGGAACCTGATGTCGCGCAGCACCGCCACTCCGTGGTTGGGGTGCATGCACAGCAGCTGGAACTCCTCCTCGGTCAGCCCGCCGGTGCTGGTCAACAGCCGGGTGGGCACCCCGAGTTTCCCGATGTCGTGCAACAGCCCGGCGAAGCGCAGCATCGCCACCCGCTCCGCCGGCATCTTCAGTTGCCGGGCCAGCATCTCCGCGCCGCGGGCGACGCGCTCACTGTGGCCGCGGGTGTAGGAGTCCTTGATCTCGACCGCCTGTACCAGCGCCGCGATCGTGCCCTCATGCGCGGCTTCCTCCTGCGCGTACTGCGACAGGCTCCAGTGCGCTATGTACATGGGCACGACGACCAGCGGCGCGGTGTACCAGCCGATGTCCTTCCACAGCGCCAGGAAGATCAGGGCCAGCACCGCCGAGGAGTAGTACGGCATGGCGGCGCGCTTCAAGTCGCCGCGCAGCACGTCGAAGAAGCGGGCGTTGTCGGCCAGGGTGAAGTAGCCCGCGATGATCAGGCCGTTGGCCACCAGGCAGGTCGTGACCGCGGCGGCGAACGGCCACAGGAACGCCGGGAAGCTCAGGAACTGGCCGCCGCTGTGCCCGCCTGTGAGATGGCACACAGCCGCGGCGATCGCCGGTACCACGCTGAGCATCCCCGTGTTGAAGAACTGCTTGGTCCAGTTCCAGGTGGCCGTCCGCGGCGTGAACATCGACGTGACCATCCCGACCAGGGCGGCCTCCGACGGCGACAGGACCAGCACGGTGATCACCGTGACCACCAGCGAGATGGACATGGTCGAGCCCGAAACGCCGATCTTGACCCGCGAGAGCCGCTCGGCGAGCACCACCAGCGCGCACAGCGCCAGCAGCGAGATCGACTCCAGGCTGGACGGCGGCAGTAGGGCCACCGTGGCAACCGCCACGGCCACCAGGGCGAAGGTGTAGCACCGCAAGGACAACGGCATCGGGCATCCTCTTGTCCGCGCAGGGCGCGCGTCGGTACCTGTCAACGCAGAACCCTGGCACGAAACCAGCCGCGGGTCCACAGGCCGGCGCATGGGGCGGCGCCGGCCTGTGGTGTTACCGAGTCGGGCTCACAGCCCGATACCGCCGACCGCCAACATACGAAACCACCATCCTCTGCGAGTCCGCGATCGTAGGGCAGATCACGGGAATGGATCAAAGCACGTACGAGTACAGAGGAAAACCGGCCGCCAGTCAAGAAAAGATCCACTCTTACGAGTGAGGCCGACCGGAACGCGCCAGGGGCGCGCCATGGGCGCGCCCCTGGAGATCCGTCGGCACCGCTACTCCCCGGACCCCGACACCGCCACCTCACCGCGCACCAGGCGGATCCGGGCTAGCACCTTGTCGCGCAGGTCGACCGGCGGCTCGTCACATCCGCAGCACCGCTGCACGAGCTTCTTCACCATGGCGTCCAGACCGTACTTCTCCAGACAGGCCTGGCACTCGTCGAAGTGGCGCTTAAACGCCGCGCAGTCTTCCTCGGGCATCTCGTTGTCGATGTACTCGTAGAGATGGTCGAGGATCTCGGTGCACGGGGTCTCGTGCGGCCGGCCGCAACTCATGACGCTTCAGTTCCCTTCCGACACGGCGGCCACCAGGCCGCGCTCCCGCGCGTAGTCCTCAAGCATCGCACGGAGCTGCCGCCGCCCGCGGTGCAGCCGGGACATCACGGTGCCGATCGGCGTCCCCATGATGTCGGCGATCTCCTTGTAGGCGAAGCCCTCGACGTCGGCCAGGTAGACCGCGATGCGGAACTCCTCGCCGATCGCCTGCAGCGCTTCCTTGACGTCGGAGTCCGGCAGGTGGTCCAGCGCCACCGTCTCGGCCGAGGGCAGCCCGGCGGAGCTGTGCGACTCGGCGCGGGCCAGCTGCCAGTCCTCGATCTCCTCGGTCGGGCTGACCTGGGGTTCGCGCTGCTTCTTGCGATAGCTGTTGATGAACGTGTTGGTGAGGATCCGGTACAGCCAGGCCTTGAGGTTGGTGCCCTCGCGGAACTGGTGGAAGGAGGCGAACGCCTTGGCGAACGTCTCCTGGATCAGATCCTCGGCATCCGCCGGGTTGCGCGTCATCCGCAGTGCCGCCGGGTAGAGCTGGTCCAGGTAGACCAGGGCGTCGCGCTCGAAGCGCTCGTTGCGCTCGTCCTCGGTCTCGGCCGGATCGACGCGCGGCGCCGGGAGCTGCTCCGGAGTGGAAACAGCCTCTCCGACGGGCACAGCTTCTCCAACCGGCACAGCCTCTCCAACAGGCACAGCCCCGGCGATGACGGCCTCCTCGCGTGCGTTGTCGTCAGCGGTCACGGCGACCGTCCTCACCTCCTCGGGGGTACCCGAAGAGCTTATCCAAGGCGAGGCACCCGACAAGTCGATCTTGACTGCCGGACGCCGTTCCTTCAGTGCCAAAGTCATTCCTGTCCCCTCGAAAGCGGATGGCGAACCCGGGGGGTTCACTGCCGATCAACCAACGAGGGGATCCCGGTATTCCCGCTACACCTGAGGTGACACCCGCTTTCAGGCGGCTTCGTCGGTGATCTCCCGCGCCACCTTGCAGTCGTCGGCCATACGATCCAGCAGCGCCTCGACGGAGTCGAACTTCAGCGTGTCGCGGATGCGCGCGGCGAACTCCACGGCCACGTGCGTGCCGTACAGGTCCAGGTCGTCGCGGTCCAGCGCGTACGCCTCCACCCGCCGCTCGGTGCCGTCGAAGGTCGGATTGGTGCCGATCGAGATCGCCGCCGGGTGCCGGAAGGACTTCTCGGGCTTGTCGACGTCGGTGATCAGCCAGCCGGCATAGACGCCGTCGGAGGGGATCGCCGCGAACGGAACGGTCTCGACGTTCGCCGTCGGATAGCCGAGCTCGCGCCCGCGCTGGTCGCCGCGCACCACGACGCCCTCGACCCGGTGCGGCCGGCCCAGCATCACCGAGGCCTCGGCCACCACGCCGCCGGCGATCAGCGCGCGGACCCGGGTGGAGGAGAAGCGGTTGTCGGAGGCTGCTTTTATTACACGTGTCGGCTCCGCCGACGGCTCAGATCGGCTGAGCCCTTCAGGACCGCCGGGGCCCTTGAGGCTGATCGGCACCACCTCGAAGCCATAGCGGCCGCCGGCGTACTCCAGGGCGGCGGCGTCGCCGGCGGCCCGGTGCCCGAACCGGAAGTTGGCGCCGACCACCACGGCCCGGGCGTGCAGCGCCTCGACCAGCACCGTGCGCACGAACTCCTCCGGCGACCAGCGCGACATGTCCAGGCTGAACGGCAGCACCAGCACCGCGTCCACGCCCTCGGCGGCCAGCAGTTCGGCCCGGTGCCGCTGGGTGGTCAGCAGCGGCGGGTGGCTGCCGGGCCGCACGATCTCGCTCGGGTGCGGGTCGAAGGTCAGGACCACGGTCGGCAGGCCCAGCTCGCGGCCCTTGGCGACGGCGGTGCGGACCACTTCGCGGTGGCCGCGGTGGACGCCGTCGAAGACGCCGATCGTGACGACCGAGGGGCCGAAGTCCTGAGGGACCTCGGCGGTGCCGTGCCAGCGTTCCACGGGAATGCCTGCCTTGGGGTGTGGGAGCGTTGCAATTCCTGCCGAGACACAAGAGTGCCATCCGGGGCCCGCGCACGCGCAATCGGTCCGGCGGACGGCGGTTCCCCACGATCTTCGATCCAGGACCGGTCCTCAGATGAAGACCGCCACCGGCTTCGCCTTCTCTCCACCCGGCAGATCCTCGTACAGCGCCAGGAACCGGCCGTCCGGCCCGAACACCGCCACCGGCTCGCGGCCGGTCCCGGAGGCCGCCAGGAAGCCGCCGTGCGCCACCGCCCGGGCCTGCTCGGCAGTGGCTTCCCGCGCCGGGAACGCCGCGCGCGCCGCCGCGTCCAGCGGCACGACCGGCAGCTCCCCGCCGCCGTCCACCAGCTCGGTCAGCTCGGCCAGCGGCCGGGCCAGGTCCAGGCCGTACGGCCCGACCGCGGTGCGCCGCAGCATCGTGAGATGCCCGCCGACGCCCAGCGCCGCGCCGAGGTCCCGGGCCAGGGCCCGGATATAGGTCCCGGAGGAGCATTCCACCGTCACGTCGAGATCGACCGGTGTCTCCGGCGAGCCGGCCCGGCGGATCGCGTGGACCTCGAAGCGGTGGACCGTCACCGGCCGCGCGGCCAGCTCCACCGCCTCGCCCTCGCGCACCCGCTTGTACGAGCGCACGCCGTCCACCTTGATCGCCGATACCGCCGACGGCCGCTGCATGATCTCTCCGGTCAGGGACGGAATCACGCCACGGATCATGTCATCTGACACATTCGAGGCGTCGGCGCTGTGCGTGACCTCGCCCTCGGCGTCGTCGGTGACAGTGCTCTGACCTAGGCGGATGGTCGCCTCGTAGGTCTTGCGGGTCAGCGCCAAGTGCCCGAGCAGCCGGGTGGTCTTCTCCACCCCCACCACCAGAACGCCAGTGGCCATCGGGTCCAGGGTGCCGGCGTGGCCGACGCGCCGGGTGCGCGCCAGCCGGCGGACCCGGCCCACCACGTCGTGGGAGGTCCAGCCGGCCGGCTTGTCGACGATCACCAGGCCGCCGGGGCCGTCGTCGGCCTTGGTGCGCTTGCCCACCGGCTCAGGCGTCCTCGGTGCCGGCCGGGTCGGCCGGGTCGGCCGCGGCCGCGTCGTCGAGGGCCTCGTCGAACTCGTCGTCGTCCTCGCGCGGCGCCTTGTAGGGGTCGGGCTCCCCGGCGTAGGCCGCGGTGGCCGCCGCCTCGCGGACCGCGGCGTCCGACACCGCGACCTTGGCCAGCAGCTCCTCGATGTTGCGCGCGCCCTCCGGGATGGCGTCGGCGACGAAGGTCAGCGACGGCGTGTGCTTCACCCCGGTCTGCCGGCCCACCTCCGTGCGCAGGACGCCCTTGGCCGACTCCAGGGCGGCCGCGGACTCCGCGCGCTCGTCCTCGTTGCCGTAGACGGTGTAGAACACCGTGGCGTCGCGCAGATCGCCGGTGATCCGGACGTCGGTGATGGTGACGAATCCGAGCCGGGGGTCCTTGACCCGCGTCTTGAGGGTCTCGGCGACGATCACCCGGATCCGGTCGGCCAGCTTCGCGGCGCGCGTTCCGTTGTTCGCCATGCGAACTCACTCCTTCTTGCTCGGATTCCTAGTCGTCATCGTCGCTGCGAAGCTTCCGGCGGACGCCGAGCAGCTCGATCTCCGGGCGCCACGCTACGGCGCCCTCAAGATCGTCGAGGACCTCGTTCACTCGTGCGGCCGTGGCCGCGACCACCGCGACGCCGATCTCCGCGCGGCGGTGGAGGTTGTGGTAGCCGGTCTCGGCGGCGCCGACCCCGGCGCGCTTGTCGAGCTCGGCCAGGATCGGCTTCACGATCCCGCGCTTCTCCTTCAGCGAATGAACGTCGCCCAGGAGGATGTCGAGGGTCATACTCCCCACGAACACTGCACATCAGGGCCAACCCGGCCCAGGGGATGAGTCTCTATACATATAGAGAGTAGTAGGGGCGGCCCGGATGGGCCGCCCCTTTATCGAGCTACGAGCGCGGCTTCTCCCGCATCTCGAAGGTCTCGATGACGTCCTCTTCCTTGATGTCGTTGAAGTTTCCGAGATTGATACCGCACTCGAAGCCTTCGCGGACCTCCGTGACGTCGTCCTTCTCCCGCCGCAGACCCTCGATGGTGAGGTTGTCGGCCACCACGGAACCGCCCCGGATGAGGCGCGCCTTGGTGTTCCGGCGGATCAGGCCGCTGCGGACGATACAGCCGGCGATGTTGCCGATCTTGCTGGAGCGGAAGACCGCGCGGATCTCGGCGGTGCCGAGCTGCACTTCCTCGTACTCCGGCTTCAGCATGCCCTTCAGGGCCGCCTCGATCTCCTCGATCGCCTGGTAGATGACCGAGTAGAAGCGGATCTCGACGCCCTCGCGGTCGGCCTTGGTCTTGGCCCGGCCGTCGGGCCGGACGTTGAAGCCGAGGATGACCGCGTCGGAGGCCATCGCCAGGTCCACGTCGGACTCGGTGATGGAGCCGACGCCGCGGTGCACGACGCGCAGGTCCACCTCCTCGCCGACGTCCAGCTTGAGCAGCGAGTCCTCCAGGGCCTCGACCGAGCCCGCGCCGTCACCCTTGATGATGAGGTTGAGCTGCTGGACCTCGCCGGCCTTGATGACCTTCTCCCAGTCCTCGATCGAGACGCGCTTGCGGGAGCGGGCCATGGCCGCGTTCCGCTCGCGGGTCGCGCGGCGCTCGGCGATCTGCCGGGCCACGCGGTCCTCCTCGACCACCAGGAAGGTGTCGCCGGCGCCGGGGACCGAGGTCAGGCCGAGCACCTGCACCGGACGGGACGGGCCCGCCTCGGCGACCGACTCGCCGTTCTCGTCCATCATGGCGCGCACCCGGCCGTAGGCGTCGCCGACGACCATGGAGTCGCCGACCCGCAGCGTGCCGCGCTGCACCAGGACGGTGGCCACGGCGCCGCGGCCGCGGTCGAGGTTGGCCTCGATCGCCACGCCCTGGGCGTCCATGTCCGGGTTGGCCCGCAGGTCCAGCGAGGCGTCGGCGGTCAGGATGACCGCCTCCAGCAGCGCCTCGATGTTCAGGCCCTCCCGCGCGGAGATGTCGACGAACATGGTGTCGCCGCCGAACTCCTCGGCCACCAGGCCGTACTCGGTGAGCTGGCCGCGGACCTTCATCGGGTCCGCGCCCTCCTTGTCGATCTTGTTGACCGCGACCACGATCGGCACGTCCGCGGCCTGGGCGTGGTTCAGCGCCTCGATGGTCTGCGGCATCACGCCGTCGTCCGCCGCGACCACCAGGATCGCGATGTCCGTCGCCTTGGCGCCGCGGGCCCGCATGGCGGTGAACGCCTCGTGGCCCGGGGTGTCGATGAAGGTGATGGCCCGCTCGTTGCCGGCCACCTCCGCGACCACCTGGTAGGCGCCGATGTGCTGGGTGATGCCGCCGGCCTCGCCCTCGGTGACGTTGGTCTTGCGGATGGCGTCCAGCAGCCGGGTCTTGCCGTGGTCGACGTGACCCATGACGGTCACGACCGGCGGGCGGGCCTGCAGCTCGTCCTCGCCGCCCTCGTTCTCGCCGAAGTCGATGTCGAAGGACTCCAGCAGCGCGCGGTCCTCCTCCTCCGGCGAGACGATCTGCACGGTGAAGTTGAGCTCCTGGCCGAGCAGCTCGAAGACGTCGTCGGAGACCGACTGCGTCGCCGTCACCATCTCGCCGAGGTGGAACATCACCTGCACCAGCGACGCCGGGTTGGCGCCGATGCGCTCGGCGAAGTCGGTCAGCGAGGCGCCGCGCGGCAGCCGGATGGTCTGCCCGCCGCCGCGGGGCAGCATGGCGCCGCCGAGCGACGGGGCCTGCATGTTGTCGAACTCTTGACGCCGCTGCTTCTTGGACTTGCGGCCGCGGCCGGGACGGCCGCCGGGACGCCCGAAGGCACCCGCGGTACCGCCGCCGCCCGCGCGGCCGCCGCGGCCGGTGAAGCCGCCGCCGGGACGCGGACCGCCGTAGCCGCCGCCACCACCGCCGCCGCCGGGGGCACCGCCGCCGGGGCGCGGGCCGCCGTAGCCGCCACCGCCGCCGGGACGTGCGCCGCCGCCGGCCGGAGCGCCGCCGGGACGCGGACCGCCGCCGGTGCGACCGCCCGGACC
>JAEKKI010000309.1 GCA_019510485.1 Catenulisporales bacterium
GGCAGCGTCAGCCGGAACTGCGAGCCGCCGCCGGGCTCGCCCCAGGCCTGGAGCCAGCCGTGGTGCAGGTGGGCGTCCTCCAGCGAGATCGCCAGGCCCAGGCCGGTGCCGCCGGTGGTACGGGCGCGCGCGGGGTCGGCGCGCCAGAAGCGGCCGAACACCAGCGACGACTCGCCGGGCTTCAGGCCGACGCCGTAGTCGCGAACCGCGACGGCGACCGCGTCGGCGGAGGCGGCGACCTTGACCACCACCGGCCGGCCCTCACTGTGCTCGATCGCGTTGACCACCAGGTTGCGCAGGATCCGCTCGATGCGGCGCGGGTCGATCTCGGCCACGCACGGGCTGTCGGGGGTGACGATCCGCACGTCGGAGCCCTTGCGCTCGGCCAGCACCGCGCTGCTGTCGACGACGCGGCGGACCAGCAGGCGCAGGTCGACCGGTTCGGCGTCCAGCACCGCGGCGCCGGCGTCGAAGCGGCTGATCTCCAGCAGGTCGCCGAGCAGTTCCTCGAACCGGTCCAGCTGGGTCTGCAAGAGTTCGGCCGAGCGGGCGGTGGGGCCGGTGAAATCCTCGCGCGCGTCATGCAGGACGTCGGCCGCCATCCGGACCGTGGTCAAGGGAGTGCGCAGCTCGTGGGAGACGTCGGAGACGAAGCGGCGCTGCACCCGGGAGAGCTCTTCCAGCTTGCGGATCTGCCGCTGCAGGTTGCCGGCCATGGTGTTGAACGACGTCGCCAGCCGCGCCAGGTCGTCCTCGCCGCGCACCCGCATCCGCTCGTCGAAGCGGCCGTCGGCCAGCCGCTCGGCGATCCCGGCGGCCTGCCGCACCGGCGTGACCACCAGGCGCGTGATGAACCACGCCACCGCGGCCAGGGCCAGCACCAGCACCGCGCCGACCCCGACGATCAGCCGGTTGTCGAAGGTCAGCGCCTCGCTCTCGCTCGTGAACGGGAACGCGTAGTACAGCTGGATGTCCTCGGTGGTGTCGGGCAGCCTGAACTTCTGCCCGTACACCAGGCCCGGGGTCGTGTGGTCGACCGCGGTGCCGCCGGACGGAGCCGTCGTCACCTCGTTGCCCGCGGACTGCACGAAGTACTTCAGCGTCGTGGTGATGGACTGGACGTGGTTCACCTGGTCCGGTCCGTAGACGCTCAGCCTGCTCGTCTTCGGGTTCGACAGCAGGTCCGGGATGCTGCTCTGGAGGAGCCCGCCGCACTCGAAGCCGCCGACCGGCAGGTCGTAGGTGCCGGCGAGCAGCAGCACCTGGTAGGTGTCGTTGCTGGAGCCGCTGCACAGGTTGTCGAGCATGGTGTTCAGCTCGCCGACCCAGGCCGGCAGGTTCGGCTGCCTCGCCGGTCCGCCCGCGGCGACGCTCTGGCTCTGGAGCCGCTCCGCCGAGGCGGCGATGAGATTGTTCGCCTCGCTGAACCCGCTGCTGACCATCGCCGCCGACGAGCTCTCCTTCGCCTGCACCAGGCCGTCGCGGATCTTGGAGTTCAGCACCCAGCCGAGCAGGAACGCGATGACGATCGACATCAGGAGTGTCAGGGAGACGACGCGCAGTTGCAGCGAGCCGCGCCAGGTCGCCGGGAGCTCCAGGACGGCGCGGACCAGCCGTTTCGCCCCGCCGGTGAACGTGGAGACCCGCATGGACCGCTTCTACTTCCCCGTCGTCACGGTCGGCTCGCCCGCCGCTACGCCGGGCCGGCTTTGTAGCCCACGCCGCGCACGGTCACCACGATCTCCGGGTTCTCCGGGTCGATCTCGATCTTGCTGCGAAGCCGCTGCACGTGGACGTTCACCAGCCGGGTGTCCGCGGCGTGGCGGTAGCCCCAGACCTGTTCCAGCAGGACCTCGCGGGTGAAGACCTGCCACGGCTTGCGCGCCAGGGCGACCAGCAGGTCGAACTCCAGCGGGGTGAGCGGGATCTGCCGGCCGTCGCGCTTGACCGAGTGGCCGGCCACGTCGATGGACAGGTCGCCGATCGCCAGCGTCTCCGGCTTCGGCTCGTCGGCCCGGCGCAGGCGGG
>JAEKKI010000286.1 GCA_019510485.1 Catenulisporales bacterium
TCTTCGTCGCCGCGGCGGCGGCCGTCGCCACGGTCGGCGAGGCGGACAGTGTGGGGGTGATCATGCGCCTATCCCTCCCTGAGATTGCGCGCTGCCATGAGCGGCCTCGACGGCCTCCAGGTGTTCGGCGCGGATCAGCTTCTCCACGATCGCCAACGGCTCGCCCTTCACATCCGCCCGAACCGGATGCTCGTCGGCTGTGGGCGGCTCCAGGTCGGCGAACTGCGAGTCGAGCAGTTCCGGCGGGAAGAAGTGGCCGTTGCGCGCGGTGAGCCGGCGGGCGACGGTGTCCCGGTCGACGTCCAGGAAGATCAGCCGGACCTGCGGACGGCCGGCGCGCAGCCGGTCGCGGTAGACGCGCTTGAGCGCCGAGGACGTGACGACGCCGGGGCGGCCCTTGACGCCCACGGCGTCGATCCAGGCGCCGATGGCGTCCAGCCACGGCCACCGGTCCTCGTCGGTGAGCGGGTGGCCGGCGGCCATCTTGGCGATGTTCGCGGCCGGGTGGAAGGCGTCCGCTTCGGCGTACTCCCAGCCCAGCCGCCCGGCCAGCAGCGAGCCGATGGTGGTCTTGCCGCTCCCGGACACGCCGGTGACCAGCAGGACCGGCGGGGGAACCGCTGCCTTGCCAGCTGAAGTCATGGTGTTGAGTCTCCTTTGACTGGTACGCGACCCACGGGGACGCGCCAGCGCCACCGTAGGCTAAATGGTATGAAGATTAAAGTGTCCTTGACTATTCCGTAACACGAAGCCGCGCGCGGGATGATAGTCGGGCACGTCTACCAACCTCGGGAGGAATGCATGCCGGATTTGGGCAAGGGATTGGCCGCCACGGTCGCCGACACACTCGGCCGGGCCATCGCCGGCGGCGAGCACAAGCCCGGTGACGTCCTGCGCACCGAGGATCTGGCCGAGCGCTTCACGGTCAGCCGCACCGTGGTCCGGGAAGCGGTCCAGGCCCTGCAGTCCAAGCGGTTGCTGCGCAGCAGTCCGCGCGTCGGGCTGACCGTGCGTCCGGTGTCCGAGTGGCATCTGTACGATCCCGACGTGATCCGCTGGCGCCTGGCCGGACCGTCCCGGACGGCGCTGCTGGACGAGCTGACGGAGCTGCGCGGCGCGGTGGAGCCGGCTGCCGCATTCGCGGCGGCGAAGCGCGGGGACCGCGGGCAGCGCACGAAGCTGCTGGAGAGCTCGGCCCGGATGCGGGCCGCCGCGGCGGCGCGCGATCGGAAGGCGTTCCTGGAGGCGGACGTCGACTTCCACCAGATCGTGCTCGGCATGTGCGGCAACCCGCTGTTCGCGCAGCTGGCGCCGGTGACCGAGGAACTGCTCCGCGGCCGCTCGGAGCTGAAGCTGCTGCCGACGGCGCCCGATCCGGCCGACGCCATGCGGCACGACGCGGTCGCCGTCGCGGTGGCGGCCGGGGATCCGCGGGCGGCCGAGGCGGCGATGCGGGCGGTGGTGGCGGAGTCGTTGGCGGACATCCACATGCGGTTGGACGCGCGCGACGTCAAGGGCTGATACGGCGATCTTCGCCGACCGCCGGCTTCGGCTGTACTCGGCTGATCCTGTCTGACCACGACACTAGCCTGGCTCCATGGTCACCATCGCGCACTGCGAAGCCGCTCAGACCTGCTGGTATCGATGCCGGGCGGCACTGTTCGGCGAGACGTGGAGCGACGGGCCGCTGACGTGGATGCGAGAAGACGACGCGCAGAACTTGATGTTCCCCACGCGGATCCCGGGCGACGCGCTGCGGCGGGGCCTGGAGCGCGCACGGGATTCCGGCGTGCGGATGGTCGGTGCGTGGCTGGGGTCGGACGTCGACGCGTCGGCGCTGGCGGCGGCCGGGTTCGAGCGGGGGTGGGCGCCGTGGTGGATGACGGCGCCGGTGGACGTGGTCGGAGTCGCCGACGACCCCCGCGTCGAGCTCCAGCAGGACACTGATGACTACCGCGGCGAATACGCGGCCTATGGTGCCTCGCTGGCCTTGACCCGGCAGCGTCCGCGGCATTCGTGGTACGCCGCCGCGTACGACGGACCGGGCGGTGGGTTCGCCGGCCGGGCGTGGTCGCACCTGACCGGGGACACGGCCGGGGTGTTCGACATGGAGGTGTGGCCGCCGTTCCGACGGCGCGGCCTCGGCACCGGACTGCTTCGCGCGGTGGTGGGCGCGGCAGCGGCGGCCGGGGCACAGCACGCGGTGCTGAACGCGACGCCGGAGGGCAAGCTGTTGTACGAGTCCTGTGGGTTCCGGCAGATCGGTGCCGGGATCACGTGGTGGTTGCCGATGCCGACCCGGGTGCCGTAACCGTGGCGGAGCCTCGCTAGGCTGGCCTCGCCCGCGTACTGAAGGCGCGGGCTACACGGGGTACTTCAGGCATGGGGGTGGACGATGTCCAGGGACGCACAGCGATCCGGTATAGGGGTGCGCGCTCTGCTGGCGGCCGGTGCGCTCGCGTTGTCGGCGGCCGCGTGCGCGTCGCAGGGTACGACCGGGGCGGCCGGGGCAGCGCGGGCGGCGACGATGTCCGGCGTCACGGTGAGCGACTCGGGGCCGGGCAGACCGTCGGCTCCGCAGACGTCGGATTCTCAGAGCTCTCCTTCCGACAGCTCCGACAGCTCCGACAAAGTCGCGTCCAGTTCGTCATCGCCGGCGCCGGCGTCATCGGACTCCCCGACGTCGGAATTCCACGGCCCGACGCCCGACCACAAGGTGACCGATATCGTCACCGAGGGCGGCTACAAGCTCAAGATCCACTCCGTCACGCTGCCCTACACCCCGCCGGCCGGCGCGCACTTCCAAGTGCCGCCGACAAAAGCCTTTCTCCTGCTGGACTTCGAGGCCACCAACGTCAGCGACCAGCCGCTGATGTTCTCCACGCTCGGCGCCTTCGACCTGCGTGACAGCGGGAACATCGGGTACCTCGTCTCGATCTCGGCGACGGACGACCTGCCGGAGGCCAAGCAGTTCCAGGACCGCACCATGAAGCCCGGCGAGACGGCCTCCGGCGCGCTGGTGTTCATGCTCGACGGGCACGCCAAGGGATTGACGCTGACGTTCAAGGGGAACGTCTGGCACGCCGACCAGGACCGGCCGGTGATCGACCTGGGGCACTGAAAGGGCGGATTGCGACAATCCGCCCTCTGACTTCCCCGTCGGTCCGCCGGGCTGCGAGCCCGACCACCTGCACAGCCGCACGGCCACCGCGACGCACCTTCCGTATGCTCAGTGCATAAGAACATCCACGGTCCGAAGCGAGCGAGGTGGCAGATGTTCGAGCTGGGCACCGACGGGCCGTTGGTGATCATGGCGGGCGTCGACGGCTCGGAGTCCTCGATCCGCGCCGCCGCCTACGCCGCGGGTCTGGCCCGCCGGCAACGCTCGAAGCTCGCGCTGGTCTACATCCAGCCGCTGCCGGCGTCGATGTCTCCGGCGGCGGCCGCGGAGATGGTGACGGCCCACCGCACCATCGCCGCGGACCTGCGCGCACAGATCGAGGAGGCGGCGCGGCAGCAGCCGGAAGGCACCCACACCAACTGGGACTTCCACGTCGGCGAGGGCGATCCCTACCGCGGCCTGGTCGACTTCGCGACCCGGCTCAGGGCCGACGCGGTGGTGATCGGGGCCTCCGAGAAGGCCGGGCACCGGATCGTGGGGTCGGTCGCGATACGGCTGGTCAAGGCCGGCAAGTGGCCGGTGACCGTGGTGCCGTGAGCCGTCGGCCGGAAACGAGCCGCGGCTCACTCCCCCAGCCGGATCCGCAGACTCACCGTGCCCCGCAGATCCAGCCACGCCGAATCCGGACCGCGCACCAAACGCAGCACCACCTGACCGCACTCCGGACAGCGGGCCACCAGCCCCGGCGCCGGGCCGTAGACCCGCAGCCGCGCGATCGGGCCCGTGGCACCGCAGCCGGTGCAGCAGCCCTGCGCGGCCGTGATGTCCACGGCGAAGATCTCCGAGAGCGGTCCGGCCAGCGCGTTGCCGTCCTCGTAGACGCCGTCCTCATACGCGACGGCGGTCTCGTCAGTGAACGGATCGGACATCGTCAGCCTCCTGTCGGGCCGAAGCGTTCGGTACGGATCCGTTCGGGGTCGTGGCCGAGTCCGACCAGCAGGTCCGCCGCGTTCTCGACGAACCCGGTCGGGCCGCACACATAGATCGTGGCCCCGGTCGGCGGCGGCCAGGCGACGGCGGCCAGATCGCTCTGCGTCACCCGCCCGGCCGGGCGCCGCCAATCCGCCGGCGTCTCGCGGGTGAACAGGAACGTGGTCTCCAGGGCCGGATCAGGTTCCTGAAGCTCGGCGCGGTAGATCAGGTCGGCCGGTGACCGCACCGAGTACAGCAGCCGGAACGGTGCCTCGGCCGCGCTCTGGCGCCGGGCGCGGATCATCGCCATCAGCGGCACGATCCCGGAGCCGCCGGCGACCAGCAGGACCGGTTCGGTCTGCTCCGGGCGCCACACGAACCAGCCGCCGACCGGGCCGCGCATCTCCAGCAGGTCGCCGGCCACCAGGTCGTCGGCCAGGTACGGCGACACCTCGCCGTCGCCGATCCGCTGCACGGTGAGCTCCACCGCTTCGCCGTCGGGGGCCGAGGCGATGGAGTAGCTGCGCTGGGTGCTGTAGCCGTCGTCGGCGGTCAGCCGCAGATCGACGTGCTGGCCGGCCAGGTGCCCCGGCCAGCCCGGTACGTCGAACACCAGCGTGCGCGCGCCCGGCGTCTCGTCCCGCTGTCCGACCAGCGTCGCGACCCGCCACCGCAGCCGCTCGCCTAGTCGCCCTGATATCGCTGCTCGCGCCATGGGTCTCCGTAGTCGTGATAGCCGGCGCTCTCCCAGAAGCCGGACTCGTCCCGGGTCAGTAACTGCAGGCCGCGCACCCATTTGGCCGACTTCCACAGGTACAGGTGCGGTACCAGCAGCCGCGCCGGACCGCCGTGCTCCGGCGGCAGATCGGCGCCGTCGTAGCCGTAGGCGATCCAGGCGTGGCCGTCGAGCAGGTCCTTCAGCGGCAGGTTCGTGGTGTAGCCGCCGTAGGAATGGACGAGCACGTATTCGGCCTCGGTCTCGACCTCGGCCAGCAGCATGTCCAGCGACACGCCCTGCCAGGTGGTGTCGAACTTCGACCACTTCGTCACGCAGTGCAGGTCCACCAAAGGGTGTTCGCTCGGCAGCGCCATCAGCTGCGACCAGTTCCAGCTGTGCCGGACGCCCGTCTCGGTGACGACGGTGAACTCCCAAGTGTCGCGGCTGATCCGGGGCGTGGGTCCGGCGGACAGCACCGGGAAGTCCCGCGTCTCGTACTGCCCCGGCGGCAGCCGGTGGTCCGAGGGCCGCCGGCGGCCGTGGAAGCCCCGCGAGACTATCGCCATCGCATTCCGCCCTTCCGAGCGGCCGACGCCGCTGTCACTGTCGCTGTCCCTGTAACCGCTGACGCTGTCAGCCACGATAGGTCTCCAGCAGCCGCAGCCACACCTCACTGATCGTCGGATACGCCGGGACCGCGTGCCACAGCCGGCTCAGCGGCACTTCGCCGGCCACGGCGACGGTCGCGGAGTGCACCAGCTCGGCCACGCCGGGCCCGACGAACGTCACGCCGACCAGCGCTTCGCGGTCCAGGTCGACGACCGCGCGGGCGCGGCCGTGGTAGTCGTCGGCGTACAGCGCGGCGCCCGAGACCCGGCCGAGGTCGTAGTCCACGGCCCGGACCCGCAGGCCCCGGGCCGTCGCCTGCTCCAGGGTCGGGCCGACCGCCGCCACCTCGGGATCGCTGAACACCACCTGCGGCACGGCGGCCAGGTCGGCGGTGGCGACGCTGCGGCCCCAGGGCCGCTCGTCCAGCCGGCGGCCGAAGGCCCGGTCGGCGATCACGGCGCCGAAGATCCGGCCCTGATACTTGCCCTGGTGGGTGAGCAACGCCCGGTGGTTGACGTCGCCGGCCGCGTAGAGCCAGCCGCCGTCGGGGCCGGCCACCCGGCCGGTGTCGTCGACGGAGAGCCAGTCACCGGACTTCAGGCCGACGCTCTCCAGGCCCAGGCCGTCGGTGGCCGGGCGGCGGCCGGTGGCGAACAGCACCTCGTCGGCGATCAGGCTGCCGCCGCCGCTCAGGGGCAGAACGACGTTGTCCGCGCTGTCCCGGCTGACCGCGGTCACCGACTCGCCGAAGCGGATGTCGACCCCGGCGTCGGTCAGACTCTGGGCGACCAGTTCCCCGGCGAACGGCTCCACGCCGGTCAGCAGCCGCTGATCGCGGACCAGCATCGTGACCTCGCTGCCCAGCGCGCTGAACGCCGTGGCCATCTCCACCGCCACCACGCCGCCGCCGACCACGGCCAGCCGGGCCGGCACGCTCTTGGCGCCGGTGGCCTCGCGGCTGGTCCACACGCGGGCCTCGGCCAGGCCCGGCAGGTCCGGCAGCGCCGCCTTGGAGCCGGTGCAGATGGCGACGGCGTGCCGCGCGCGCAGGATCCGTTCGGCGCCGTCGCCGTCGCCGACACCGCGGACCACCACCCGGCGGGCGCCGTCCAGCCGGCCGTGGCCGCGCACGAGATGGATCCCGGTCGTGTCCAGCCACGCGGCCTGGCTGTCGTCCTTCCAGTTCGAGACGAAGCCGTCCCGGCGCGCCAGCACCGCGGCGTTGTCCAGCACGCCGGTCACCGCCTGCTGCGCACCGGCCACCCGCCGGGCGTCGGCCAGCGCGGCGACCGGGCGCAGCAGCGCCTTGCTGGGCATACAGGCCCAGTAGGAGCATTCGCCGCCGACGAGTTCGTGTTCGACGATGGCGACGCGCAGGCCCCCGGCGTGCGCGCGCTCGGCGAGGTTCTCCCCGGTGGGACCGGCGCCGATCACGATGACGTCGAATTCGTCGTCGTCCTCGAACTCCTCGCCCACGAGCTGTCCGTCGTCCCCGACCGAGGGCGCCGCGCCTTCCTCGAAGACCGGTGCGCCCTCGGCCACCATCTTCTCCGCCGACCGCACTTCGAATTCGCTCACGGAGTCCATGCTGTCCTCGATTCGTCCAGTCCGCATGCCATCGTCGGCGTCAGTATGCGCGGCTGCGCGGAGGCTACACGTGGTGCCAGAGGGCTGAGGCGGCGCCGGGGGTCGCCAAATAGTCTGCGCGCAGATAGTCTGTGCGCATAGCAACTACCCAGGAGGGGTCGTCATGTGGGAGTACGAATACAGCGCCGAAGCCGAGGTCACGCCGCACGCGGTCTGGAAGCTCTGGGCCGATCCGCTGGGCTGGCACACCTGGAACGACGGCGTCGGCGAGGTCGCGATGAGCGGCCCGTTCGCGGCCGGCACGGCGTTCACCATGACGCCGCCCGGCGAGGACCCGATCCCCATGACGATCCGCGAGGTGGCCGAGCCGACGGCGTGGATCGACGTCAACGAGGGGCCCGGCGTGGTGATCACGACCCACCACCTGATCGAGGAGCTGGGCTCCGGACGCACGAAGGTCACCTACCGCACCGAGATCACCGGTCCGGCCGCCGACGAGATCGGCCCGCGGTTCGGACCGGAGATCTGCGCCGACTTCCCCGACGTCGTGACCAGGCTGCTCGCCCTCGCGGCGGACGCCCGATGACCGCCGGGCCCGGGGACCACCCCGGCTTCCTGCTCTGGCGCGTGACGCTGAGCTGGCAGCGCGAGGTCGTCGCGGCCCTGGGCCCGCTGGGCCTGA
>JAEKKI010000308.1 GCA_019510485.1 Catenulisporales bacterium
GTGCCCTGAGCGGTGGAGCTGTTGGCCACGGTCACGTCCTGGCTGGAGTTCTGCGCCTGGATCTCGCCGTAGCCGCCGGAGATCGGGACGAACTGGAACTTCTGGTTGTTCTGTCCGTTGCAGGTGTACTGGTCGATGGCCGCGCCGGCAGTACTGCTGTTGCCATAGACGTCCAGGCACAGGCTGTTCTTCGCGATCACCAGTTGGTGGTAGCCGCTCGGGAAGCCTCCGCCGGTCCCGCCGCTGATCGTCCAGGTGAACGACGCGGCCCCGGCCGCGCCGGTCGAATCGGTCGCGGTGACCGTCACGTTGTAGGTCCCGCCGGTGCTCGGCGTCCCGGTGATCAGGCCGGAGGAGGAGATCGACAGCCCGGTGGGCAGACCGCTGGCCGTGTAGGTCAGCGTCTGGCCGGCCGCCGAGTCGGTGGCCTGGACCTGCAGGCCGCTGATAGCCGTCCCGGCCGTCCCGGTCTGCGCACCCGGGTTGGTCACCGTGACGGTGTTACCGCTGTGCACGCCGCCCGGGATCACGTACGTCACGAGCGAGCGGCCCGGTATGGTCGCGCTGAAGGCGCCGCCCGAGACCGTCGTCGTACCCTGAGCCGCGACGTGGGTCGAGTTGTTGGTCAGGTACGGGGTCACCGTCGCGCCGTCGGCCACTCCGGTGTTGGACAGCGAGTAGTTGATCGTGTCGGAGCCGCTGCCGGTGTTGAGCGCCACGATGGCCACGGAGCCGTCGGCGTTCTTGTACGCGCTCAGGTTCACCGCGCCGTTGGAGCTGCTCGCGCCGATGCGCACGGCGCCGGGGCGGATGTAGCGGCTGTAGTTGGCGAAGGCCCACAGCCGGCCGGTCGGGATGACCGAGCTGCCGTTGATCTCCAGCAGGCCCTCGTTGTCGCCGTTCTCCTGGGGGGTGGTGCTGCCCCACCAGTACAGGAACGCGTTGAGGTTGGCGCCGGTCAGGCCCTGGTGGATGTGCTGGGCCCAGCTCAGCCCGGAGGCGCCGGAGCCGTCGTCCCAGGCGGTGCTGAAGCCCTCGAAGGTGGACCACTCGGTCTGCCAGGCCTGCTTGTTCCAGCCGGGCAGCGGCGAGGTCGGCGCGCCGCTGTAGCCGTGGCCGCCGACCATGGCCACCGCGGCCAGCGCGGTCGGGTCGGCCTCGATCGCGCGGGCGTAGTCGCCCGCCTTCGGCCAGCCGGTGGGCGCGCAGCAGGTGACCTGGGTGGACAGGCCCGAGTTCTTCACGGTCGGTCCGAGCACGTCGAGCAGGCTGGCCATCTGCGCCGGGCTCATCGACATGCTGTCGTAGTTGGTGGTGTAGTCGGGCTCGTTCGAGGGGCCGAGGTAGGTCAGCGGCACCCCGGCCGCGGCGTAGTCCTTGGCGTACTGCACCAGATAGTTCGAGTAGGCCTGGCGCCAGTCGCCGCTGGAGCAGGAGGCTCCGGCGCCGCAGACCTGTCCGCCGCCGGACACGGAGTTGTTGGTCTTCATGTAGCCCGGGGCGCTCCAGGCGTCGGCGTAGATGTTGGTGACGCCGTAGCGGCTCTTGATCTGCTGGGCGAACCACAGCTGGCCCATGTCCTGGTTGATCTGCGCCAGCGACAGGTAGTTCGGCGTCGCGTTGGGGCCGCCGGGGTTGTTGGGCTCGATCGTGTTGCCGTTGGTCGCGCCGATCTCGTTGCGCAGGATGGTCAGTCCGGCGCCGTTGGTCGGGCTGTACAGAGCGTCCAGGGTCTGCTGCTGGACCGACGACGAGGCGTTCATCACGGTCGCCGCCTCGCCGAACGCCTCAGAGGCGCCGAATCCGGCGATCGTCTGGTACGTCGTGGCTCCGTTGATCGACGCGGTGTCCGCCGCGTACGCCGGACCGGACGAGCCCACGACCGCCAGCGCGCTCACGCCGATCACGCTCAGGCAAGCGATGAGTGACAGGCCTTTGCGGCGGCCGGTGCGTCTTATCAATACGGGCATGCTCGTGCTCCTTTCTACGGGGTGTGCATCAGGGCCCGACTGTCGGTACG
>JAEKKI010000172.1 GCA_019510485.1 Catenulisporales bacterium
CCGCGAAGCAGAACGCGACGAACGCGATCGCCGAGGTACGCAGCACGTCGGCATGGCTGAGCTTGGCCGCCGACAACGGCGCGGCCAGCACCAGCACGTTCTTCACCCACTGCCGCGGCCGCCCCGCCAGCACCAGAGCGACGGGGAGACTGGGGCGCTTGCGCTTGTCAGCGGAGGCGTCAGCAGCCGTGGCGACTGGCGAGGCGGAGGATATCTGCGGCTCGACAGGCTTCGTAGGAACGGATGTCACTGGGCGAGGCTACCGGATGATTCGGGAAGCTGTCGTGGGCGTCGGTTTCGCGCCGGCGAACGTTGGGCAAACCAGAGTGCCCGGCGATCGTCGGTGATCGCCGGGCAACCAGAGAGCGTGAAGCATCAGTCGCTAACCGACACTTATCTTGATCTCACCCCTCGAACGCACTGATTCTTCGGCGTCCCCGGCACGACCACCCCGCGCCAGGCGACGGAACTCTCGCACCGCCATGACCGCCACGAACGCGACTCCGCATATCAGGTACGCGTTCCCGAAGATTATCTGGGCGGGGTCCCAGCCTTCCTCTCGCCCTCCCGTATGCGGCACATACCAGATCATCCCTGTCGGAATGAGGGGCAGGCGGGTGTCCGACACGCCCGTGCCGTCGATGTGCATCGGCCAGGCCAGCAGGAGGACCACGCCGATCGCCGTCCACAGGCGCATCCAGGTGCGCCGCGAGCGGATCGCCGTGTCGGTCGCGAGCACGATGAGCAGTGCGAACCACACCCAGTGGCTCGTCCACGAGATCGGCGAGATGGCGAGCGCCACGACGGAGGTCAGGCAGATGCCGAGCAACTCGGCGCCGCGGTTGGACGCCAGCGCGGCGGCGACCATGCCGGCGGCGACGATCGCCGCGCAGCAGAACAGCCAGGGGAGCTTGGCCGCCGTGTCGCTGTTGTCCGTCAGGCGCAGGAAAAGGCCTTCGAACGACTGGTTCGACAGGTAGTCTCGGCCGACCGGGGTGACCCCGATCGCGTGGAACCAGAACTCCCTGGACGCCTTCGGAAGGGCGGCCCAGGTCCCGAAGACTGTGACCGCGAAGGTGCCCGTGGCGACCATCGCCGCCCGGAAGCGCCGCGTGATCAGCAGGTAGACGACGAACAGGCCGGGTGTCAGCTTGATCGCCGTCGCCAGTCCGACACCGATGCCCTTGGTCCATTTCCGGTCGGACTGGGCGAGGTCCACCACGACCAGCCCCATGACCAGCAGGTTGATCTGACCGAAGTTCAAAGTCGAGATGACGGGCTCCAGCCACAGGCAGACCGCGGCGGTGGCGCCGGCCGCACCGAGGCGCGCGCCGTTCACCCGGTAGCCGAGCATTCCCCAGGCCGCCCAGACGACTGCGGCCAGGCAGGTGATGCTGACCGTCGCGGCCAGCAGTTGGAGCTGATCGAAGGTCAGCCAGTCCAGCTCGTGGAACACCAGGGCCGAGAACGGCGGGTAGATGTACGGCAGGGGGAACATGCCGAACCGGCTGGAATAGAGCTGGGATTGGTGGTGCGAGAGCGCTTCGCCCGCGCCCGAATAGACGCTGAGGTCGATCATCGTCCACTGGCTCTCGGGGTGCGCCAGGGCCACGGCGATCCGAAGCGCCACCGAGGCGATGAACGCCGCGACGCCGGCGATGGCGAAGGTGCGGCCGAGGCGGATGCGCGCGTGCTGGGAGGCCATGCCCAGATACGGGACCCGTTCGCCTCGAAGGAGCGAGGTGACCGCGCCCATGCCGAGGCTCCCGAGTGAGCGGACTAGGGCCGATATCTGCGGCATATGGACTCCTGGAAACGTCACACACAGAGTGTTCGCACCCTGACCGCGGAGCGTGCATGACGGTGTCGGTGGACCACCTGTGAAGCAGGGGTGGCTGGCCTGCGGTCGCGACCATATCGGATTGGTCTGTGGCGCGGCGTACGGTCTCGCGCAATATACCGAACGCCGCGCCACGGACAGGTCAGCGCCAGATGATCGGCACGATGCTCGAGTAGCTCAGGTTCCCGTTCGCCACCTGCGCCTGGAACATCACCGGCAGGGTCTGGGGGGTGTCGCAGTGTACGACGAAGGTCGCCATGCCGTCCGCGTTGGTCGTCGCGATGGCGGGGTCCTGCTTGGGCTTCCCGTTGATGGTCGCGGGACCGGGGGTGATGCCCGGCAGGTAAACGGTCTGGGTCAGCACCACCCGGACTCCGGACTTCTTGACGTCCTTTCCGGTGGTGGCCGATCGCAGGTGCACCGTCAAAGTGACCTCGGTGCCGACCGGATACGCCGCGTTGTCCGGGCCGGCGTCCATCGCCGCGTAGATCGGGACGTTCTTGTGGAGCGGGCTCCAGCTGACCGCCGCCGGATCGTCGCTGACCGCCATGATCTTGAAGTCCGACGAGGCGAACGCCATCGCCGCCTGGCTGGTCCCGCTCAGCGTGTAGGTGGCCGTCTGGTGCGGGGCCAGGGCGGCCGGACCGCCCGACTGGGACCAGAAGGTGGACGCGAACAGCGAGGACGACGACGTCAGGAAGTGCGGGCTGACCGGCTTGTCGGTGGTGTTCGTGACCTTCACGGTCATCTGCTGGACCAGGTGCAGCGGACCGATCGAGTCGGTGCTGAGGATCGCGACCTTCAGGGGCTGGGAGGCGGTCGTGGCCAGGCCCAGGAGCGCGATGGACGGCAGGGCGCTGGCCGTGACGATCAGTTTGCGGGCCCGGTCGCTGAAGCGGTTGTCGAACAGCCGCGGGGTGGCGGCGAACGCCTCACGGTCGGCGCAGAGCAGGGACACGCCCCACAACACGGCGAGCGGGACGAAGTAGGCCGCCAGCGACCGCGACGAGAACAGCAGACCGACGAAGGGCAGGACGAACACGGCCGAACCGAGGACCCGGAAATACAACGAGTACGCGAGCAGCAGCGTGATCAGCAGCAGGAGTGCGCCATTGCTGTACCACGACAGGTTTCCGCTCCCGATGCCCAGCGCCTCGGTCAGGCCTATCAAGCCGTTGCCGAGCGGGATGGCGTGCTGCGTGAGCGGTTCCATGATGCCGTTGAACCACGCCTTCGGCGCGGTGACCGCGAACGGCAGGTTGACCGCGGCGAAGGTGCCGGCGGCGATGGCCGCGAACCGCACCACCGTGAGCACCGTTCCGCGGCGGCCCAACTCGCCCCGGCGCAGCAGATACAGACCGACGAGCACGAAGGGCACGGTGAACCAGGCCAGTTGCTGGATCGATATCGCCAGGCCCAGGCAGACCGCCCGGGCGACGCCGGACTTGCGGAGTTTGCCGGCCCGGCCGGTTTCGGACCAGTTCCAGGAAGCGGCCAGCAGGAACGGCAGCATCAGGACTTGGATGAAGCCGAACTCGACGTGCAGGACCAGGCCGGGCATGCCGACCGTGAGCAGCACGCCCAGCGGCCGGAACCGGATGGGCAGCATCAGGAAGGCCAGCACCGCCGAGACGCACGCCGCGACCAGGTTGAGGACGATGATCGTGTGGTAGCCGCCGGTGAACAGGTTCGCGACCCAGGTCAACAGCATGGGCAGGGCCGGATAGCCCATGCCGGTGGGAAATGAGCCGTCCAGCCGCGGGGTGAACTGTTGCGGGGCCAATGGGAACATCTGGAACGCCGATGTCATATCGACGCCGTATGGATTCTTGCCCTGTGATATGAGATGCGCACCGTATTGGACGAACACCTCCTCGTCCGTCCGATATGACGTGTCGAGGAGCAGATCCGATCCGACCCACGCTCCCAGCACGACAAGCGACAAGGCCAGCAGTGCCAGGTCGAGTCGGATCAGGACCCGGGTGTCCTTGGCGACGGTGGCGCCGATGACGATGGCGATCGAGCCTACGAACGCGATCACGGACGCGACACCGGCCAACGGCAGGCGGGAACCCGCCCCGTAGGAGGACTCCGCACCCCACAGCAAGCTCAGGGCCGCGACTGCGGTGAGCACGCGATGCACGGTGATGATGTCGCCCGATGTATTCATTTGAACACCGCGGGTAACGGTATTGCGTATCCGGTCGAGCACCGCTGGCGGCTGCATCGCTAGCCCTTCTGCTGGGAATGATCCGGCGCGTCTCCGGGCCGGGAACTCTCCACTGCGGATGCCGTCCGGATACCGCGTCACAGTACCCGACCTCATTGCGGTTCCTGTTTCCCGCCCGGGGATGAGCAGGGTGATCTGGTGACAACCCCGCCCGCCGCGAGGTACCGTCACACCTACGGCCGAGCGCACCCGCGCCCGACCACCTTTCCAACACGGATCGTCCGGCACGTTCCTGCCGGTTGAAAGGGAGTGCACCATGGCTGGTGTCGTCTATCAGGACGCTTCGTGCGTCTACCCGGGTGCTGATCGCCCCGCTGTCGACAAGCTGAACCTGGAGATCGCCGACGGCGAGTTCCTGGTTCTGGTCGGCCCCTCCGGTTGCGGTAAGTCCACGTCGCTGCGCATGCTCGCCGGGCTGGAGGAAGTGTCCTCCGGCGGCATCTTCATCGGCGACCGGGACGTCACGCACCTGCCGCCGAAGGACCGCGACATCGCGATGGTGTTCCAGAACTACGCGCTGTACCCGCACATGACGGTCGCGGAGAACATGGGCTTCGCGCTGAAGATCGCCAAGGTCGACAAGGCCACCATCGCCAAGCGCGTGGAGGAGGCCGCGAAGCTCCTGGAGCTGACCGAGTACCTCAACCGCAAGCCGAAGGCGCTGTCCGGCGGTCAGCGGCAGCGGGTCGCGATGGGCCGGGCGATCGTGCGCGAGCCCAAGGTCTTCCTCATGGACGAGCCGCTGTCCAACCTGGACGCGAAGCTGCGCGTGCAGACCCGTACCCAGATCGCCTCGCTGCAGCGCCGGCTGGGCATCACCACCGTCTACGTCACCCACGACCAGGTCGAGGCGATGACCATGGGCGACCGGGTGGCGGTGCTGAAGGACGGCCTGCTCCAGCAGTGCGACACCCCGCGGGCGATGTACGAGAAGCCGGCGAACGTGTTCGTCGCGGGCTTCATCGGCTCCCCGGCGATGAACCTCATCGAGGTGCCGATCGTCGAGGACGGCGTGAAGTTCGACGGCCTGACCATCCCGGTCTCCCGCGACGCCCTCGGCGTGGCCTCCAGCGGCGGCGCGTCCACGCTGACCGTCGGCGTGCGGCCCGAGTCCTTCGACTTCCAGGGCAACGCGGAGGGCGCGATCGCGGTCAGCGTGAACCTGGTCGAGGAGCTCGGCGCGGACGCCTTCGCCTACTGCTCGGCGCACGTCGGCGACCACGACGTGGACCTGATCGTGCGCGTCGACGCCCGTGCGGTGCCGATGAAGGGCGACACGCTGTACGTCAAGCCGCGCGGCAGCGAGACCCACCTGTTCTCGGCGACCTCGGGCGAGCGCATCGAGGCCTGAGCCTGGCGCGGAAATCCGGGGCCCGGCCCCGGGTAGCACGGTGCGCGGATACCATGCCTTGCAACCAAGGCGAGGTATCCGCGCATCATTTTGTGTATCGGGGCGGGTGGACGCCGGCGGGATGTGCCGCCGACGGCCGATGGATCGGGAGTGGACTGAGATGAGCGCGGACACCGTCGTCGCTGACGTGGAGCGGACAGCGTCTGGACGCGGGCGACGGTGGTGGCCCGGTAAGCCGGTGCCAGACCTGGTCGCCTCGCTTCTGAGCCGCGACGTGTTCGGGGTACGTCTCGGGGTCCTGCTGCTCATCCTCCCGATGGTCGTGGCCACCATGGCGTTCCAGATCACCAGCCGCCAGGGGTGGAACCACCCGCCTGACAGCCGGTACTACCTGCCCATGATGTCCCGGGACCTGGGCCACTCGTGGGGTGACGCGGTCCGCATCGAGCGGGGGATCTCGCCCTCCTGGAACCTGTCGCCGTGGTACTTCGCGGACAACGACCCGAGTTGGCAGATGGTCCGCACCCGGCTCCTGTACCCGGTGCTGTCGATCCCATTCATCTGGCTGTGGGGGCTGTCCGGCGGATCGCTGGCCATTCCGTTCCTCGGCGTGATCCTGTTCCTGTGGGCCACCGCCCACGTTCTGCAGCGGCTGTACGGCCCGGCGGTGGCCGTCATCGTGGCCGGCACCTTCACTCTGGTGCCGACGGTCACCGTCTTCTCGTGGGCCGGAACCGACACCCTGGCCATGGGCCTGGCCGCGGTGATCGTCGCCAACCTGCCGATCGAGCGCCGCATCGGCCGGGCCAACCTGGTGTGGCTGGGTGCCGCGTCGGTGTTCATCGCCCTGACCCGGCAGGTCGGCGTGCTGGCCCCGGCGATGGCGGGCGCGGGCTGGCTGTGGTGTCTGGTGCGCGAGCGGACGTGGCGCAACCGGTGGTTGAGCTCCCTGATCGTCACGGCGGCTACCACGGTGGTGGTGCAGGTCGCGGCGATGACGCTGGCGAGCACCGACGCCGGCGGCGTCATCGGCCGCGGCGAGACCACGTACTGGGGCATCTTCCGGCAGTTCATCCACTCCATGAAGCTCGTCACCCAGCAGGCGATGACCTATATGTGGCACGACAACCGCATCTTGTACGCGCTGCTCATCGGCGCCGGGATCTCCGTGCTCGCCCGGTTCGCCTCCGACGCGTCCGCGGTCTTCGTGGGCGGGGTGGCCGCGACCTACGTCATCTCCGCGGGTGTCGGCTTCTCCAGCTACATGCGATACGAGATGATCCTGTTCCCGGCGGCAGCGGTGGCGGCCGGCGGGCTGGTCTGGCTGGCCCTGGGCGATCGGCTGCCGGCGTCGCCGCCGAGCGGGTCCGATCCCGGAGCGGAGGAGGCCGAACCGGTTCCGGCGCGGTCGCGCGCCTTCTCCCTCGGGATCGGCGACAAGCTGGCCGGCACCGGCCCCGGCCGGTTCCTCGGCCTGCACCAGCCGCGGGCGGACCGCTGGAAGCCTCAGCTGATCCTCAACTCGGCGGTCCTGGCGATCGTCATCGCCGTCTCCGTTCCGGGATCCTGGCGGTCGGCCGCGGCGGCCCCGCCCTCACCCTCGTACGCCGCAGCGCAGGGCGGTCACGACTACGCGGTCGAACCGCTGGCCAAGCCGCCGGCGGAGGTGGCGCTGAAGACGGCCTTCGACATGGGCGTCGTCCTGTCGCACGACACCGGCGATCCGGAGACCGCGTTCGACTGGGTGCACCTGATGAGGTACCGGCCGCTGACGCCGGACCAGCCGGGATGGACCACGCGGGACAAGGACGGCACCGCCCTCATCCACCCCAACGGGCTGGACCGGAACACCCTGGAGGCCTTCGGCATGGGGATCTCCTTGAACCGGACGGTGAAGTCCGACTCGGTGAAGATCCTCAGCCGCCAGGTGAGCGAGTACGGCGAGGACGTGGTCTTCACCGTCCAGGACACTTCCGGCGTCGTGCACAAGGGAACCGCCACCACCTTGTATCCGATCTGGGACAAGAAGGGCCCGGGCGTGGTGACCGCCCTCGTCTTCGACCCCTGGTCTCCTCCCGCTCCGATGCCGCGGAGTATGAATCAGTGATCATCGGCGCCGCGCAGGAACCGGCCGCCACCGACTGGCACGCGATGGACGCCGCCTTGGCGCATCGCGACAACGCGTACCCGGCCGCGCCCGCCGGCGACCTGTTCGCCGCTGCGAACGCCGTCCGCGCCCTCCTCCAGGCCGCCTGACCTGCATCTCAACCCTCTGAGCTGGGCCGCAGATGACTATTGACGGTCCATCAGATTCGGCATACGGTCCGTTCGGACCAGCGGACCGTGCGTTTGTCCCGACAAACGAGCCGAACGTGGAGGCGCAAGGATGAAGCTCGACCTGCTCTACGAGATCGACGTGCCCAAGCCCTGGGCCAAGCCCCATCCGTACGGCCAGCGCGAGGCCGAGCAGCGCGCCTACCGCGAGGCCCTGGAGCAGATCAAGCTCGGCGACAAGCTCGGCTTCCACACCACCTGGCACGTCGAGCACCACTTCCGCGAGGGCCGCTCGCACTCCCCGGCGCCCGAGGTGATCATCGGCGCGCTGTCGCAGTGCACTGAGCAGATCCGGCTGGGCTTCGGCGTGGCCCTGATGCCGCACGCCTTCACCCCGCCGATGCGGGTGGCCGAGAAGGTCGCCACCGCCGACATCCTGTCCGGCGGCCGCGTGGAGTGGGGCACCGGCCGCTCCACGCCGATGGAGCAGACCGCGTTCGGCGTGGACCGCGAGCACTCCCGCGACCAGTGGGAGGAGGCGATCGAGGCGGTCGTCGGGATGTGGGAGAGCGAGTACTTCGAGTTCCACGGCAAGTACCTGGACTTCCCGCGCCGGATGGTGACGCCCAAGCCGGTACAGGACCCGCATCCGCCGTGCTGGATGGCCGCCACCTCCGAAGGCTCCTCGGCGGTGGCCGGCGAGAAGGGCCTGGGGCTGCTGTCGTTCTCGATCCTGCAGCCGATCCACAAGATGGCCGAGCACATCCGGCTGTACCGGGAGGCCGCCGCCAACCCCAAGCCGATCACCCGGGTCACCACCAACCGCGTCGCCGCCTACACCCTCGTCCACTGCGAGGAGTCCATGGCCAAATGCGAGGATTCAGGGATCTGGGACTCGGTGTGGTGGTGGTACAAGAACATCGCCGAGTTCACCGCCGAGTGGGAGCTGCCGCACCTGACGCAGGAGGAACGGGACAAGGTCTTCCCCTACCTGATGCAGCAGGCCGACGGGAACTTCGACCCCAAGTCGTTCAGCGACCACGACATGATCGTCGTCGGCGACCCGGAACAGTGCTACGCCAAGATGCTCAAATACGCCGAGCTGGGCGTGGACCAGCTGATCTGCTACGTGCAGTTCGGCTACCTGCCGCACGAGTCGGTCATGAAGACCATCGAACTGCTCGGCAAGGAGGTGCTGCCGGCCCTGGCCAAGGAGGGCGTTGACGCCGCCCTGCGGCCGGCGAGCTGAGCGGGGACGGGGCGGACATGACTCGCACCGATGACACCGAGGTCCCGGACTACGCCTCGCTGCTGCGCCTGGACGACAAGAACTTCATCGTGCTGGGCGCCGGCCAGGGCATCGGCCGGCAGGCCGGCCACGCCCTCGCCGCCGTCGGCGCCCGCGTCTTCTGCGTCGACCTGGACGCCGGCCTGGCCGACGACATCGCCAAGGAAGTCGGCGGACTGGCCTGGGCCGGCGACGCCGTCGACCCGGCCTCGGCCGAGCAGCTCTATCAGGACGCCGAGGCGCAGCTGGGCCGGATCGACGGCATCGTCGACATCATCGGCATGGCCAAGTACGCCGGGCTTCTCGACTCCGATCAGGACTCCTGGAACTGGCACCACGGCATCGTGCTCCAGCACGCGATCAACGCCGTCCGCCTCGGCGCGGCGCGCATGATCGCCACCGGCGGCGGGGTGCTGACCGTCGTCGCCTCTGTTTCCGGCATGCAGTCCGCGCCCTCACACGGCGCGTATGGCGCGTACAAGGCCGCACTGATGTCGTTGGTGCGAACCGCGGCCGTCGAACTGGGTCCTCACGGTGTGCGGGTCAACGCCGTGGCTCCCGGCCTGGTCCTGACACCGCGCGTGGCCGGATACCTTTCCGAGGCGGAGAAGGAACGCGGCGCGCGCAACGCTCCGCTGCGCCGCTCGGCGTTTCCGCCGGACATCGCGCAGGCCATCTTGTTCTTGTGCGGAGGGCTTTCGTCGTATATCACTGGGCAAACGCTCGTCGTGGACGGCGGAGTGTCGGCCAAGTTCGGCTACGCCATGCCCGGAGAGGACTGATACTGAACCGATGACGGCTCACAACGGCGTGGGTGGCAGCGCGCGAACCGAGGTGTCGAACGCCGACCGGGGTCAGCGCGCGGGCACCTCCCGGCCCGCGTCCGTCGAGCCCTTCCTGGCCGGCTGCGCCTGGCCGCCGGGCCAGGGCGCGGCCTATCCGCGGGCCGATCCGAAGGACTTCTCCCGGCTGCCGATCGATACCTGGGGCACGGCGACCATCCCGGTCGGGGTGCGGCTGGAGTTCGCCGGAGCGGCGCGCGCGGTGCAGATCGCGTATCGGACCCGTACCTCAGACCTCGGATACCGCGGCGACGGCGCGGGCACGTTCTTCGCCGCCTACCAGGGGGATACGTTCATCACGCATGCCGACGCGATGTTCGGCGAGGGGATGGCCTTCCTGGACTTGTCCGGCGCGGACCAGTCGCTGCCGATCACGGTTTACCTGCCGGAAGGCATGAGGCCGGAGGTCGTCTCGCTGCGCGCCACCCAGGGCGCGCTGCTCCCGGCGCCGAAACAGCCGCGCTGGATCTGTTACGGCGACTCCGTCGCCGAGGGCTGGTCCGCCTCCGAGCCGGCGCTGTCCTGGCCGGCCATCGCCGGGCGGGTGCAAGGCCTGGACGTGGTCAACCTCGGCTACGCCGGCGCGGCCCGCGGCGAGATCGCCTCGGCGGAGCAGATCGCGGCGCTGGACTCCCCGGCGGTCATCTCCGTCAACCACGGCACGAACTGCTGGACCCGCGTCCCGCACAGCGCGACCATGATGATGGCCGGCATGGACGCGTTCCTGCGCATAGTGCGCGAGGGACATCCGGACGTGCCGATCGTGGTGTGCTCCCCGGTGCTGCGCCCGGACGCCGAGGAGACGCGCAACAAGCTGGGCGCGACGCTGGCGGATCTCCGGGAGGCGATCGAGGACGTGGTCCTGAGCCGTATCGAGCGCGGTGACCGGGACCTGCATCTGGTGCCCGGCGGCGCTGTCCTGCGCGCCGAGCATCTTGCCGACGGTATCCACCCGGGCGATGAAGGGCATCGGATCCTGGCGTGGGCGTTCGGCGATCGCATCGCGGAGTTCGCCGCGGTGAGCGAGAGCACCGATAACGCTGGTAACACTGAGAACGCTGATATCGCTCGGAAGGCGAGGGGATAGGACCATGGCGCGTCCGGCCCCGGCGGTGGACCGCACGGTGGCGGTGCTGAACCTGCTCGCCGCGCACCCCGACACGGCGTTCTCGCTGTCGGAGATGTGCCGCCGGCTCGACATCAACAAGGCCACCGCGCACGCGATGCTCACGGCGCTGGCCGACTCCGGCTTCCTGCTGCGCAACCCCCGCGACAAGTCCTACACGCTCGGGCCGGCCCTGATCGCCCTCGGCTCGGCGGCCGCCGCCCGGCGCCTGGAACTCGTGGAGTTCGCCCGCGCGCCGATGCAGCACCTGGCGGCCGAGACCGGCCTGCAATGCGTGGTGTCCTCGGCGATGGGCGAGGAGATCGTGTTCCTGGCGGTGGCCGGCGAGGTGGTGCCGTTCGGCCCGCACGTCCGCGTCGGCCAGCGGATCCCGCTGGCACCGCCGATCGGCACGGTGTTCATGGCATGGTCACTGCCGGACGAGGTGGACACCTGGCTGCACCGGACCGTCGGCAAACCGCTGGGCGAAGCGGAGCTGGAACGCTACCGCAACGGGGTGCGCGCTGTACGGCGGCGCGGGTACTCGGTGGGGCTGGAGCCGGACGTGCTCGGCGTGCGGCTGGGGCAGTCGCTGGACGACCACGAGGCGGTGCCGCCGCTGCTGACGGAGCTGTCGCACAGCTCGTACTTGATGGACGACTTCGGCACCGGCACGCACCGGATCGGGCACCTCGCCGCCCCGGTGTTCGGACCGGACGAGCGGGTGGCGATGGTGCTGACGCTGTACGGCTTCCAGAAGCAGCTCAGCGGTGCGGACATCGACAAGCTGGCTTCGCGGCTGACGGCGACTACGCGGGAGATCACTTTCGCGGTGCGGGGGCGGCATCCGGATTTGCGGGTGAGTGGGTTGTTGGATTGACTGCCCGTTTGTGATCCGTCCGGCCTGAGGATGACGGCGGCTACGCGACGTCGCGCGTATCTCCGGACAAGGGCTCGGTGTAGTCGAGCAGCTTGGTGCTTGTGGCGCCGATGTCGGCGACGAGGCGGAGATGTCCGCCGAGCGCCGCGATGTAAGCCGCGATCCTGTCGACTCGCATCATAGCTACGTCGCCCTCTTCCATACGCGCGACTTCGTCTACCGTGATTCCGAGCTGTGCCGCGATATATGCCTGCGAGACACTTTCCGCGTTACGCATTTCGGCGAGGTGGAAGCCGATCTCGTAGGCGTGTACAGCGGCGTGAGCGGCGGCCAGTCTCGCCGGATCGTCGATGCCAGGATCGATGGCACGACGCCTGGCTTTTGCGGTCTGCCAGCGGCTGTGACCAGTCATACGATCTCCTCTGGTGGAGTCTCCAGATACCGAGCGTAGCGCTCTTCGGCGAGTTTGATCGCATCGACGTACCACTGCCGCCACCGACCTGCCTTGTCGCCTGCGACTAGGAGGATTGCCTGCCGTGTGGAGTCGAACACGAAGAGGATACGAATGTGACCTCGGTTGTTTGAGGGGGTGCGCAGTTCTTTCAGGTTGTGGAGCTTCGAGCTGTGTAGCCGATCTACGAGAGGTCGCCCGAGGTTCGGACCTGCTTCCTCCAAGATCCCGATAGCTTTCGTGACATTGTCCGAGCTCTGTGGGTCGAGGCTGAGATACCATTCCTCGACCTCGGGTGCGAGGACGATTTCCCAGGTCATACCCTGAAAGCTATGGCACGATTCCCAGTGGGCGCGGTGACTCGCGGAGGCGGTCACTCGAACGAGTGCACTACTGTCACTCCTCTTCCAAAATCGGCGGCGCGATCTCGTCGAACGCATCCCCCGGCCCGGGGTTCTCAGCACTCGTCGACCCCCCGAAGTGCCGCATCACCCCCCACACCGCGTTCAGCGCCGTCGTCACCGCTCCCTCGGCCCAGCCGGCGGTCCACGAGATATCGTCGCCGGCCAGGAACAGGCCGCGCTGCGGCGCGGGCAGGTCCTCCTGCATGAAGTGCGTGTACAAACGCCGCTGATACCGGTACTGCCCCGGCAGGTTCGCCTTGAACGCGCCCATGAAATACGGCTCGGTCTCCCAGGACACGGTCAACGGCGTGCCGATGATGTGCGAGCGGATGTCGACGCCGGGGTAGATCTCCGCCAGCGAGGCGAGGACGATCTCCAGCCGTTCCTCGCGGTTCAGCGGCACGAACTTCATCGAGTCGTCGACCCAGGTGTAGGACAGGCACATCACGGCCGGCCGGTCCGGGCCCTCGTCCAGCAGATACACGCCGCGCGGCATGCGGTCGGTCAGCGTCATCGACATCGTGTCGCGCTCGGGTCGAGCGGGGGCCGGATCGCGCCAGAAGGGGCGGTCGACGACCACGAACAGCTTCGAGGCGCCCATGTAGTGCGTGCGCTCGACCGCCGTCCACACGTCGGTGGGCAGCAGCGACTCGTCGACCTTGATCTTCGACAGCATCATCCAGCTCTGCGCCGTGAAGACAGCGGCCTGGTAGGTGCGGATCTCGTCGGTGGCGTCGGCGATCGTGATGCCGCGCGCGGTGCGGTACATGCGGGTCACCGCCGGGCGCGGCTTGCCGCCGTCGTGCAGCGACTGCACGGAGGTCCCGGCCGGCCAGTGCGCCGTCGTCCCGGGCTCGGGGGCCCGCGACCACAGCGTCAGCGGCAGCTGCTGGCAGCCGCCGACCACGCGCCGGTGGTGGTCGTCGGCGCCGGTGTAGACGACGCGCAGGATCTCCAGCATCGAGTTCGGGAAGTCGGTGTCCCAGCCGCCGGTGCCGAAGCCGACCTGGCCGAACACCTCGCGGTGCCGGAAGGACTTGAACGCCGGGCTCGCGGCCAGGAAGCCGTAGAACGACGTGTCGTCCAGCCGCGGCACCAGCCGGCCCCAGATCCGGCGGATCGCCGCGACGTCCCGCTCCCGGATCGCCTGCTGCATCGCCGAGAACTCCGCGCCGTACGCCGGGTCGTCCAGCGCGTCGGCCCAGGCGTCGGCGACTTCGTGGTAGACCGGCGGCAGGTCGTCCAGGGTGGTGGCGTAGTGGCTGACGCCCTTCAGGTCGATGACGGTCGACGGCGTCACGGCGTCCAGCGGGTTCGGGAACGGTTCGGTGCGTAGCCCGGCGCGCTCGAAGTACGAGAACAGCGTTGTCGACGACGGAGGGAAGCGCATGGCGCCCATCTCCGCGACCGTGCCCGGGACGCCCGGG
This sequence comes from Catenulisporales bacterium, assembly GCA_019510485.1. Taxonomy (GTDB): domain Bacteria; phylum Actinomycetota; class Actinomycetes; order Streptomycetales; family Catenulisporaceae; genus Catenulispora. The sequence continues at coordinate 14,093 of JAEKKI010000172.1, forward strand.
AACGGTGTCGAGCGCATCCGGCCGCCGAGTTCGTCGGCTTCGTACACCACCGGCTTCAGGCCCAGCTTCAGCAGCTCGTGCGCGGCCACCAGCCCGGACAGGCCACCGCCGATGACGGCCACTTCGGTGCCGTGCGCGGTCTCGGGGATCGACCCCAGTCCGGCCGGATGCGTGACGTAGTCGTCGTAGGCGAAGGGGAAGTCGGGGCCGAACATCGTGATCGGCTTCTGCGAATCGCAGTGCACATGGTCGGTGACCTCGTGCACAGTGGCCGGGACTGCGGACGTCATGCTCTTGCTCCGGGGGTCACAGCGCTGGCTCCGTACAGGTCGGTTCGTCGGTCTCGCAGGTAGGTGTTCACAGCGCGGGAGGTCGTCAGGTCCGCCAAGTCCACGTCGGCGATCACCAGCTCCTCGTGTTCCCCGGCTATAGCGAGCTCGCGGCCGTCCGGGGCGACGACGCGCGATTCGCCGGCGTAGACGAAGTCGCGCTCGACGCCGACCCGGTTCACGTACGCCAGGAACAGCTGCGACTCGATCGCTCGGGCCGGGACGATCTGGCGTGGCACGTACTCGTAGGGGCGCATCAGGGCGGTGGGTACCAGCAGGAGCTGGGTGCCGGCGTCGGCGTGCGCGCGTACCGCCTCGGGAAACTCGACGTCGTAGCAGATGAGGAAACCGAGCCGGACGCCGCCGAGTTCGGCCTGGACCACGAGGTCGTCGCCGGCCGCGAACGCCGCGCGGTCGACGTCGCCGAACAGGTGGGTCTTGCGGTAGTTCGCGAGGGAGACGCCGTCGGGGCCGAAGAGCTGGACGGCGTTGTAGACGACACCGGCGCCATCACGCTCGGGGTAGCCGTAGAGCACGGCGACACCGTGTCGGATCGCGATCTCGGCGACCGCCTGCGCCGAGGCCCCGAACCGGTCCTCGGCGAGCGCCGCGATCGCTTCCGCGCCGATGTTGTAGCCGGTGAGGTACATCTCCGGGGTGATCAGCAGGCTCGCGCCGTCGGCGGCGGCGCGGGCAGCGGCGGCGTCCAGGGCGGCCAGGTTGGCGTCGCGGTCGGCGGCCGGGTCCGGAGAGCCGTCCGGGTGGTCGGTCGCCGGGGCTTGGAGGCAGGCCAGCCGGAGTGTCATGTGTTCCAGGGTAGGTGCGGTTGGGCGGGGCGCATGGCGCCGTGGTGGTGAGGTGGTGGGGTGCGCTCGACATTGTGGCAGGTGACACCCTTCACTTGCTATAGATGGCCGATATCGTTCATGACCACGGCCGGCGGCGCTGTCGCCCAAGATCCCGGCAGTGCGTACGTGCTGGCCTATGACGCCGCGCGCCCAGGCCTGTGTCGGCTTGCTCGCTCAGCAAGGTCTTCGGCGGACGACCCGTGGTGGGCATGTCGCGGTCGACCAAGCAGTCGTGGCGCAGTTCGGTTCGCACTTCCGTGTCTTCGGCGTCTTGCGCAAGCGCAGAAATGAGCTTGAGTATCCCGAGTATCCGGATGCCGAGGCCACCATCGAAGAAGCCGAGGAGTCACTCGACCTGGCGGCTGGAATCATCAGCTCGGCTGAGCGGCTCCTGCCCGAGCTGGGCTTCTTCTGAGCCGTGCTACCGCCCCCGCATAGCCAACAACGTCACAAGATCGTACGCGACATGCGAAGCCGCGACCGAAGTGATCTCGGCATGGTCGTACGCCGGCGCGACCTCCACCACATCCGCCCCGATCAGATTCGTCCCGTCCAGCCCGCGCAAGATCTCCAGCAGCTCGCGACTCGTCATCCCGCCGGCCTCCGGCGTGCCGGTGCCGGGGGCGTGCGCCGGGTCGAGCACGTCGATGTCGACCGACACATACAGCGGCCGAGAGCCGATCCGCTCGCGCAGCGCCTGCACCACGGCATCCACACCCTGCCGCATCACGTCCGCCGACGTCACGATGCCGAAGCCCATGCGCTTGTCGTCGCTGAGATCCTGCTTGCTGTACAGCGGCCCCCGCGTGCCGACATGCGACACGGCCGAGGAGTCCAAGAGACCCTCCTCGAAAGCGCGGCGGAACGGAGTGCCGTGTGTATACGGCGCGCCGAAGTACGTATCCCACGTATCCAAATGCGCGTCGAAGTGCAGCAGAGCCACCGGACCGTGCTTACGCGCCATCGTCCGCAGCAACGGCAGCGCGATCGTGTGGTCGCCCCCGATCGTCACCAGCTTGCTGCCAGCCTGAACCAGCTGATCGGAATGCGCCTCGATCTGGCTCATCGCCTCTTCCAGATGGAAGGGGTTGATAGCGATATCGCCAGCGTCGGCGACCTGCACGGCCTCGAACGGCGAGAAGTCCAGCCCCGGATGGTGAGGCCGCAGCAGCCGCGAAGCCTCACGGACCGCCGCCGGAGCGAAGCGGGCGCCGGGACGGTAGGAGACACCGGAGTCGAAGGGAGCGCCCAGAACGGCGACGTCCGCCTTCTCACCCGCCGGCAACTGATCCAGGCGCGGCAACCGTGCGAACGTCGCGAAGCCCGCGAAGCGCGGGGTCTTCGAGGAGTCGATCGGGCCTATCGGCGCCGGACGCTCGGTACTGCTGCCGCTGTCAGTGCTCGCCATTGAGCCGTGTCTCCTTGCGTGGGGGTGGTGCGGTCGTGCGGTCTGACAAAATCAGCCGGCAGCGCGCCGCCGGTTGACCTCGTACAACGCGATCCCCGCCGCCACCCCGGCGTTCAACGACTCCGTCGAAGAAGCGATCGGAATCGACACCGTCACATCGCAAAGCTCGGACACCAGCCGCGACATCCCCTTGCCCTCGGACCCGACGACCAGGCACAACGGCTGGGTGGCGACATCCAGCTCATGCAGCGCCACCGCCCCGTCGGCGGCGAGCCCGACCACCACCACCCCCTGCTTCTGATACGCCTCCAGCGCCCGCGTCAGGTTCCCGGCCCGCGCCACCGGCACCCGTGCCCCGGCGCCGGCCGCGGCCTTCCACGCCCCGGCGGTCATCCCGGCCGCGCGCCGCTCCGGCACGATCACGCCGTGTCCGCCGAACGCCGCCACCGAGCGCAGCACGGCGCCCAGGTTGCGCGGGTCGGTGACGCCGTCCAGCGCTGCGAACAGCGGCGTCTCAGAGGCGGCGTACACCTCCTCCAACAGGTCATCGGGGTGCGCGTACTCGTACGCCGGCACCACCAGCATCAGCCCCTGGTGCAGCGCCCCGCTGGTCATCCGGTCCAGCTCGTGCCGCGGCGCCTCCAGCAGCGGCACCCCCTGCTCCAGCGCCAGCTTCATCGACTCGCGCACGCGGTCGTCGCTGTCGATGTGCTGCGCCACGTACAGCGCCTTGGCCGGGATGTTCGCCCGCAGCGCCTCGACCACCGAGTTGCGGCCGGCGACCTGCTCCGGGCCGTCCTTGCCGGGGGTGCGGCGGGTCTTCGGCGCGGCTCCGCGCTGCCCGGCGGCGGCGCCGGTGGCCGGCCGGGAGACGCCGGCGCGCTTGGCCGCCGACTGCGCCCGCCGCTTGGCCGGATGCCCGACCCGCTCCTCCGCCTTCGGCGTCGGCCCGCGGCCCTCCAGCCCCCGGCGGCGCTGCCCGCCGGAGCCCTTCTGCGCGCCCTTGCGCGAATTCGAGGCTCCCGGCTTGTTCGCCCGGCCACCCAGGCCGCCGCCCTTGCTCGCCATGATTCCCTTACCTTCTTTGAAAAGTTCCAGCACAGAAGACCGCGCCCCGCACCACGCTACGTCAAGCGCGGCGGGGGCACGGTCGGGGTGCGGCCGCCTAAGCGACCGTCCAGCGTGGTCCGCTCGGCGTGTCCTCGACCGTGACGCCGGCCCGGGCCAGCTGGTCGCGGATGGCGTCGGAGGCGGCGTAGTCCTTGCGCTCGCGCGCCGCCTGCCGCTGCTCCAGCGCCACCTTGACCAGGGTGTCGACCACCGGCCGCAGATCGGTGCCGGGACCGGCGGCGCCGCCCGCCCCGGCCCACGGCTCGGCCAGCGGGTTCAGGCCGAGGACGTCCAGCATCTTCAGCACCGACGACAGCTGCGCGGCGACGCCTTCCTTGTCGCCGGTCGCCAGCGCCGTGTTGCCCTCGCGGACTGTGTTGTACAGCACCGCCACCGCGCCCGGCACGCCGAAGTCGTCGTCCATCGACTCGGCGAACGCCGCCGGCACCTCGGCGGCCGCCGACGTCGGGCCGACCGTCTCCAGGGCCCGGGTGACGAAGCCCTCGATGCGGCTGTACGCGGCCTCGGCCTCGCGCAGCGAGTCCTCGGTGTACTCGATCATCGAGCGGTAGTGCGGGGTGCCGAGGTAGTAGCGCAGCACGATCGGCCGGTACAGCTTGGCCAGTTCGGTGACCAGCACCGAGTTGCCCAGCGACTTGGACATCTTCTCGTTCTTGAGGGTGACCCAGCCGTTGTGCATCCAGTACTTGGCGAACTGGTCGCCGAACGCGTGCGACTGGGCCTGCTCGTTCTCGTGGTGCGGGAAGATCAGGTCCACGCCGCCGCCGTGGATGTCGAAGGCCGAACCCAGATAGCGGTGCGCCATCGCGGAGCACTCCAGGTGCCAGCCGGGACGGCCCGGACCCCACGGCGTGTCCCAGAACGGCTCGCCCGGCTTCGACGCCTTCCACAGCGTGAAGTCGTGCGGGTCCTCCTTGTGCGTGGTCGGCGCCACGTCGTCGAGCGGCTGCTCCTCCAGGTCGTCGACGCTGAAGTGGGCCAGCGCGCCGTATGCGGGCAGCGAGCGCACGCGGAAGTACACGTCGCCGCCGGCGGCGTAGGCGTGGCCGTCGTCGATGAGCTTGCGCATCATCGCGACCATCTCGGGGACGTGGCCGGTGGCCCGCGGCTCCACGGCCGGATCCTGGCAGCCCAGCAGCCGGTACGCGTTCTGGAACGCGTACTCGTTGCGCTGCGCCACGCGCCAGGTCTCCACGCCCTCCTCGGCGGCCCGTCGGATGATCTTGTCGTCGATGTCCGTGATGTTCCGCAGGAGCGTCACCTCGTGGCCGCGGTACTCCAGCCAGCGGCGGGCGATGTCGAAGGAGACCCCGGAACGGACGTGGCCGATGTGCGGCGGCGCCTGGACGGTGGCGCCACAGAGGTAGATCGAGACCTTGCCTGGTGTGACGGGCACGAACTCGCGCGTGGCGCGCGCGGCGGTGTCATACAGGCGGAGAGTCATTAACCCAGGATACCGGCGGTGGGCCGCGGCGTCTGTCGCCTTCTTGCCGAGCACCGGCAGAGCCCTGATCCAGGCCGCCGGTCTGGACCGAAATGCCCGCCGCCGCGCCGTCGCCGAAAGAAGCCAGGAGTTAAGTACCGTGCGCCGTGGGATGATCGGGGATAGAGAGGGAAGGACGCCCGACGTGACCGTGGCACTGCCTGAACGAGCCGAGCGCACGCCCCACCCCGGCGCCTCGCGCCACGACGTGGTCGTGGTCGGCGGTGGCCACAACGCCCTGGTGGCCGCCGCCTACCTGGCGCGGGCGGGGCTGCACGTGACCCTGCTCGAACGCCGCGACGAGGTCGGCGGAGCGGCGGTGAGCGCCAAACCCTTCGCCGGGCTGGACGCCCGGCTGTCCCGCTACTCCTACCTGGTGTCGCTGCTCCCTTACACGATCGTGCGGAACCTGGAGCTGGTGATCGAGCTGCGCAGCCGCCCGGTCTCCTCCTACACCCCGCTGCGCCGCGACGGCCGCGACACCGGCCTGCTGGTCGAGCGCCGGCTCGGCGCCGCCACCGAGGACAGCTTCCGCGAGCTGACCGGCGGCGACGCCGACTTCCGGGCCTGGCAGAAGTTCTACGAGCAGCTCGGCCGGCTGGCCCGGGCGCTGGCCCCGACGCTGCTGAACCCGTTGCTGGGCCGGGGGCAGCTGGAGGCGCTGGCTCGCGAGGAGGGCGCCGGACAGGCCTGGGAATGGGTGTTCGAGCAGCCCATCGGCGCGGCCGTGGAGCGCTTCTTCGGCGACGACGCCGTGCGCGGCGTGGTCCTCACCGACGCGCTGATCGGCACCGACTCCTGGGCCGGCGATCCCAGCCTGAAGCAGAATAGGTGCTTCCTCTACCACGTCATGGGCAACGGCGACGGCGAGTGGCGGGTCCCGATCGGCGGCATGGGCAGCGTCACCGAGGCGCTGCACCGCTCGGCCGTGGACGCCGGCGCGCGCATCCTCACCGACGCCGAGGTGCTGCACATCGACCCGGACGCCGGAGGCGGCCGCGCCGAGGTCACCTACCGCGACACCGAAGGGCGGGAACACACGGTCGCCGCCGGCTACGTGCTGGCCGGCGTCGCCCCCGCCGTGCTGACCCGGCTGCTCGGCCGGGGCGGCGCGCAGGGCCCGCAGCCGCAGGGCACCCAGCTGAAAATCAACATGCTGCTGGACCGCCTGCCGCCCCTGTTGTCCGGTGCCGACCCGCGCGTGGCGTTCGCCGGCACCTTCCACATCGACGAGGGCGCGGCCCAGCTCCAGCAGGCCTATCAGAGCTCACACGGCGGCACGCTGCCCGAGCCGCTGCCCTCGGAGGTCTACTGCCACACCCTCACCGACCGCTCGATCCTCGGCAAGGACCTGCTCAAGCGCCCCGACGTGCACACCCTGACGCTGTTCTCGCTGCACACCCTGCCGGGCACGGCGACGAAGGACGAGATGGTGCGGCGCGCGCTGGCCGGGCTCGACGCCTATCTGGCCGAGCCGGTCGCGGACTGCCTGGCGCTGGACGCGGACGGCGCGCCGGCGCTGGAAGCGAAGACGACGGAGGATCTCCAGGCGGAGCTGGCGATGCCCGGCGGCCACATCTTCCACCGGGACCTGTCCTGGCCCTACGCCGAACGCGGGGACCAGGTGGGCAAGTGGGGCGTGGAGACCGGGATCGACAACGTCCTCATCTGCGGCGCTGGCGCGCGCCGCGGAGGCGGTGTGTCCGGAATCCCCGGCCACAACGCTGCACGTGCAGTTCTCGACCGCGTCGCCGACGCGGGTCGTAGGCGCAGCAGCGGGATATGAGGTTCACGTTTCCATTCCTAGCACACGGGGTTTCGGCGTTGTGCCGGGTCGGCGAATTACGCCGCACGATCGTGGGGGGTTCTCCTCCGATTGACGCTGGTTGGCGGCGCCCGGCTCCCATCCGGTCAGCACTGGGTCAGCGCCCGGTCACCCTCCGGTTAGCGTCCTGTGGTTGATCCGGTGGCCGGGGCGGCCGCCGGAGCCGGGAACACGATCGCGGTGGCGATTCCCGCCAGACCCTCGCCCTTGCCGGTGAACCCGAGTCCGTCGGTGGTGGCGGCGGCCAGCCGCACCGGGGCCCCGGCGGCCTCGGACAGCACCTGCTCGGCCTCCGCCCGCCGCTTGCCGATGCGCGGGCGAACCCCGATCAACTGCACGGACACGTTACCGATCGTGTAACCGGCCGCGCGCACCCGCCGGGCCGCCTCGCCGAGCAGCTTCACCCCCGGGGCCCCGGCCCACTCGGCGTCCCCGGTCCCGAACTGCGCGCCCAGATCGCCCAGGCCCGCGGCGGAGAACAGCGCGTTGCACGCGGCGTGCGCGACGACGTCGGCGTCCGAATGCCCGGCCAGCCCCACCTCGCCGGGCCAGTACAGGCCGCCGATCCACAGCTGTCGGCCTTCTTCGAACGCGTGCACGTCCACGCCGATGCCCACCAGGGGCACCGGCGGCGGCACCGGCTGCCCGGCGGTCATCGGCGCCTCCTGAGGACCGCCTCGGCGAGGATCAGATCGAACGGAGTGGTGATCTTGAAAGCCTCGGCGTGCCCGGGCACGGTGCGCACCGGGCGGCTGAGCGCCTCGACCAGTCCGGCGTCGTCGGTGGCCGGGGCATAGGGATCGGCCGCGGCGTGGGCCTGGGCGAGCACATCGCGCTGGAAGCCCTGCGGCGTCTGCACGGCGCGCAGCCTGGACCGGTCCACGGTCTCGATCACCAGATCACCCTCGACGGCCTTGATCGTGTCCGTCACCGGCAGCACCGGGATCACGGCTTCGGCACCGGAGCGCACCGCGCCGACCACCGCCTCAACAAGATCGACCGGTGTCAGGGCCCGAGCGGCGTCGTGTACCAGCACCACCGAACAGTCCGCCGGCAGCGTCGCCAGCGCCAGCGCCACCGACTCCTGCCGGGACGCGCCACCGGCCACCACCCGCGTGTCGCCGGGCAGGTCCGCCAGCAGTTGCTGCACCCGAGTGACGCCCTCGGGACCCGGCGGCGCGGCCACCACGACCAGGTCCACCGACGGCGCCGCGATCAGCGTCCGCACGGCGTGCACCAGCAACGGCAGGCCGCCCAGTTCGCGCAGCGCCTTCGGCACGCCGGGGCCCAGGCGCTCGCCCTTGCCGGCGGCCGGGACGATCGCCGCCACCCGGCTGGGAGCCGGCCGAGCCGCGGGCGCGGCGGCGGGATGTTCACTGATGCTCACGGGCCGGGACTCTAGTGCAGAACCGGGTGCGGAACGCGGCGCCGGCCCCGGCGGCGCGTTGCCGTCGGGGCCGGAAAACCTGCTCAGGCTGATCTGATCGGTGGTGCCGAGAACGCGTTCACCGCGGAAAACATGTGAAAACCGACTGCGAAGACGGCGAACACCGACAGGGTCAGGAGGCGAGGACCTCGTCGAGAATGGCGTCCGCCTTGTCCTCGTTGGTGGCCTCGGCCAGCGCCAGCTCGCTGACCAGGATCTGCCGGGCCTTGGCGAGCATCCGCTTCTCACCGGCCGACAGCCCGCGGTCGCGGTCGCGGCGCCACAGGTCGCGGACCACCTCGGCGACCTTGATCACATCGCCGGACTGGATCTTCTCGATGTTCGCCTTGTAGCGGCGCGACCAGTTGGTCGGCTCCTCGGTGTGCGGCGCGCGCAGCACGTCGAAGACCCGCTCCAGGCCGCCCTGGTCCACCACGTCGCGCACGCCGACGTACTCGGCCTTCTCCGAGGGCACGCGTACTGTCAGATCACCTTGCGCCACCTTCAGCACCAGGTATTCCTTCGGCTCGCCCTTGATCACGCGGATCTCGATATCCTCGATGAGCGCGGCCCCGTGATGGGGATAGACCACGGTCTCGCCAACCTTGAACGTCATGTGATATGTGCCCCTTCCGTGGCTCTCCAGGATACCACGGCGTACGCCCGTTCTGAAGACCGTTTGCGCAGGTCAGCGCACCCGTGGGGGCTTGACAAATCGCCGGGTGCCGTGCTCACACAGCTCAATCGCCTTCGAATGCCGTCTTTTGATCGGGGCGGATCACCCGCGGCGCGGCATGTTCGATCTTGATTCGCGCTCGGCCGGCCGGCGTCTGGCGAAATCGCCGAATCCGCTGAGGATTGCCGACCCCGGGACTCTGGGCACAAGCCTCTGCGAAGCGCACAATGGCGCTACGGCTCCCGACGACGCGTGGGTGGGGTGCAACCGGTGAACAGTCCAGGCCGCGACAACGGCGATCATTCCTTTGGTTCCTTCGGCGAACCGGACGACGACGGAGTCCCGGTCGTCGTCGTGCCCGACGACATATCCGCCCTCGACGACGAGGTGCGGGCCTACCGGCGGGAGGTGGCGCGGGCCCGGGCCCGGGCCAGGCGCCGGCGGACCCTGGGTGCTCCGCTGCGCGCGCTGGCGCGCTTCGGACGCTGGCTGGGGCGGATGTTCCGGTACGTCGTTCCCTGGTAGTCCACAAGGGGTGCGGTAAGCGCAGGCGAACAGGCGCAGGCGGGCACAAGGCGGAGTAGCGAACATCACGGCCGCTTGTGACTGCCCCGCGCCCGGAACGGATCCGAGGCCCTTTTAGACTTGCGGGGTCGCCACCGATCATCGGGTGGTCGGGTGGTCGCACGAACGCGCGGCGGCCCGCCCGGTACCCGCGCCGGTGGCGGCGGCCCGTGAGCCGTCGGACCGTCTAGGAGCCGTTCCCGCCGTGAAGAGCATCCCGCCCGTCTCCCACCACCGCCCGTCAAGGAGCCGCTTCGCGGCGCTGTTCCAGATGCGTATCGGCCTGGTCATCGCCGCGTTCGCCGGCACCGCGGTGGTCGCGACCGGCTGCGCCGCCGGCGCCGGCGCCGCCACCTTGCAGATCCAGCCGAACTTCGCCGCCGGCAGCGCCGGCGACGTGCAGGCGCTGAACCTGGTCGTGGTCGTCGACCCGGCCACCGGCGCCGCCCAGCTGACCGGCACCGTGGTCAACAACGGCGACGCGGCCACGACCCTGACCGGCGTGTCCCTGAACGGCAAGTCGGTGCCGGTGAACAGCGGCGGCGGCCTGTTCGTGGGCGCGCACGCCGCGGTGAACCTGGCCGCGCCGACCGGCCCGAAGGTGGTCCTGGCCGGCTCCGGCACCAAGCCCGGCCACAACACGCCGGTGTCGCTGACCTTCACCGGCGGCGCGGCCATCTCGGTGGCGGCGCAGACCGAGCCGAACAACGGGATCTACTCGCAGTTCCAGCCCGCGGCCGCGAGCTGAGGGCTTCAGGGCTTTCAGGCCGCGACAGCGCGAAGAACGAATACGGGAAAGGCCGCCCTCGGCGGCCTTTCCCCTTGAGCTACCTCAGCCGGTCAGCAGCGCGATGACCGCGCCCAGCACCAGAAACGGCCCGTACGTCAGCGCCGCCCTCCGGTCCATCCGCCCGGTGCGCATCATGTAGAGCGCGAACAGCGCCGCGGCCGTGCTGCCGGCCAGGATGCCGAGCACCAGGTCGGCCCAGCTGAGCCAGCCCAGATACAGGCCCAGCACGCCGGCCAGCTTGGCATCGCCAAGGCCCATGCCCTCGCCGTCCGGCTTCGCCCAGGCCAGCGCCAGGAACAGGCCGCCGGCCAGCGCCGCTCCTGTCAGCCCTCTGAGGAACGGGGTCAGGTCCCGGGCCAGATAGCTCGCGCTGCCCAGGCCCACCAGCCCCAGCCCGGCCAGCGGCGCGGTCAGCTGGTCCGGGAGCCGGCGCACCGCGATGTCGATGAAGGCCAGCAGCACGCAGCCCAGCGCGAAGACTGTGTACGTCACCACCGCCGGATCGTTGCCGAGCCGGTGCCCGACCACGAACCCGCCGAGCGCCGCGACGACCACGACCAGCCACACGCGCGGACCCAGCAGCCCCCGGCAGTGCGAGCAGCGGCCGGTCCACAGCGCGAAGCGGATCCGGCCGGCCGGGAGCGGTTCGCCGCAGTGCCGGCACGCGCTGCGCGCCGGCGTCCCGGCGTCCACCGACATCTGATACACCGTGCGCGCCAGCGCCGGGCCGCACAGCGCCGCGACCAGCGCTGTTCCCACTCCGACGTCCATGGGTCCTCCTCGTGCGGCCCGGTGTGGGCAAGCCTGTCAGGGCGGACCTTATCCCGTGTCGAGCCCGGACCGTAGACTTCGGGACCATGCGTATGACGTTGACGGTGGTGGATCCGGTCCAGGGCACTTGGATGGACGCGCTGCTGGACGCGGACGGGGAGTCATCGATTCCGCAAGTCGCGGACCAGCTGGGCCGGATGGTGGGCCTGGCCTCCTCGCCCTTGCGCGAGGGCTCGGTGGTGTCGCTGCACAACCCTTCCGGTTGCCTGCCCGCGGAGCCCTACGGCACCGTCGAGGTCCGGGTCGCCGGCGGTCCGGACGCCGGGGGCGTGCACCGGATCAACCCCGGCTACGCCGACATCGGCCGCTCCCGCCGCAACCGGGTGAAGATCGACGACCCGGCGATCCCGGACTTCGCGCTGCGGGTCAGCCTGGACGTGAACGGGACGATACGCGTCGCGCCCTACGAGGGCGTCACCGCGATGCTGGAGAAGCAGCCGCTGGCCGGCGAGGCCGAATGGAAGCCGGGGATGCAGCTGGTGCTCGGCACCTCGATCCTGGAGGTCGGCTACTACACGCCGCCGGACGCGGCCCTCACGCCGTCCGAGGACGGCGCCTACCTGGACTACAACCGGCCGCCGCGCATCCTGCCGCCGGACCGGCAGACCCGCTTCAAGCTGCCGAACCCGGTCAGCGACGAG
>JAEKKI010000173.1 GCA_019510485.1 Catenulisporales bacterium
CAGTAGCGCTTGCGGTCGAACGCGTAGCGCGGCAGGTCCAGGTCGGTGGGGCCGGACCCGAACAGCGCCGGCCAGTCCACCGCGACCCCGGCCGACCAGAGTTCGGCCAGCGCCGCCACCAAGGCCTCGTCCTCCGCACGCCGTCGGTGCTGCAACGGCACCATCCGAGCCTGCGCCGCCGAGGGACAACCGGCGGCCATCGAGGCCAGTACCGCATCCGGCCCGACTTCGAGGAACACTCCCGCCTGGTGCGCGACAAGCTCGTCGATCGTGCCCTCGAACAACACCGCCTGCCGCACCTGGCGGACCCAGTACTCGGGGTCCGACCAGCCTGGCGCGTCGGCGCCCAGGTTGGTGGCGTGCGCGAGCTCCGGCTCGGCGAACTCGGCCTGTGCCAGCTCGGCGCGGAAAGCTTCGAGCATCGGCTCCATCAGCGGCGAGTGGAAGGCGTGGCTGACCACGAGCCGCCGGGTGCGGCGGCCTTCCCGGGCCCAGTGCTCGGCCAGTCGCACACAGGCCTTCTCCTCGCCGGACAGGACCACCGCCGTGGGCCCGTTGACCGCCGCGATGCCGACCTGGTCCTCCAAGCCGATCAAGGTCGGCGCGATCTCCGCGGCGGAGGCCTCGACGGCCACCATCGCCCCGGGCGCGTCCAAGGCCTGCATCAGCGCGGCGCGCGCGGTCACCAGCCGGGCGGCGTCGGGCAGCGACCAGACGCCGGCGGCGTGGGCGGCGGCGAACTCGCCGATCGAGTGGCCGGCCACCAGGTCCGGGGTGACGCCGAGCGAGCGCAGCAGCCGGAAAGAGGCGACTTCATAGGCGAACAGCGCGGGCTGGGTGTAGCGGGTCTGATTCAGCAGCGCGGCCTCGGGCGTGCCGTCCTCGGCGAACACGATCTCCCGGAGCGGCCGCTCCAGGTGTGCGTCGAGCGCCGCGCAGACCTCGTCGAAGGCCGCTGCGAAGACCGGGAAGCGCTGATACAGGTCCCGGCCCATGCCCGCGCGCTGACCGCCCTGCCCGGTGAACAGGAACGCCAGCCGCGCCTCGGCGGCGACGCCGGTCGCGACCTCCCGTGTGGGACGTCCGGCCAAGTGGTCGTCCAGCGCGGTGAGCAGCGCGTCGCGGTCGCGGCCCAGCACGACGGCGCGGTGCGGGAGCGCGGAGCGGGTGGTCGTCAGGGCCCTGGCCACGGCCAGCGGGTCGGACGGCGGCGCGGCGGGACCGGCGAAGGCCCGCAGCCGTTCGGCCTGTCCGCGCAGCGCGGCCGCGCTGCGCGCGCTGAGCACCCAGGCCGGCGGACCGGAGTAGCCGGCGCGGTCGTCGTGGTCAGCCGGCTCGGGCTCCGGGGCCTCCTCCAGCACCAGGTGCGCGTTCGTACCGCTCAACCCGAACGCGGACACCGCACAGCGGCGCGGCTCCGCGCGCCGCGCCGGCCACTCCCGGTCGGCGGTGAGCAGGCTGAGCGCGCCGGACTCCCAGTCCACGTGCGGGCTCGGCCGCTCGGCGTGCAACGTGGGCGGCAGCACCCCGTGCCGCATCGCCATCGCCATCTTGAGCACCCCGGCCAGACCGGCCGTGGCCTGTGTGTGCCCGAAGTTGGACTTGCACGAGCCCAGATACAGCGGGTCGCCGGCGTCGCGGGTCCGGCCGTAGGTGGCCAGCAGCGCCTGGGCCTCGATCGGGTCGCCGAGCGGGGTCCCGGTCCCGTGCGCCTCCACGGCGTCGACGTCGTCGGTCTCCAGTCCGGCGTCGGCGAGCGCGGCCCGGATCACCCGCTCCTGCGCGGGCCCGCTCGGCGCGGTCATGCCGTTGCTGCGGCCGTCCTGGTTCACCGCGCTGCCGCGGATCACCGCCAGGATCCGGCGGCCGTTGCGGACCGCGTCGGAGAGCCGTTCCAGCAGCACCGTGCCGACACCCTCGGCCCAGGCGGCGCCGCCGGCGTCGGCGGAGAACGGCCGGCAGCGGCCGTCCCGGGACAGCGCCTGCTGCCGGGAGAACTCGACGAAGGAGTCCATCGTGGACATCACGGTGGTGGCGCCGGCCAGGGCCAGCGAGCACTCGCCGGAGCGCAGGGCCTTGACGGCCAGGTGGATGGCGACCAGCGAGGAGGAGCAGGCGGTGTCCACCGTGACCGCCGGCCCTTCGAGCCCGAAGGTGTAGGACACCCGGCCGGCGAGCACACTCGGCGCGTTCTGCAGCAGGAACGCGCCCTCCAGCGCCTCGGGGTGCGCCCCGAGGTAGCGCATCGCGTAGTCGTTGTACATGATCCCGGCGAACACCCCGGTACGGCTGCCGCGCATCGCGGCGGGGACCACCCCGGCGTGTTCGAACGCCTCCCAGACGGTCTCCAGGAAAAGCCGGTGCTGCGGGTCGGTGGCCAGGGCGCTGCGCGGGTTCATGCCGAAGAACTCGGCGTCGAAGTCCAGCGCGTCGTGCAGGAAGCCGCCTTCGCGGGTGTACATCTTGCCCAGGGCCTGCGGGTCCGGGTCGTAGGTGCCGTCCACGTCCCAGCCGCGGTCGGTGGGGAAGCCCGCGACCGCGTCGGTCCCCGAGCGCACCACGTCCCACAGTTCCTCCGGGGTGTTCACCCCGCCGGGGAACCGGCAGCCCGCGCCGATGATCGCGATCGGCTCGCGGCGGGACCGCTCGGCCTCCTCCAGCCGCCGCCGGCTCTCGGCGAGGTCGAGGGTGACGCGCTTGAGGTAGTCGCGGAGCTTGTCCTCGTTCGTCGCCATGTGAGTGCCTTTCGCTCAGTCCCGGGCGGGGCCGGAGAACTGTCGGTCGATGTAGGCGAAGATCTCCTCGTCCGTGGCCGAGTCCACCGGGTCCGCCGTCGCCACCGCGGCCGTCCGGTCGCCGCCGAGCCGGTCCAGGCCGCTGCGCAGGAGCGCGACCAGCTTGGTGCGGGTGGCCTCGTCGCCGGCCGGCAGCGCGGCCTGGACTTGTTCGAGGGTCTGCCGCAGCGTGTCCTCCAGCGGGGGCCCGGACGGGGCGAGCTCGCCGTGCAGGAACTCGGCCATCGCGGCGATCGTCGGGTGGTCGAAGGCTGCGGCGCTGGGCAGGCGCAGCCCGGTGGCGGCGTCGAGCCGGTTGCGCAGCTCGACGGCGGTGAGTGAGTCGAAGCCGAGTTCGGTGAACTCCCTGTCGACGCCGACCGAGTCCGACGCCGAGTGGCCGAGGACCGCGGCAGCGTGCGAGCGGACGAGGTCGACGAGCAGCTTGCGGCCGTCGGCTTCGGAGGTGCCCGCGAGCCGGTGCGCCCAGGAGTCCTGGGGGGTCTGCGAGTTCTGAGAACCGACCGTCGGGGTGCTCGGTGCGGTGGGTGCGGTGGTGGCGGGCGCTCGCCGCGGCCGGACCAGGGCGCGGAAGAGCCCGGGCACCGTACTGCCGGCAGCTGCCTGCGCGCGCACCGCCGAGAGGTCCCACTCGGCGGCCACGATCAGGGGCTCCGCAGACCGGACGGCCCGGTCGAACAGCTCCAGACCCCGCTCGGCGGCCAGGGGTGCGACGCCGGTACGGCCCAAGCGGGCCACGTCGGCCTCGGTCAGCGCACCGGTCATCCCGGTTTGCGTGGCCCACAGGCCCCAGGCGATGGACACCGCGGGCCGGCCCTGACGCTGCCGGTGCACGGCGAGGGCGTCGAGGAAGGCGTTGGCCGCCGCGTAGTTGCCCTGGCCGCCGGTGCCGAGGATGCCGGCGACCGAGGAGAAGAACACGAACTTCGCCGCCGGGGCTGCCTCGGCCAGCTCGTGCAGGTACCACGCGGCGTCGGCCTTGGGTCCCAGCGTCGCGTCGAGGCGTGCCGCGGACAGGCCGGCGACGGAGGAGTCGTCTAGGACACCGGCCGCGTGGACGACGCCGGACAAGGGATGTTCGGTGGGGATCGCGTCCAGCAGCTTGGCGACCGCGGCCCGGTCCGCGACATCAGCGGCCAGCACAGTGACCTCGGCGCCGAGCTGCTCAAGGGTACGGACCACCTCCTCGGCGCCCGGGGCGGCGGCTCCGCGCCGGGAGACCAGCAGCAGGCGGCGTGCGCCGTGGACTTCGACCAGGCGGCGGGCCACCAGCGCGCCGAGGCCGCCGGTGCCGCCGGTGATCAGGACGGTGCCCGCGGCGAAGGCGGTGTCAATGCTCTCGTTCTCATCGGGCTCGCTGTCCACCCGCACCAGCCGGGGGACCTGCACGGCGTCGTCCCGGAGCCGCAGCTGCGACTCGTCCCCGGCGAACGCGGCGAGCATCTGCCGCCAGTCGGCGCCGACCGCGACGTCGGCGATCGCGAACCGGCCGGGGTGCTCGGTCAGCGCTGAGCGGACCAGGCCCCACAGCGGCGCCGCCGCGACCCCTTCGACTGTCCCGTCGCCGACCCCGCGGGTGACGAACACCAGGCGGCTGGCCGCGAACCGGTCGTCGGCGACCCAGCCTTGGACCAGGTCCAGGGCTTCGGACAGTCCCTCGCGCGCCGAGTAGGGCACGTCGTAGGGATCGACGTCGGGCAGGTAGGGGACGAGCACCGTCTCCGGGACGGCCCCGGCGCTCAGGTCGGCCAGCGACGGCAGGTCGTATACGAGCTCTGCCGACACGCCGGTTCGCGCTAGGGCGGCGCGCAGCTCGTCGGCGGCCGCGCCGGTTCCGACGACGGCCACCCGCTGGCCGGCGAGGTCCGTAGCGTCCACAGCGAAGTCGTTCCAAACGACCTGATAGGAGCCATCTGAGGGCGTGGAGCCGCCGCGCGGCACCCGGCGCAGCGTCAAGTCATCGACGGTCAGCACCGGCCGGCCCGCGGTGTCGAACGCAGCCAGGGCGACCCGATCGGCGCCGATGTCAGTGATGCGCACCCGCAGGGCATCGGCGCCGTGCGTCGTGACCCGCACGCCGCTGAAGGCGAACGGCAGCACCAACGTGCCGTCCTCGCCCACGCTGTCGCGCACCACGACGTGCAAGACGGCGTCGAGCAGCGCCGGATGCACGGCGAACCGTCCGGCGTCGCCGCGGACCGTCTCGGGCAGGGCGACCTCGACCAGGCGGTCACCGCCGTCGCCGAGAGCGCCGACCAGTCCTCGGAACGCGGGGCCATACTCATAGCCACGCTCGGTCAGCAGGCCGTAGAAGTCGTCGAGGTCTGTTTCGCCGGCGGACGTCGGCCAGGCGCCGGTGGCCACCACCGGTGAGCCGGTATCCGGAGCGACTGTCGCAGTAGCGTTCTTCGTCCATACGTCATCGGCTGCGCGCGTATACATCGTGACCTGACAGCGACCCGCCTCATCGGGCCCGCCGACCACCAGCTGCATCTGGACTGCGTCCGCAGCTGACAGGACCACCGGCGCCCACAGATTCAGCTCCTCGACCCGCGCTGCGCCGGCGGCCGCACCGGCCTGCAAGGTCAGCTCCAGAAACGCCGTGCCCGGCAACAGGATCGAGCCGTCGACCACATGATCGGCCAGCCACGGCGCCGCGGCCACGGACAACCGCCCGGCCAGCAGCAGCCCGCCGCCTTCGGCCAGCCGGACCGGCGGGTCCAGTAGCGGGTGCCCCACCGCCGGGCCGCCGCTGTCGATCCAGTGCCGCCGATGCTCGAACGGGTACGTGGGCAGCTCGACCCGCCGCCGCACCGGACCCAGGGCCCGGCGCCAGTCCACCGGCGCACCGGCCACGAAGGCCTGTGCCGCCGACAGCAGGAACCGGCTCCGGCCGCCGTCGCCGCGGCGCAGCGACCCGAAGGCGTCGCCGGCGATCCCGGCCGCGCGCGCGGTGTCCTGGATGTGCCCGATCAGCACTGGATGCGGACTGGCCTCGACGAACAACGGGGTGCCGAAGCCGGTGAATGCGCGGATCGCCTCCTCGAACCGGACGGGATTGCGCAGGCTCTGATACCAGTACTCGGCCGTGAGCGCGTCCGTTTCGACGAACCGGCCCTCGGCCGCGGAGCAGAACCCGACGTCCGTCGGCCGGGGCTCGACCCCGGCCAGCGCGGCCAGCAGGTCTTCACGCAGCGCCTCGATGTGCGGGGTGTGCGCGGCGTAGTCGATCGCGACCTTGCGCGCCTGGACTCCGGCGCCGAGCGTGGCGGCGAACTCCTCCAGGGCGTCGGGGTCGCCGCCGACCACGGTCCCCGCCGGCCCACTGAGGATCGCCACCCACAGCCGGTCCGCCCACGGCGCCAGGCGCTCGCGCACCGCCTCGACGGGGAGTGCGACGGCGAGCATCGCGCCGGTCCCGGTCAGCTTCATCAAGGCCCTGCTACGCAGCGCGACGATCCGCGCCGCGTCCTCCACACTCAGAGCCCCGGCCACACAGGCGGCGGTGATCTCGCCCTGCGAGTGGCCGACGACCGCGGCGGGCTCCACGCCGAGGGACCGCCACAGCTCGGCGAGAGAGACCATGACGGCGAACAGCACCGGCTGGACCACGTCGGAGCCGGCCAGCTCCGGCGCGCCGTCCCGGCCGGCCAGCACGTCCGCCACCGACCAGCCGGTGTACTCGGCCAGTGCCGTGTCGCATCTGGCCAGCGCGTCGCGGAAGACGGGCTCTGAGGCGAGTAGTTCGACGGCCATCCCAGCCCACTGCGAACCCTGGCCGGGGAAGACGAACACCGGCCGGACATCCGCCCCCGCCACGCCGCGCATGACGCCGGGATGCACGCCGCCCTCGACGAGCGCGGTGAGTGCGGCGAGCAGGTCCTCACGGTCCCGAGCGACCACGACGGCGCGGTGCTCCATGACTGTGCGGGCGGCCAGCACCGGCCCGGCGGCAGCCAGGTCTGCGGCAGAAGCCGTGGCGGCGAACTCCCGCAGCCGGGCGGCCTGAGCCGGCAGCGCGGACTCGGTGCGGGTCGAGAACACCCAGACCAGCGGGCCGGACCCGATGTCGGATTCGGTGTCGCCGGTGGGATCGGCTTCCGGTCGTTCCGCTCCAGCGGACAGCGCCGGTGCCGGCGCCGGGCCCTCGACGATCACGTGCGCGTTGGTGCCGCTGATCCCGTATGAGGACACTGACACCCGCGCCGGCCGGTCGGCGGGCAGCGCCACCGGCCGGGTGAGCAGCCGGACGGTACCGGCGCTCCAGTCCACGTGCGGACTCGGCTGCTCGGCGTGCAGGGTGCGCGGCAGGACACCGTGCTCCATGGCCTTCACCATCTTGATCACCCCGGCCACGCCGGCCGCGGCCTGGGTGTGCCCGAGGTTGGACTTCACCGAGCCCAGCCACAGCGGCCGGTCCGGGGTGTGGCCCGCACCGTAGGTGGCCAGCAGCGCCCCGGCCTCGATCGGGTCCCCGAGCGTGGTGCCGGTCCCGTGCGCCTCCGCCGCGTCGATGTCCTCCGCCGCCAGCCCCGCGTCGGCCAGCGCCGCGTGGATCACCCGCTCCTGGGCCGGGCCGCTGGGCGCGGTCAGGCCGTTGCTGCGGCCGTCCTGGTTCACCGCCGAACCGCGGACCGCGGCGAGCACCGGGTGTCCGTGCCGGCGCGCGTCGGAGAGCCGCTCCAGCACCAGGACGCCCGCGCCCTCGGCCCAGCCGGTGCCGTCGGCCTCCGCGGAGAAGGCCTTGCAGCGGCCGTCCGGGGACAGCCCGCCCTGGCGGCTGAACTCGACGAACATGCCGGCGGTGGACATCACCGTGACCCCGCCGGCCAGCGCGAGCGAGCACTCGCCGCGGCGCAGGGCGTCGGCCGCCAGGTGCACGGCCACCAGCGAGGACGAGCACGCCGTGTCGACCGTCAGCGCCGGCCCGGTGAGTCCGAAGGCGTAGGAGATGCGGCCGGATACGACGCTGAGCGCGGTGCCGGTCAGCAGGTGCCCCTCGATCCCGGCGTTCGGCTGGTACAGCCGCGGGCCGTAGTCGGGCATCATCGCGCCGATGAACACGCCAGTGCGGCTGCCGCGCAGCGCGTCGGCGTCCAGCCCGGCGCGCTCGAAGGCCTCCCAGCAGACCTCGAGCATCAGCCGCTGCTGCGGGTCCATGGCCGCCGCCTCGCGCGGGCTGATGCCGAAGAAGGCGGCGTCGAAGCGGTCGGCGTCGTGCAGGAAGCCGCCGCGCCGCGTGTCGCTGGTGCCGGAGCGGTCGGCGCCGGCGGCGAACAGCGCGGCGAAGTCCCAACCGCGGTTCGTCGGGAACTCCGACACGGCGTCGACGCCGTCGGAGACGAGCTGCCAGAGTTCGTCCGGCGAGGTGACGCCGCCGGGGTAGCGACAGCCCATCGCGACGATCACCACGGGATCGTCGCCGGTGGCCGCCGCCCGGTCGACGGAGGACGCGGCCACGGCCGGGGCGGCCCCGGCCAGCAGGGCGTGCAGGCGGTCCGCGACCTGTTCAGGGCTCGGATAGTCGTAGAGCAGCCCGGTCGGCAGGGCGAGCCCGGTCGCGGCGCGCAGCCGGTTGCGCAGTCGCACGGCCGCGGCGGAGTCGACGCCGAGGTCCTTGAACCGCCAGTCCGGGTGCACGGTGGCAGTGCTCTGATGGCCCAGGACGTCCGCGGTGGAGGTGAGGACCAGGTCGAGCAGCGTGCGCCGGGTGTGGCCGGCGAGCGTCGCGGGGGTGGCCGAGTCGGCGCCGTCGTGACTGGGCGCCAAGGGTCGCGGTGTCAGAACGCTGCCCGAGCCGGATACGCTCGCGGCGTCGGGGAGCCAGTACCGGCTGCGCTGGAACGCGTAGGTCGGCAGGGCGGCGAGTTGCGCGGGGCGCACGTCCACCGGCCCGGTCCAGTCGACCCCGGCACCGGCCACGTAGGCCTCGGCGAGAGCCTGCCGGATCCGCTCCGTCCCGCCTTGGTCGCGGTGGAGCGTGCCGACCACCGACGCGGTCCGTGCCGCCTCCTCGATCGTCTCCTCCAGGGCGCCGGCGAGGACCGGGTGGGGGCTGCACTCGATGAACAGCCCGCAGCCGTCCTCCAGCGCGCGGCGCGCGGCGGCGGCGAACCGGACGGTCTGGCGCAGGTTGCGGAACCAGTACTCCGCGTCCAGGCCGGTGGTGTCGATCGGCTCGCCGGTGACGGAGGACACGAACTCCGTGGCGGACGGCCTCGGGGTGATCGGCGCCAGCGCGGTCA
The DNA here is from genome assembly GCA_019510485.1 of Catenulisporales bacterium. Taxonomy (GTDB): domain Bacteria; phylum Actinomycetota; class Actinomycetes; order Streptomycetales; family Catenulisporaceae; genus Catenulispora. The sequence goes on from JAEKKI010000173.1 coordinate 9,041, forward strand.
GGATCTCCTCGCGGATCTCGTCCACCGCCGGGGAGTGGGACGCGTAGTCGACCTGGACCAGCTTCGCGCGGTGACCCGCGGCCTCGTAGGCGTCGCGCAGTTCGGCGAGCACGTCGGCGGGTCCGGACAGCACGACCGAGCGCGGCCCGTTGACCGCGGCCACGGTGGCGTGCGGGCCCATCAGCGCCTCGACCGCGGGCAGCGGCGCCGCGACCGACAGCATCCCGCCGGCCCCGGCGATGCGGGTGATCGCCCGGCTTCGCAGGGCCACGACGCGCGCGCCGTCGGCCAGGGTCAGCGCGCCGGCGACGGTCGCGGCGGCGATCTCGCCCTGCGAGTGGCCGATGACCGCGTCCGGCCGGACGCCCCGGGCGCGCCAGACCTCGGCGAGCGAGACCATGACGGCCCACAGCGCGGGCTGGACGACGTCCACGCGGTCGAAGCTCGGCGCACCCGGAGCGCCCCGCAGCACGTCGGTCAGGGAGTAGTCGACATGCGGCCGCAGTGCTTCCTCGCATTCGGCGACGCGCGCGGCGAACTCCGGACTGGCTTGGAGCAACGCGGCGGCCATGCCAGGCCACTGCGAGCCCTGACCGGGGAAGGCGAAGACGGTCTTGCCGCGGGTCGCCGTGCCCACCACGACGTTTGTGCCAGGGAGCCCGGACGCCACGGATTCCAGCGCGGCGAGCTTCGCCCCGCGGTCCTCGGCGTCGATGACGGCGCGGTACTCGAACTGGGTCCGGGTCCTGAGCAGGGCCAGACCCGGCTCGGTGTCCGGCTTGGCGGCCAGGTGTCCGGCCAGCGCGCGAGCCTGGCCGCGCAGCGCCTCGGCAGAGCGCCCGGAGAGCACCCACGGCGGATCCGAGCGCGCGATCGCCGCCGACCCGCCCTCAGCGTCGCCGGATTCTCCGGATTCCCCAAGACCCGACCGGGCCTCGTCCGCGGCGGCCAGCACCAGATGACAGTTCGTACCGCCCATGCCGAACGAGCTGACCCCGGCGACCGCCGGCCGGCCGGATTCCGGCCACGGACCAGCCGTCCGGACCACCGCCAGGCGCAGGTCGTCCAGCGGGATCTCCGGGTTCGGCGACTCGAAGTGCAGGCTGGGCGGCAGCTCGCCGTGCGCCAAGCTCAGCACCACCTTCAGCAGCCCGGCGATACCGGCCGCGCCCTCCAGGTGGCCGATGTTGGTCTTCACCGACCCGACCAGCAGGGGGCGGTCGGCCGCGCGCCCGGTGCCAAGCGCGGCGCCGAGCGCGCGGGCCTCGACCGGGTCGCCGGCCGGGGTGCCGGTGCCGTGCAGCTCGACGTACTGGACGTCGGCGGGGCCGACGCCGGCGGTGCGGCAGGCGAGCTCGATCACCTCGCGCTGCGCGTCGGCGTTGGGGGCGGTGAGCCCCGGGCCGCCGCCGTCGTTGTTGACCGCTCCGCCGAGGATCACCGCGTGCACCGGATCGCCGTCCCGCCGCGCGGCCGCCAGCGGCTTGAGGACGACCACCGCGCCGCCCTCGCCGCGCACGTAGCCGTCGGCGCGGCGGTCGAAGACGTGGCACCGGCCGGTCGGGGACAGCGCGCCGAAGCTGCCGATCGCCGCGGTGGTCTCGGCCAGCAGGTTGAGGTTCACGCCGAGGGCCAGGGCCGACTCGGACTCGCCGCGGGCCAGGCTCTCGCAGGCGTGCTGGACCGCCAGCAGCGAGGAGGACTGTCCGGCGTCCAGCGTCAGGCTCGGGCCGCGCAGCCCCAGCAGGTAGGAGATGCGGTTGGCGATCATGGCCCGGTGGGCGCCGGTGTAGGTGTGGGCGCCGGATTCGAGCCGGCTGGCCAGGACCGCGTAGTCGTTGGCGATGGCGCCGACGAAGACCCCGACCGGCGCGCCGGCCAGCCGGCCCGGGACGATCCGGGCGTCCTCCAGCGCTTCCCAGGCCAGCTCCAGGGCCAGCCGCTGCTGCGGGTCCATGGCCGCCGCCTCGTGCGGGGAGATGCCGAAGAAGGCGGCGTCGAAGCGGTCCACACCGCTGACGAAGCCCCCGCGGCGGTACTCCGGGACGACGCCGCTGGGCCACCGGTCCTCGGCGGCCTCGGTCACGGCGTCCACCCCGTCGCGCAGCAGCCGCCAGAACGCCTCGGGGCCGTCCGCCCCGGGCAGCCGGCAGGCCACGCCGATGACGGCTATCGGTTCGGCTTTCGGTACGGTTGTCCCTGCCATCATGACGAGCCGCCTTAGAAATCCGGGCCCCGCTTGTCGGCCGGAAAGAGCCGCAACTTATGCGTCGCCCCGGGGCGCCCGACACGAATATCAATTGCCGCCCGCTTCGGAGTCAACGAATCCTCAGCCGTCCGCGATGGCAACTAACGGCCACCGTAAAAGGCCATCGTCAGCACCTTGAATCCGACCCGGGCCCTTGGGGGAATGCGGGTATGCATTCCACGGAGCCCTCGCCGCTCAGCCACGGCCAGCTCTACAGCTGGCGGGAGGTGGAGTCCTACCCCCCGGGCTGGCAGGCCGAGGCGAACCTGTCGTCGACCTGGGACCTGCGGGGCCTGGCACCGGATCGGGCGGCGGCCGCGCTACGCCGGCTCGTCGCCCTCCACGAACCGCTGCGCACCGGCTACTCGGTCGGTCCGGGCGGCGTGCCCGCGCAGTTCGTGCACCCCGTGAACGATGAAGGGCCCTGCGGCATCGCCGCGCCCACCGGCCTGCCCGCGGCGATCGGGCACGCCGACCGCCGGATCACCGACTTCGGCGATCCGATCCGCACCACGGAGGCGCTGGCCGCCAGGCCGATCCCGATGAGCGGCGGCCCCTGCTGGACCGGCGAGTACGTCACCACCGACGGCGCCCCGATGTTCCTGTCGCTGTCCTTCTCGCACCTGATCCTGGACGTCTGGTCGGTGATCGAGCTCGAACGCCGCTTCCGGATCCTGTGCGCCGATCCCGAGGCGGACCTGGATCCGGGCGTGTCGCAGCGCGACCTGGCCGCGACGCAGCAGGCTGAGACGTGGCGGACCCGCCAGGCGTCCGCCGAGAAGTACTGGCGCGGCCTCCTGGACGGGGCACCCGCCGGCTTCCTTCCGGCCCTGCCCACCCTGACCGCCGGCCAGACCAAGCCGCGGATCCAGGCGACCCTGCACTCGCACCGGCTCACCGCGCTCGCGGCCGAGGCGGCGCGCCGGCACGCGGTCACGGTCCCGGCGGTACTCCTGGCCCTGGTCGCCGCGGCGCTGGCCGAACACCTCGGCACCGGCGGCGCCGTCATAGCCCTGATGTCGAACAACCGGTTCGCCCCGGAGCACCGGACCGCGGTCGGCACGCTGAACCAGCTGATCCCGGTCAGCCTCCCGGCCGACCGCGCCGGCACCCTCGCCGAGCACGTCAAGCGCACGCACTGGGCCGGAGCCCGGGCGTACCGGTACGCGGCCTACGACGTCGACCGGATCGCCGCGCTCGCCGCCGGGGACGCCGGAGCGGCCGCCCCGCCGGACGGCTGGTTCAACCGCCTGTTCCCGGCGTGGTTCAACTACCTGCCGTTCGACGACCGGCTCCCGGACCCGGCCGACACCGCGCCGGCCGAACTGGTCTGGACAGCGCGGCCCCGCGAGTACGGGCAGCCGTTCGACGTCCGGGTGACCGCCCAGGACGGCCGCACCAGCGTCCAGCTGCGCACCGACCCCGATGTCGTGGACGCTCCAACGCTGGCCGGCATCCTGCGCACCGTCGCGTTCGGCGTCCGCCGCGTGCTGTCGGCTCCCGAGAGCGGTCTCAAGGACCTGTGGAGCACCGCCGAGCCCGACGCGGAGCTGTTCCCTGTCGACCCCGCGCCGGGTCCCCGCTGAGTCCTCCCTCAGACCAGCACCTCGACCGGCGCGGGATGGCTGAGGAACGCCGTCGGACTGGCCGTCAGACCGTAGGCCCCGGCCTGGAAGAGCACGATCAGGTCCCCCACGTCGGCCGCCGGTAGTTCGACGTCGTCACCGAGCAGGTCCAGCGGCGTGCACAGGCAGCCGACGACCGACACCCGGGCGCCGGCCGGGTCGTCGACGCGGTTCGCGACGGCGATCGGGTAGTTGCGCCGGATCGCCTGGCCGAAGTTGCCCGAGGCCGCGAGCTGGTGGTGCAGGCCGCCGTCCACGACCAGGAAGACCTTGCCGCGCGAGGCTTTGCGGTCCAGCACCCGCGTGACGTAGACCCCTGCCTCCCCCACCAGGTAGCGGCCCAGCTCGACCGCGATGCGGGCACCGGGCAGCCCGGCGGCCACCACCTCGGTCAGCTTGGCCAGGTTCTCCCCGATCGGCGCCAGATCCAACGCCGTGTCCCGGGCGGTGTAGGGGATGCCGAAACCGCCGCCGACGTTCACATAGCGCACCGGCGCGGGCGCGTGCTCGGCCAGTGCCAGCACCAGGTCGACCGTGCGCCGCTGCGCCTCGCAGATCTCTTCCGCGCGCAGGTTCTGCGAACCGGCGAACACGTGGAAGCCCTGGAACTCCAGATCGCTGTCGCCCATCGCGCCCATCGTGGCCAGCAGCTCCGGCACCCGCTCGGCGTCCACGCCGAACTGCTGCGGGCCACCGCCCAGCCGCATGCCGGAGCCGCGCACCGCGAAGTCGGGGTTCACCCGGACCGCCACCCGTGCCGCCACCCCGGCCTCGGCGGCGGCCGCGCGGACCCGGGCCAGTTCGAGCTCCGACTCCAGCTCGACGGTCACCCCGGCGGCCACCGCCTGCGCCAGCTCGGCGGTGGTCTTGCCGGGCCCGGCGAAGCTCACGGCCGTCGGCCGGACCCCGGTGTCCAGCGCCGCGCGCAACTCCAGGCCGGAGGCGACGTCGAAGCCGTCGACCAGCCCGCTCAGGTGCTGCAGCAACGCCGGCATCGGGTTGGCTTTCACGGCGTAGCTCAGGTGGATCCCGGCCGGCAGCGCGCCGCGCACCGCGGCGACCCGGTCGGCGACGAGGGCTCGGTCATAGGCGAAGAACGGGGTCGATCCGACGCGGGCGGCGAGCCGCTCCACGCCGATCCCGCCGACGGCGAGCGCGCCGCCGTGCCGGCCGAACCGCGCCGCGAGGGCTTCGGTCAAGGTCATACCGCCACTGTCCGAACCCGGCCGCCGTTCGGTCAATGCGCGCGGATGGCAGGTAACGGCCGTCAGCAAGCTGACAGCGTGTGGCCGTTGTCCGGCGGGCGTCCCGGCCGGGATCGTCGGACCATGCGCGTGCGAGGCGGGACGGGACAGCGATGACGGCCACGATCCAGGGCACCAAGACCGCGGCGCTGGGCCTGGGCCAGCGCTACATCTGGCTGCGGCACCACCAGGTGCCGGCCGGGGCGCGGCACGACGCGCACATCGTCACCCGCTTCCCGCTGCCGCCGGGATTGTCCGTGCCGCAGGTGCGCACGGTGCTGGGCCATCTGATCCGCCGGCATGAGGCGCTTCGCACCACCTACCACCACGACGCCGACACCGATCCGTGGCAGCGCGTCCATCCGGCCGGACCGGTGCGCCTCGTCGAGGCCACCGTCGAATCGGACGGGACGCCGACGCCCGCCGCCGTGGTCGAGGAACTGACGACGGCGGCCTTCGACCTCGCCGCCGACTGGCAGCTGCGGGCCTGCGTCATCACCGACGGCGGCGCGCCCCGGCAGCTGGTGCTGGTCCTGAACCACATGGCCTTCGACGCCTGGAGCGTGGACCGCTTCGAGCGCGAGCTGGAGGTGCTCGGCACGGCCGTGGCCACCCGCCGTCCGGCGAGCCTGGACCCGGTGCGGTTCCAGCCGCTGCATCTGGTCGGCTATGAGAGCGCTGATACCGCGTTCCGGTCCCGGCGGGAGCGGGCCGCGGCGTTCTGGCGGGACCAGGTCGCGCGGCTGGGCCCCGATCCGTTCGCGGCCCGGCGCTCCGCCGGCGCCATGACTCCGCACGCCGCCACTGTGACCTCGCCCTCGGCCCTGGCCGCCAGTCGGGTGGTCGCCGAGCGGGCCGGATCGTGGCCCTCGCTGGTGCACGTGGCCTTGTTCAGCGCGCTGACAGCCGCCTACACCGGCGACGGCCTGGTCCGGCACTGGGACTTCCACGGCAACCGCGGCGAGGACGCCTACAGCGACGTCCTGACGTGTCGGTTCTCACCGTTGCTGACGATCGTGGACGGCCGGGACGATCCGCCGTTCTCCGAGCTGCTCCGCCGGGTCGCCGAGCAGCAGAGCGAGGGCCGCGCGCACGCCGCGCTCGGCCATGACGAGATGTTGGAGACCCTGGCCCGCCAGGGCGCCGCGCGCGGCACGGACCTGCGGGTCGGCGTCGAAGTCAACTTCCTGAGCCTGGCCGCGCACGAGGCCCGGGTGCGCCGTACCACCTTCGTGCGGAACGCGGCGCCGAGTGCCTGGGCCGCGTTCGGATCGGACGCGTACCTGCTGATCACGGAGCTGCGGGACGCCGTCTCGGTCAGCCTGCGGGCGTCCGGCACGGTGATGGACGCTGAGACGGTCGAACGCTTGCTGCGCGGCTACGAGACGGTGCTGCTGGCTCTCGCCGAGCCCGGTGCGGATCCGCGGATGAGCGAGATCGCGGCGATGCTCGGCCTGGGCGAACCCGGGGAGCGCATCGCAGTGCCCGACGGCGGTGAGCCCGTCGCAGGAAGCCCAGAGGCGCTCCACGCCTTGCTGGCAGCCGTCGCTCAGGCCATGGGCTCGGACGTCGGCGCGATCGACCCGGACCGCGCCTTCGTCGCCAACGGCGGCCGCGTGCTCCGGCTGCCCCGCGTGCTGGACCTGCTGTGTGAGAGCGGCTTCGAAGGCCTGCGGCTGCTGGACCTCGCCGGCGCCACGCCGCTGCGGACCCTGGCGGATCAGCTTTCGAGGATCCGGTCGACCGGCGCCACCACGGACTGTTCTCCAGCGGCGGCGGACCCGGCGACGACCAACGCACCGCAGTAGCCCGGTGCCGCCTCGAACCACGAGACGGGCAACGCCGCGGGGAAGCCCGCCGACGGCGCCGACGACCGCGCCGTCGCCACTTCCACCTGGACGCCGCGCAGACCGGCGACCCCGGCACCGTCGGCTTTGACGTACGCCTCCTTGGCGGTCCACAGCCGGAAGAACTCCGCGCGCCGCTCAGCGCCGGCCAAGCCGGCCAGCCCCGCCACCTCGGCAGGCGAGAACATCGACCGTGCCATCGCCAAGCAGTCCACCTCCCGGCCGGTCCACTCGACGTCCACGCCGACCCGCCATCCCGGCGGCGCCACGGCGATCAGCGCCCAGCTACCGGCGTGGGACAGATTGAAATCCGGAGGCCGCCGACCGTCGCGGGGCACGATCAGCGGCCGCCCGCGAGCCTCCGTCCCCAGGACCAGTTCGTCCGGGGTCACGCCGTGGGCCTCGGCCAGCACCGAGCGCAGAACGGCGCGCGCCATCGCGAAGCGACGCCCCTGCTCGGGCGACGCGTGGCGGGCGGCGCGCGCTCGTTCGTCCGCGCTCAGCCGGCGGTGCGGATCCCCCTCCTGGTCCAAGGCGACCCGCCACACCCGTACCGCGGTCACAGCCACGGCTTCAGGGCCTCCCGCAGGTGCTTGTGGGTGATCCGGGCCTGTTCGAACACTGCGAAGTGTCCCTCGCCGACGGTGTGCAGCATGAAGCCGCCGCCGGCCTGCTCCCGCCAGGCCGCCGTCTCCGCGGCGCCGGCCCGCGGGTCGTCATCCGCGGCCAGCACGGTCAGCGGCAAGTCGAGCGGCGCTTCGGGGACGTACCGGTACGTCTCTTTCACTGTCAGATCCGCACGGATCGCCGGCAGGATCAGCTCCAACAGCGCCGGGTCGCCCAGCAGGCTCTCAGGCGTCCCGCCAAGCCGCCGCAGCAACGCCACGATCTCCGCATCCGAGGCGTCGTGGACGTTCGGCAGCAGGCTGTCCTGCACCTGCGGCGCCGCGCATCCGGACACGAACAGGTGCACCGGCATCTGCCCACCCCGTCGCCGGATCTCGCGCACGGCCTCGAACCCGGTCAGGGCGCCGAGGCTGTGGCCATAGATCGCATAGGGCCCGTCGGTCGCGGCCGACACCACATCCGCGATCTCGGCGGCCAGCGGCCCCATGTCCAGGTGCGGCTCGTCCCGGAACCGGGCCTCCCGGGCCGGGGGCTGGAGCGGGCAGACCGCGACTCCGGGAACGGCCCCGATCCACGGCCGGAACGCGGAGGCGCCGCCGCCGGCGTGCGGGATGCAGAACAGCCGCAGCCCGCCCGCCGCCGGACGCGGGAACGGCAGCCAGCGGTCGGTGGCCGTGCCGGTGATACCCGCCATGCTGGTCACCCCCGCTCCGCCGCGCCCGGGCCGGTCACATGCTCGGTCCCGTCCTCGTCCACGATCACCAGCTTCACGTACGGCGCCGGCGGTTGCAACCGTGCCATATCGGCCTTGAGAACGGCCAGACTGCCCTCCCGGCTGATCTCGCTGAAGCCGGCGAAAGCGTACGTGATCTGCATCATCCGGTTCCGGCCGGTCTCGACGAAGTCGGCGTGCAGCTCGCAGCCGGCCGCATGGGCCAGCCCCATCACATGGTTCAGCAGCACCGAGCCGACGCCGCGGGACATCACCCGGCAGGACATCAGCAGCATGAGCAACTTCCAGACCCCGTCGCCGCCCTTCTCCACCAGGGTCAGGCCGACCTTGCCGTAGGTGCCGAACTTGTCCTCCAGCGAAGCCACCAGCAGCAGGTGATCCGGCGACTCGCGCAGCGCGTCGAGCTCGTCGTAGGAGTAGGTGCGGCCAGTGGAGTTGAGCTGGTTGGTGCGGATCGTCAGCTCCTCGGCCCGTTGCAGGTCCTCGGTGCGGGCCGGAGCGATGACGAAGGTCATGTCCAGGCTGGACAGGAACTCCTCGTTGGTGCCCGCGAACTCGCGCTCGATGTCGTCGCGGGTGGCCTGGGCCAGGTACATCTGGCGGCGCTTGGCCGACTCGTCGGTGACGAAGCGCGGGTGGAACTCCGGCCGGGCCAGCTGGGCGCCGAGGTCGGCGACGTCCACGCAGAGCACCTCGGGCAGCGCGTGCCCGACCTCGGCGAGCTCGAACTCCTGGTCGTCGACGAACGCGAAGGCGTCCAGGCCCAGATTGAGCGCCTTGGCGATGTGCGACACCGACTCGGACTTGGCGCCCCAGCCGATCTGCGGGTGCAGGAACATGTCCTGCAGGCCGAACTCCCGCAGCTTGGCCAGCGCCATCTCGGGATCGTTGCGGCTGGCGATCGAGTGCAGCACGCCGAGGCCGTCGAGCCGGTGGATCTGGTCCACCACGCCGGCCCGGAGCGCGACGTCGGCGTCCTCCAGGAGGATCCCGTCCCACAGGGTGTGGTCCAGGTCCCAGACCACGCACTTGATCCGGCCCTGCTTCGGCTTGGTCATCGCCCGCGCGGTCTGCGCCTCGATCGTCTCGGCGCTCGCGGCGGTATCAGCGGTCGTGGTCACGACGCCCCTCCTCGGAATGCCTCACCGGCGATGGTCAGCTGCTGGACCTCGGTGGAGCCCTCGATGATCTCCATGATCTTGGCGTCGCGGTAGAAGCGCTCGACCGGATAGTCGGGGCTGCATCCGTTGGCCCCGTGGATCTGCACCGCCTCCGCGGCGTGCCGGGTGGCGGCGGTCGAGGCGAAGTACTTCGCGACCCAGGTGGCCATGATGGTCGAGGGCTCGCCGGCCTCCTTGAGCCGGCCGGCCTCCTCGCACAGCAGCCGCGCCGCCCGGGCGTCGGTGACCATGTCGGAGAGCTTGGCCCGGATCTGCGGCAGCTCGCTCAGCGGCGCGCCGCCGACCTTGCGCGCGGCGGCGTAGCCGGCGCTGGCGTCGACGCAGGCCTGGATGATGCCCACCGATCCGCTGGCCACGCTGTAGCGGCCCAGGTCCAGGGTGCCGGTGAGGACCATGCCGGCGGTGAAGCCGCTGGGCCCGAGCAGGGCGTCCGGGCCCAGCTCGACGTCCTGCAGCGAGATCTCGGCGAGCATCGAGGCCCGGGTGCCGAGCATGCCGTCGATCGGCAGGACGCTGACCCCCGGCGTGTCGTGCGGCACCAGGAAGGCGGCGATGCCGGTGCCCACGCGGGCGAACACCAGCAGCAGGTCGGCCCGCTGCCCGTTGGTGATCCAGCGCTTGACGCCGGAGATCCGCCAGCCGCCGCGGTGCGGGACCGCGGTGGTGGTGATGCCGGAGGTGTCGCTGCCCGCGCCGGGCTCGGACAGGCAGAAGGCGCCGAGTACCGCACCGCGGCTCATCGCCGGCAGCCAGCGCTCGCGCTGCTCGGCGCTGCCCCAGCGGTTCACGGCCCAGCAGGCCATGGTGTGCACCGTCAGCAGGCTGCGCACCGAGGAGCAGCCGCGGCCCACCTCCTCGTGCACCGCGCCGAGCGTCACCATGTCCAGTCCGGCGCCGCCGAACGCGGCGGGCAGGAACGGCGCCCAGAGCCCTTCGGCCGCGAGGCGTTCCAGCAGCTCCTCCGGGATGCGGCCGTCGCGGTCCCACTCGTTCGCGCACGGCACGATCCACCGGTCGACGAACGCCCGCACCGAGGCGCGGTCCGGCGTGCCGAGCGCGGGGCGCTCGAGGTCGGCGACCGTCATGCCAGGACCTGCTGCCGGCCCACCAGGTCGGCCATCAGCTCGACGGTGCGGAAGTTGTCTATCTTCAGCTCGTCATTGGGAACGGTGATCCCGAAGGTCTTCTCGATGAACATCACCAGTTCCATGGCGAACAGCGAATTGACGAATCCGAGCGCGAAGATGTCGTCGGAATCGCCGATCTCGGCCTGCGGGAAACGGCCGTGGATGAACTCGAATATCTGCTTCTTGGTCTCGATCGACTCGGACATCGGTGTTTTCTCCTTCGCGTCGGGGTCAGTGCGCGGAACCGGCGGCGACCAGCCGGCCGGACGGGTCGTAGTCGTGGAAGCCGCGGCCGGTCTTGCGGCCGTGCAGCCCGGCGTCGGTCATCTGCTTCAGCAGCGGGCACGGCCGGTACTTGCTGTCCGCGTAGTGCTCGTACAGCACCTCGACGCTGTACAGGATGGTGTCGACGCCGATCAGGTCGGCGGTCTCCAGCGGGCCCATCGGGTGGCCGAAGCAGCTGCGGAACACCTCGTCCACGTCGGCGGCGCTGGCGACGCCCTCGTGCACCAGGTAGGCGGCCTCGTTCACGGTGAGCATCAGCACCCGGTTGGACACGAAGCCGCAGGAGTCCTTGACCTGGACGGCCTTCTTGCCCATCGCGGTCAGCAGGTCGCGGGTGCGCCGCACGGTTTCGCCGCTGGTGTGGAAGCCGGGGATCAGCTCGACCGCCGGCTTGGCCGGCACCGGGTTCATGAAGTGCACGCCGACCACGCGGTCCGGCCGGCCGGTGACCGCGGCCATCTTCGTGATCGGGATCGCGGAGGTGTTGACCACGAACACCGTCTCCGGTCCGCACGCGGCGTCCATCTCCTCATGGACGGCCCGCTTGACGTCCCAGTTCTCGGTGACGTTCTCGATCACGATCTCGGCCCCGGCCACCTGCTTGGCGCCGACCGCGGTCGTGATCCGGCTCAGCACCTCGGCGGCGTCCAGCTCAGGGCCGCCCATCAGCCGGCTCATTCGGCAGTTGCGCTCGATCAGCGCGCGCGCCTCGCTCAGCGTCTGCTCGTCCTTGTCCACGAGGATCACGTCGTGCCCGGTCTGCGCCAGGTTCTGCGCGACCCCGACGCCCATCACGCCGGCGCCGACGACACCCACCAGAGTCATGTCAGTCCCATCTCGAGGTTGGATTCCGCACCGGTGCGATCGTCGGTTCGATCGCTGTGCGGGTGGCTCATCCGCTCCCGGAGCAGGGCGCGGTCGAACTTGCCGTTGGCCGAGCGCGGGAGCCGGTCCCGGAACTCGATCCGCCGCGGCAGCATGTACACCGGGAGCTGCTCGCGCAGGGCGGCCAGCAGCGGAGCCGGATCGGCCGGCGACCCCGGGGCGGCTGCCGCGACCAGCACGATGTGCTGGCCCAGCGCCGGGTCCGGCACCCCGAAGGCGGCCGCCTCGGCGACCAGGCCGGTGGCGTGCGCGGCGGTCTCCACCTCGGTCGGGCTGACGCGGTACCCGGAGGTCTTGATCATCTCGTCGGCCCGGCCTCGGAAGTAGAGGAAGCCGTCCTCGTCGCGCACCGCGCGGTCCCCGGACCACACCGCGGTCTCGGCGCGCGCTGCCCCGGCCGCCCGGGGCAGCGCCCGGAACCGTTCGGCGGTGCGCTCCGGGTCGTTCCAGTAGCCGAGGGCCACCAGCGCCCCGCGGTGCACGATCTCGCCCTCCTCGCCGGCGGCGCAGGGCGTGCCGTCCGGCCGGACCACGAGCACCTCGGCGTTCGGGATCGCCTTGCCGATCGAATCCGGCCGCCGGTCCACTTCTTCGGGGTCGAGGTAGGTCGAGCGGAAGGCCTCGGTGAGCCCGTACATCAGGAACGGGGCCGCCTTCGGGAAGATCTCGCGGAGCCGGTCGAGGGTCGGACGCGGCAGGTGGCCCCCGGTATTGGCGAAGTAGCGCAGGTGGGCGGCGGACTCGGCCGGCCAGTCCGCCTCGGCGAGCTGCATCCACAGCGGCGGCACGCAGGTCAGGGCCGTGACCCGGTGCCGGGCGCACTGCTTGACCACTTCGCGCGCCAGCAGGAAGTTCACCAGGACCACGTGCGCGCCGGCGTGCAGCGCGGTGGTCACCTGGCTCAGGCCCGCGTCGAAGCTCAGCGGCAGGACGGACAGGACCACGTCGTCGGCGGTGTGGCCGAGGTAGCCGGCCACGCTCTCCGCGCCCGCCAGGAGGTTGCGGTGGGACAGGACGACGCCCTTCGGCGTGCCGGTGCTGCCTGAGGTGTAGAGGATGGCGGCGATGTCGGCGTCGACGACCGGCACCGGGTCCTGGCCCGCGGGCTCGGGCGACGCGCACAGTTCGGCCCAGCCGGTCACTGTGACTGCGGCGTCTTCGTGGTCTGACGTCTCGCCGGCCCCGCCGCGGCCGCCGACCTCCACGACGTGCTCGACGACCGTGGGCAGCTCCCCGCGCAACGTCCGGCGGCGCTCAGCACTGGTCACGACGGCCCGCGCACCGCAGTCCCCTGCGATGAACCCGACCTGCTTCGCCTTCAGCAGCGGATTGACCGGCACCATGACGAGCCCGGCGGCCGAGGCGGCGAACAGCGCCACCACCGTCTCCAGCCGCTTCTCCAGGTAGACCAGGACCCGGTCGCCGCGCTCCAGGCCGAGGGCGCGCAAGCCGTTCGCGGCCGCCGCGACCTGCTCGGCCAGCTGCCGGTAGGTCAGGGTGTCGTCCTTGAAGGTGACGGCGGGGCGCTCCGGCGCGCCCTGGCGCACCAGGTCGTCACACCGCGTCAGCACCGCTACCGACCAGCACGCTGACGGCCGCCCAGAGCGAGCCGACGGTGGCGAACGTGGCCTCGTCCAGGATCTCGTCGGGCAGCTGCACCCCGAACCCGTCCTCGATGTCGGCCAGCAGCTGCACCACCGCCATCGAGTCCAGGCCGAGCGCGGCCAGATCGTCCCCGGCGGCCAGCGGCCCGGCCCCGGCATAGGGCAGGTGGGGCCGCAACAAGCCCTGGAACTCCAGCGGAACCACGGCGTTCGAGAGGTCACTGGACGTCAACGTGCCACCTCATCTCGATCTCGGGAGGGCGGTGCGCCCGGCACGGCGCCGGCCGCGGACGGATCGCCCGGCCGCGATCCAGTGTGTGAGAAGAAGGCACCGGGCGCCGATGCCCGGACGGTGACAGGTTGTCCCCGCCCGAAGCGGTCAGCGTCAGGCCGTGAGCCGCACGGTGACAGCTTGTGGACGCGGACAAGCGGCTAGCGTTCGAAGGCTGGTAAACCGCTGCATCAAGGTTTGGCGGAAACAGCGCGAGCTCGTTCAGGAGCCTCGCCGGCGGCGTTGGTGCGCGAGGCGGCCGCCGGTACCCCCGCCGGGTTCTTCAAGCCCGAGTTGCCGGAGTCACCGGTCAGCGCCGGTGTCGAAGGGCTCGTCGTTCCATCGCCAGCCGGCGGTGCCGTCGCCGTGGATGTGGAGCAGGAACTCCGCGACCGGGCTGCCATCGGGAAACGTCATTGTCAACGCGCTGCGTATCCGCTCGTAGCAGGCGTCGGCCCGCTCCCAGTCCTCGGCATCGGCGGCCCGTTCCTGCTCGGCGAAGATGTCGTGGAACTCCTCGAAGCCCGGCAAGGTCTCGACGGTCGCGTGGACCCACGGCATATCGCCGCCGGTCACGGACATCCGGGCGATCTCGCGGTCGCCATGGTGAAGCCGCCAGACGCGGCCGGTGCCCAGGTTCGGGTTCGCCATGGCGTTCATGATGGCGATCGGCCCTACCCGTCCCAACCGAAATGGCGGTCCCACACCGGACGGTCGGATGCCTTTCCAGTCGGATCGATCAGCCTCTCGGCGAATGGGTGGTCGCCGCGCAGCACGGCCAGCAGGAACTCGGTCATCCCGCCGTCGAAGCGGTCCCAGCGCCTGGACGACAGCAGCAACACCACGACAGGCCAGCGATCGGGTTCCGCTTCGCGGGTGTCCCAGAAGCACACATCGCCGTTGGCGGTGTTCCCCCAGATCAACAAGCCGCCCGGCTCGGGAAGGATCGGGAACGGATAGGTCTCCTCGTCCTCGAGCGCGACCGCGTTCTCCCGCATCTCGGCGATGCTGCGCCCCAGGCCGAGCGTCGTCTGATCGACGAAACCGCCGAAACCGGTTCGGAAGCCGAATCCGTTCGGACGCAGCGTCGGCGCGGCGATGAACAACTCGTCGTTCACAGCCCCAGCGCCATAGACGTCCACGAAATCGCGGTAGTCGGCCGGGAACCCGAACCCGACCTCGGCGACCGCGTCATCCCACGGCGAGGCGGCCCCCACAGTCAAGGGCGGCCCCATGAGCTCCATGATCTGGCCAAGCGCAGGCCCCATCCATGCCTCCCGATCCCTAGGACGCTATTGACGCGACCGCAACAATACGGCGTCGCCGAACCCGCCTGACCGGGCCGCGATTCCACGGGCGCGGGCTTGTACCTTTCACGCCACGGCACCGAATCGGGCCCCGCCTCGACCTGCACCGCGAGCCCCGGCGAGCCCGCCCACCCGCCGGCCTGAAACATGGAAGACATCAGGGTACTGTCGAAGGTACCCTTCGATGACGTGTCGGGGTCGAGCTTGCGATTCGCGGTCAGACCGGTCGCCGGGGGCGGCGGCCCGCCCCTGCTCGCGGTCGATTTCGAGCCGCTCTCCCAGGAGCCGTCGCTATCCTCGCGGCTCGCCGAACGCGGCTCGGCGCGGCCGATCCACGGTGTCGACGCGGTGGCCGATCTCATCGCCGCGCCGGCCGTCGTGGACCTGCCGGCGATGGCCCTCGCCTACGCCCACGACGTGCGCCGAACCGTGGCGGGCGATCGGATCACGGTCGTCGGGTTCTGCAGCGGCGCTCCGCTCGCCGCGTTCATCTCCGCCGAGCTGTCGGCGAGCTACGAGGTCCGCACCCACCTGGTTCAGCCGACCTGGCCGACCGAGGAGACAGCGGTCCGGGAGTTCATGAGGTTCCGCCGGGACATGGGTGTGCGGGACGCCGACCCGATCCGCTTCGACGACCTCCTCGGGGACCCGAGGGGACGGTACCTCGCGATGGCGGACGTCCTGAGGGCCGACCTGGAGGCCGCGCTGGGACGCATGCGGGTCGTGAACGCCGCCGTCCGCGCCATGTACGAGTCCTTACTTTCTCGGTATCTCGCATGGCTGGCCTTCCTGACCGCCGGCTCCGCCGCCCCGCTGCACCAGTTGCACAAGCTGCCCGCCGACGCGCTAATACGCGTCGCGGTGGCGGAAGAAGACGCACTCGACGTCCTCCCGCCCGGCTGGACCCCGCCGTTCGAGTTCGACCGGTACGCCGTCGGATCCGCTGAACTCGTCACGCACATCCCGTTCCTCGACGCGCTGCTGTCCTGGAAGGGCGAGGCGTGATCCGCTTCGACGAGGTGCTCGCCTCCGATGACTTCGCACCGGAAGAGTTCGACGCGCTGGGCGTGGCGCAGGAGGCCGGCGCGGCCGGGGCCCTGAGCCGGATCCGACAAGTCGAGACGGATCAGCGCTGGCTCGCCCGATACCTCCTAGTGCAGCGCCGCGTTAATCCTTGAGGGCTCATGTGGCCTTGAGTGGGGTGCCGTCGTAGGTCCAGCGGTAGGGCTTGGCGGTGTCGTTCTTCGTGATCACGTAGGTCTCGATCTTGTCGATGAGGTCGTCGCGGCTGGTGAAGTCACCGTGGCGGATGACCGCTCGGGTCAGTGCGGAGAAGTACAGCTCGACCTGGTTCAACCAGGAGGCGTGCGGCGGGGTCCAGTGCACGTGCCAGCGCGGGTGCCCCGCCAGCCACGCCTTGGTCTT
>JAEKKI010000245.1 GCA_019510485.1 Catenulisporales bacterium
CCGCCGGCTCATCCAGATGTTCGGCAAGACGGTCCTCGGGGTCGACGGCGAGTACTTCGACGACGCCCTGGACGCCGCCAAGCACGGCAAGGGCACCCAGAACGACCTGGACCTGGACGCCGAGGATCTGCGCGGTCTGGTCGAGTCGTTCAAGGCGATCGTGGAGAAGCAGGCCGGCCGGACCTTCCCTCAGGATCCGCGGGAGCAGATGGACCTGGCGATCCGTGCCGTGTTCGACTCCTGGAACGGCGCGCGTGCCAAGCTCTACCGCCGGCAGGAGCGCATTCCCAACGACCTCGGCACGGCGGTCAACGTCTGCTCCATGGTCTTCGGGAACCTGGGGATGGATTCCGGCACCGGTGTGGCGTTCACCCGCGATCCGGCGTCCGGCCAGACCGGGGTCTACGGCGACTACCTGCAGAACGCGCAGGGTGAGGATGTCGTGGCCGGCATCCGCAACACGGTGCCGCTGGAGCAGCTGGGCGAGCTGGACCCGAAGTCCTACACCGAGCTGACCGGCATCATGGCCAAGCTCGAAGAGCACTACAGCGATCTGTGCGACATCGAGTTCACGATCGAGCGCGGCAAGCTGTGGATGCTCCAGACCCGGGTGGGCAAGCGGACCGCCGGCGCGGCGTTCCGCATCGCGGTGCAACTGGTCGACGAGGGCCGGATCACGCCGGACGAGGCGGTGCGGCGCGTCACCGGTTCACAGCTGGCGCAGCTGATGTTCCCGCGCTTCGACGAGAACGCCAAGGCTGAGCGCATAGCCAAGGGTATGAACGCCTCGCCCGGCGCGGCCTCCGGCAAGGCCGTGTTCGACTCCTACACGGCGGTGAAGTGGTCGCGGTCGGGTGAGAAGGTCATCCTGATCCGGCGCGAGACCAACCCCGACGACCTCGACGGCATGATCGCGGCGCAGGGCATCCTCACCTCGCGCGGTGGCAAGACTTCGCACGCGGCCGTCGTCGCACGGGGCATGGGCAAGACCTGTGTGTGCGGCGCGGAGTCGCTGGATGTGGACACCAAGCGGCGGCGCATGACCGCGCCGAACGGCGTGGTGGTCGAGGAGGGTGACGTCATCTCCGTCGACGGCACCTCCGGCGCGGTGTACCTCGGCGAGGTGCCGGTTGTGGCCTCCCCGGTCGTCGAGTACTTCGAAGGGCGCCTGGGTGCCGACTCGCCGTCCGCCGACGACCTGGTGCGCGCGGTGCACCGGATCATGACCTGGTCGGACGAGCGCCGTCGGCTGTACGTGCGGGCCAACGCCGACACGGCCGAGGACGCCGCTCGCGCTCGCCGCTTCGGGGCGCAGGGCATCGGCCTGTGCCGTACCGAGCACATGTTCCTCGGCGAGCGGCGGGCCCTGGTGGAGCGGCTGATCCTGACCGAGGGTGCCGAGCGCGAGGCGGCGCTGGCCGAGCTGCTGCCGATGCAGCGCGACGACTTCGTCGCCATCTTCACGGCGATGGGCGGCCTGCCGGTCACGGTGCGGCTGCTGGACCCGCCGCTGCACGAGTTCCTGCCGGATATCACCGAGCTGTCGGTGCGGGTCGCGGTCGCCGAGGCGCGGGGCGAGCAGAGCGAGGGCGACCTGCGGTTACTGCAAGCCGTGCACAAGATGCACGAGTCGAACCCGATGCTGGGCCTGCGGGGCGTGCGTCTGGGCTTGGTGATCCCGGGTCTGTTCATCATGCAGGTGCGGGCCATCGCCGAGGCCGCGGCGCAGGTGGCCAAGGCCGGCGGGGTGGCCCGGGTGGAGATCATGGTCCCGCTGGTCGGCGCGGTGCAGGAGCTGGAGATCATCCGCGAGGAGGCACAGGCGGTCCTGGACGAGGTCAAGGGCCGTACCGGCGCCGACATCCGGGCCCTGATCGGGACGATGATCGAGCTGCCGCGGGCGGCGCTGACGGCCGGGCAGATCGCCGAGGCCGCGCAGTTCTTCTCCTTCGGTACCAACGACCTGACTCAGACCACGTGGGGCTTCTCGCGGGACGACGTCGAGGGCGCGTTCTTCTCGGCTTACCTGGAGCGGGGCATCTTCGGCGTGTCGCCGTTCGAGACCCTGGACCGGGAGGGGGTCGGCGAGCTGGTGCGGATCGCGACCGAGCAGGGGCGCCGTACGCGTCCGGAGTTGAAGCTCGGGGTGTGCGGGGAGCACGGCGGCGATCCGGATTCGGTGCACTTCTTCCATGAGGTGGGGCTGGATTACGTGTCCTGCTCTCCGTTCCGGGTGCCGGTCGCGCGGTTGGAGGCGGCGCGGGCGGCGATCGCGTCGGCGGAGAGCGACTCGCGGTGAGGTGAGGCGGCCGGCTTCCAGGAAGGTGTGGTGGTCGTCGTCGATGCCGATGCGCATTTTGACGGTGACCGGGATGCCGGCCGGCCGTGCCGCTTCCACGGCGGCGGTGACGATCTGGCCGAAGAGCTTGCGCTTGTAGGACAGTGCGGCACCGCCGCCCTTGCGGGTGACGCGCGGCACCGGGCAGCGGAAATTGCCGGATTGCCAACACGCCGACCTCGATGAATAGCGGATCGAACGCGATTCATTACCCGAGACGACCTCCCCGAAGGGGAACCGCCATCGGGTCGGACTGGGTACACTGGAGGGACTAGAGGTACTGGAGGCACTAGCGCAGGTTCGGACGAGCTTGGAGGGTCGGGTCGATATGACGACGGTGGAGCGCACACCACGACAGATAGCGGTCAAGGTCTCGCCGGCAGGAGACAAACTGATCACCAGCGGCGCGAACTACCTGCACATGAGCAAGAAAGACCTGGTCGAGGAGGCTGTCCGGTTCTACCTGGACGCACGTCGCGAAGAGATGCAGGCCGGGATGCGGGAGCTGTTGTCCGAACTGGACGGCAGCCGGGCCGCGCGTGTGGCGATGCTCGCCGGAATGACGCGAGAAGAACTCGACGCGGTCGGCGGCGTCGAGGAGGAAGACTGATCGTGACCGCGCAACGGGCCCGGCCGACGCTGCGCTGTCTTCGCGAGGATCTCGACCTGCCCCTCCCGCCGGTCAACCGCCCCCTGGATGAGATCGACCACCCGCTTGTCCGCAAGGCCGCCGAACGCTTCGCCGATCCGGACACCCCTCAGGAGCGGATCCGCGCGATCGACGACCAGGTGCTGTTCAAGGTGAAAGCACAGCGCTGGCGCGGCGCTGGTGCCCAAGCACCTCACGGCGGTCATCATCAGCATGGTTCCAGGCTGCGAGCCCGATGCTTGGATGTCCGACTACGCCATGCCTGAGCGACCGATGGCGCCGGAAGAACAGATCTGGTCCAACCTCATGGACCCCACCGCGGCCGCCAAACTGCTCGACGCGGATTCCTGATCTATGCCGCCGGTCCGACCGGCCGGTCTCGATAGGCGTGCGATGCGTTCACGATCGGCGCGGCAGGCCTCCCGGACGCAGCGAAAGATCAGGGGGCTGATTTGCTCACGGTGCCGGTTCTCGTCGTGCTCGCGACGGCTGACGCTACTTGCTCAACCCCCCGAATCCTCCATCTCAGCCCCCGCCGGCACAGTGTCGTCGTCGCGGTCGTCGAGCCAGCCGTACGGCAACGTCACCTTCCCCGGCGAGTTGGTCCGCCCCCGCGGCTTGCCCAGGGTGTCCAGCGGGAACGGCTCAGCGGGATCGAGCCGCGCGAAGTGGGTGTCGAGCTCGGCGAGCGAGGAGGCCATGGCCAGGGCCCGACGAGTCTCGCCGCCGACGGGAAAGCCCTTGAGGTACCAAGCCACATGCTTGCGGAAGTCGACCACGCCGTCGTGTTCCGAGCCGAGCCAGCCGGCCAGCAGCTCGGCGTGGCGCCGCATGGTGGCCGTCACTTCGCCGAGGTTCGGCAGACGGCGTTCGGGGCGGCCCTCGAAAGCGGCGGCGAGGTCGGCGAAGAGCCAGGGGCGGCCCAGGCAGCCGCGGCCGACCACGACGCCGTCGGCGCCGGTCTGGTCGAGCATGCGCAGGGCGTCGTCGGCTTCCCAGATGTCGCCGTTGCCCAGGACGGGGATCTCCAGTTCGTCCTTCAGGGCCTTGATGGCCGTCCAGTCCGCCTCGCCGCTGTAGCGCTGGGCGGCCGTGCGGCCGTGGAGGGCCACCCAGGCGGCGCCGGCGTCCTGGGCGATGCGGCCGGCTTCCAGGAAGGTGTGGTGGTCGTCGTCGATGCCGATGCGCATTTTGACGGTGACCGGGATGCCGGCCGGGCGTGCCGCTTCCACGGCTGCGGCGACGATCTGGCCGAAGAGTTTGCGCTTGTAGGGCAGTGCGGCGCCGCCGCCCTTGCGGGTGACGCGCGGCACCGGGCAGCCGAAGTTCATGTCGACGTGGTCGGCCAGGTCCTCGCCGGCGATCATCTCCACCGCCTTGCGGACAGTCAGCGGGTCCACGCCGTAGAGCTGGAGGCTGCGCGGCTTCTCGTCGCCGGCGAAGGTGACCATGCGCAGGGTCTTCTCGTTGCGCTCCACCAGGGCGCGGGTCATGACCATCTCGCAGACGTAGACCCCGGCGCCGTGCTCGCGGCAGAGCTGGCGGAACGCCACGTTGGTGATGCCGGCCATGGGGGCCAGTACCACGGGCGGAGCAACGGGGAGGCCGCCCAGGGCGAGGTTCGGTTTGCGCGGGGAAGTCACGGTTCCAGGATCCCATACCCCCTGCCGGCACCCGTTCGGGATATTTCCAGGCGGTGCCGTGACAACCGGCCCAGTAGTCTGAACGTCATAAAGAGAGAGTTTGAACAACCGGCGGGGGGACCGCTGGATCACCGACAGCGGGTAGGCGAGAGTGAGTGGCGAAGTGGTGGAAAGGAGCCGTGCCGGCGGAGGCGGCACGGACCGGCGCGGACCGCGGGGGCGGGCGCCGGAGCGGGGGCGCGACAAACTCGCGCAGGCCCTGTTGGCCGGTGCGCTCGGGGTGTTCATAGCGGCCGGGATCTCGGCGTGCAACACGAATCCGCACGCCGCGGACGTGCCGCCGCCGTCGACCGCGGAGCAGCCGGCCGGCAACGGCGGCAGCCCGTCGCCGGACGACACGTCCGCCACCGGGCAGCATCACACCGGCAAGAAGTCCGGGATACAGCTGCCGAACACCATCCAGGTGCTGTACTCGACCACGCCGGCCTTCCAGGACCTGACCCACCACGTCGTGCTGTGGAACGCGTCCCAGGCCTACAAGGCGCAGTACGCCGCGGCCTACCAGCCGGCCTCGGCCGCGACCGCGGACCTGAAGCGCTACTGGAGCGGCGACGGCTACACGCAGGCCCACGCCTGGGCGCAGCTGTGGATCGACACCAAGAAGCAGCCGGTGGGCCAGGCGGTGCTCTCCAGCGTGAGCGTGGAGAGCCTGACTCCGGAGCACGCCACCGTGGGATTCTGCGAGGACCTGGCCGGCGTGGTGCGCGGCGATGTCGCCACTCACACCCCGGGCAAGCCGCTGCAGGAGCACGGCACGCTCGGCAACCGGATCGAGTACAGCATGGTGCCGACCGGGTCCAAGGGGCAGTGGCAGGTGAACAGCGAGACGACCACCAAGGCTTCACCGCTGTGCCCGGCGCCGACCGAGAAGAAGCGCAAGCGCTGAAGTCGGCTACGACACAGCTGGAGCTGACACAAGGGCCGCCGGAAGAGGTGATTCCGGCGGCCCCGCTGTCATCAGCGTCTGACGAAGCGCCTCACGCGCCGATCAGCCGCGCCGCCAGATACCCCTCGACCTGGTCCAGCGCCACCCGCTCCTGCTCCATGGAGTCCCGCTCCCGCACGGTCACGGCCTGGTCCTCCAAGGTGTCGAAGTCCACCGTGATGCAGAACGGCGTACCGATCTCGTCCTGCCGCCGGTAGCGGCGGCCGATGGCGCCGGCGTCGTCGAACTCGACGTTCCAGTTCCGGCGCAGCTGCTGCGCCAGGTCCCGGGCCTTGGGCGACAGGTCGGCGTTGCGCGACAGCGGCAGCACGGCGGCCTTCACCGGCGAAAGCCGCTTGTCCAGGCGCAGCACCTTGCGGACCTCCATCTGGCCCTTGGCGTTCGGCGCCTCGTCCTCGGCGTAGGCGTCGAGCAGGAACGCCAGCATGCCGCGGTTCACGCCGGCCGCCGGCTCCACCACGTACGGCGTCCAGCGCTCGCCGCTGTCCTGCTCCAGGTGCGTGAAGTCCTCACCGGAGTGCTTGGAGTGCGTGGACAGGTCGAAGTCGGTGCGGTTGGCGATGCCTTCGAGCTCGGAGAACTCCTGGCCGCCGAAGTTGAACCGGTATTCGATGTCGACGGTCCGCTTGGAGTAGTGGGACAGCTTCTCCTGCGGGTGCTCGTAGTACCGCAGGTTCTCCGGCTTCAGGCCCAGGTCGACCCACCAGTTGTAGCGCTCGCCCAGCCAGTATTCGAACCACTGCTCGTCCTCGCCGGGCTTGACGAAGTACTCCATCTCCATCTGCTCGAACTCGCGGGTGCGGAAGATGAAGTTGCCCGGGGTGATCTCGTTGCGGAACGACTTGCCGATCTGGCCGATGCCGAACGGCGGCTTCTTGCGGGAGGCGTCGCGGACCGTCTTGTAGGACACGAAGATGCCCTGCGCGGTCTCCGGGCGCAGGTAGGCCAGGCCCGCCTCGTCCATGGTGACGCCGAGGTGGGTCTGGAGCATCAGGTTGAAGACCTTGGGCTCGGTGAACGTGCCCTTGTTGCCGCAGTTCGGGCAGTTGAGGTCGGCCAGGCCGTGCTCGGGGGTGCGGCCGTGCTTGGCCTCGAAGGCCTCGATGAGGTGGTCCTCGCGGAAGCGCTTGTGGCAGGACTGGCACTCGGTCAGCGGGTCGGTGAACTCCTTGACGTGGCCGGAGGCCTCCCACACCTCGCGGGCCAGGATGACCGAGGAGTCCAGGCCGACGACGTCCTCGCGGCCGGTGACCACGGCCTTCCACCACTGGCGCTTGATGTTCTCCTTCAGCTCCACGCCGAGCGGTCCGTAGTCGTAGGCGGCGCGCGTACCGCCGTAGATCTCGCTGGAGGGGAAGACGAAGCCCCGGCTCTTCGCGAGCCGGACGATGGTCTCGATCTTGTCGGCGGCCACTGTCGCTCTCTTTCGTGTTGCCACCGCATCCACGGTGGCGAAGCCCGGCCGGATGCCGGGTTTCGGATGATGCCCCAGCTTAGCCGCTCAGGTGATCCCGATCGGAGCGGTTTCGCGAGCAGGAGCCCGCCGCTGGTGCGGGCAGATCGGCCGCCGGTACGGCGATCCGGCAAGTTGACAATCGTTTTCATTTTCAGCAACCATGGCGGTATGCCGATCCGCCGCCGCGCCTCCCCCGCGCCCCCCAGGCGCAACCGCCGGTCCCGTCGCGCCATTCCGGCCGCGACAGCCGCCGCCGCGGTGACGGCGCTGCTGCTCGGCGGCTGCGTGAAGGCCTCCGACAAGCCCGGGGCCGCCGGAAGTGGAAAGCTCGACGTCGTGGCCGGCTTCTACCCGTTCGCCTTCCTCGCCCAGCGCATCGGCGGGGACCATGTGGCCGTGCGGAACCTCACCAAGCCCGGTGCCGAGCCGCACGACCTGGAGC
>JAEKKI010000174.1 GCA_019510485.1 Catenulisporales bacterium
GAGCAGCCCGGCCCGGTTCAGGACGCGCGCGTGCGCCCGCGAGCCGGCCAGGTCGTAGCGGGCCAGCCGCCAGTCGAAGTGCACGGACGCCGACAGCGCCGCCAGCGCCTCGGAGGGCCCGCCGGAGAAGCGGGAGCCCCACAGCTGCGACTTGGGTGCCGGGTTGCTCATGATTCCTCGCCGTTCCTAGCTTCGGGTCCCGCCTCCCGTTTCCAGCACCGGGAGCCGGAAACGGGAGGTGGAAACAGGTATCTGCTACTTGCCGAGGTCGCGCTTGGCGGCGATCTTCGACGGCAGGCCGAACAGCTCGATGAAGCCCTTGGCCAGCGACTGGTCGAACACGTCGCCGGTGTCGTAGGTCGCCAGGTTGAAGTCGTACAGCGACTCCCCGCTGCGCCGGCCGGTGACGACCGCGCGGCCGCCCTGCAGCGTCATCCGGACGTCGCCGGAGACGTGCTCGTTGGCCTCGTCGATGAACCCGTCCAGGGCCCGCTTGAGCGGCGAGAACCACAGGCCGTCGTACACCAGCTCGCCCCAGCGCTGGTCGACGCCGCGCTTGAACCGCGCCAGCTCCCGCTCGACCGTGACGTTCTCCAGCTCCTGGTGCGCGGTGATCAGCGCGATGGCGCCGGGCGCCTCGTACACCTCGCGGCTCTTGATGCCGACCAGCCGGTCCTCGACCATGTCGATCCGCCCGACGCCCTGCGCGCCGGCCCGGGCGTTCAGCTCCATGATCGCCTCCAGCGGCGTCACCGGCTTGCCGTCGATCGCCGTCGGCACGCCCTTGGTGAAGGTGATGACGACCTCGTCGGGCTCGCGCGGCGTCGCCGGGTTCTGCGTGTAGGAGTACAGGTCCTCGATCGGCCCGTTCCAGATGTCCTCCAGGAACCCGGTCTCCACGGCCTTGCCCCACAGGTTCTGGTCGATCGAGTACGGGTTCTTCTTCGTGGTCTCGATCGGCAGGCCGTTGGCCTCGGCGAAGGCGATGGCCTTGTCCCGGGTCATCCCGTAGTCGCGGACCGGCGCGATGCACTTGAGCTCCGGCGCCAGCGAGGCGATGCCGACCTCGAAGCGCACCTGGTCGTTGCCCTTGCCGGTGCAGCCGTGCGCGACCGTGGTGGCGCCGTGCTTCTCGGCCGCGGCCACCAGGTGCTTGACGATGGTGGGCCGGGACAGCGACGACACCAGCGGGTAGCGGTCCTGGTAGAGCGCGTTGGCCTTCAGCGCCGGGACGCAGTACTCGTCGGCGAACTCCGCACGCGCGTCGGCGACCTCGGCCTCGACCGCGCCGCAGGCCAGGGCCCGCTTGCGGATGGTCTCCAGGTCCTCGCCGTCTTGGCCGACGTCGACCGCGACCGCGATGACCTCGGCCCCGGTCTGCTCGGCGATCCAGCCGATGCACACCGAGGTGTCCAGGCCACCCGAGTAGGCCAGTACCACCTTCTCCGCCATATCTTTCAACTCCTTGTTAAGGCTATGTCCAACGTGGAAAACGGGGGGATCAGTGCTCGGCCGAGGCCAGCAGCTTCCCGGCCAGGGCCGGTCCGCCGAGGGGGTCGCGGCTGATCAGCAGCACCGTGTCGTCGCCGGCGATGCTGCCGAGGATCTCCGGCACCGCCGCCTTGTCGAACGCGCTGGCCAGGAACTGTGCGGCACCCGGCGGAGTGCGCACGACCACCAGGTTCCCCGACGCCTCGGCGCTCACCATCAGCTCGCCGAGCAGCCGGTGCAGCCGCTGCTCGAACACCGGCTCGGCCTGCGCGGCCACCGGAGTGCGGTCGCCGCCCTCGGCCGGAATCGCGTACACCAGGTTGCCGGCGCCGTCCCGGACCCGCACCGCGCCGAGTTCGTCCAGGTCGCGCGACAGCGTGGCCTGCGTGACCGACAGGCCGGCCTCGGCCAGCAGCCGGCCGAGATCGGCCTGGGACCGGACGGAGTGCCGCTCCAGCAGCTGCGCGATCCGCTGGTGGCGCGCGATGCGCGTCTGCGGGACCGTGACGTCGCTCATGAGGACTCCAACAGGAAAGCTAAAAGGGCTTTCTGTGCGTGGAGCCTGTTCTCCGCCTCGTCCCACACCACGCTCTGCGGGCCGTCTATCACCGAGGCCGAGATCTCGTAGCCGCGGTAGGCCGGGAGGCAGTGCAGGACTATCGCGTCCGGGGCGGCGAGCGCCAGCGCGGCGTCGTCCAGGGTGTAGGGCTGGAAGATCTTGACGCGCTCGGCCTTCTCGTCTTCCTGGCCCATGGAGACCCAGGTGTCCGTGACCAGCACGTCGGCACCGGCGCAGGCCTCGGCGGCGTCGGTGGTGACGGCGACCGAGCCGCCGGTGGACTCCGCGATGCGCACGGCGTCGGCGACGATGTCGGGCCGCGGCAGGTAGTCGGAGGGTCCCGCGACGCGGACGTGCATGCCGGCGGTGGCGCCGCCGAGCAGGTAGGAGTGGGCCATGTTGTTCGCGCCGTCGCCGAGGTAGGTCATGGTCAGGCCGGCCAGGGCGCCCTTGTGTTCGCGCACGGTCTGCAGGTCGGCGAGGATCTGGCAGGGGTGGAAGTCGTCGGTCAGGGCGTTGACGACCGGCACCGACGCCGCGGCGGCCAGTTCCTCGAGCCGGCCCTGGCTGAAGGTGCGCCACACGATGGCCGCGACCTGCCGCTGGAGCACTTTGGCGGTGTCGCCGATCTCCTCGCCGCGCCCGAGCTGGCTGGTGCCGGAGTCGATGACCAGCGGGTAGCCGCCGAGTTGGGCGATGCCGACGCTGAACGAGACCCGGGTGCGGGTGGAGGGCTTGTCGAAGATGACCGCGACGGCCTGGGGCCCGGCCAGGATCTGGTGGTCCAGCGGGGCCTTCTTGAACGCCCGGGCGAGATCCAGGACGCGCGCCTGCTCGGCCGGGGTCAGGTCGTCGTCGCGGAGGAAGTGGCGGACCATGGCTCAGGCGTCCTTGTCGGTGGCGGCGGCCAGCGCCGTGTCGAGAAGCGTGGGCAGCGCGGCCAGGAACTCGTCGGCCTGCGCGGCGGTGAGAATGAGCGGCGGGGCCAGCCGGATGGCGTCCGGCGCCGGGGCGTTGATGATGAATCCGGCGTCCAGACCGGCTGCGACCGTATCCGCCGCATACGGGCCGGTCAGCATGATCGCCAGCAGCAGCCCTTCGCCGCGCACGCCGGCGACGGCCGGGTGTTCCAGGTCTGCGATCCCGGCGATCAGGCGCGCGCCGACCTCGGTGACGTTGGCCAGCAGGCCGTCCCGCTCGATCGCGTGCAGCACGGCCAGGCCCGCGGCGCAGGCGACGGGGTTGCCGGCGTAGGTGGAGCCGTGCTGTCCGGGACCCAATAGCGTGCCGGCCCGGCCGAGGCCCACGCAGGCGCCGATCGGCAGCCCGCCGCCGAGCCCCTTGGCCAGGGTGACCAGGTCCGGGACGACGCCGGTGGCGCTGTGCCCGAACCAGCGGCCGGTGCGGCCGATGCCGGTCTGGACCTCGTCGAGGATCAGCAGCGCGCCGTTTGCGGCTGTGATCTCCCGCGCGGCCTTCAGGTAGCCGGGCGGGGCCGGGACCACGCCCTTCTCGCCCTGGATCGGCTCGACGATGAACGCGGCGGTCTGGTCGTCGACGGCTGCTTCGAGGGCTGCGATGTCGCCGTAGGGCACGAACGTCACGTCGCCCGGCAGCGGCTCGAACGGTTCGCGGATCGCCGCCTTGCCGGTCAGCGCGAGCGCGCCCATCGTGCGGCCGTGGAACGAGCCCTCGGTGGAGACCATCTTGGTGCGGCCGGTGCGCCGGGCGGCCTTGAACGCGGCCTCGTTGGCCTCGGCGCCGGAGTTGCAGAAGAACACCCGGGCGTCGGTGCCGCTGGCGTGGCCGAGAAGCTCCACCAGCCGCTCGGCCAGCACGATCTGCGGGGCGGAGGCGAAGAAGTTGGAGATGTGGCCGAGCGTGGTCAGCTGGGTGGTGACGGCCTGCACGATCAGCGGGTGCGCGTGGCCGAGGGCGTTGACCGCGATGCCGGCGAGCAGGTCCAGGTAGCGCTTGCCGTCGGCGTCCCAGACGTAGGCTTCATCAGGGCGCCGGAGTAGCGCTCGGCCCAGGCCGCGCCGTATCCGGGTTCGACGACGGGGAGGGTGTCGTCGGTGCCGGCTGCCGTTTCCACCTCTGTGCTGTCTGTGCTGTCCTCGGTCACGTTGCTCACCACCGTGTTCATGCCGGCACCACCATCGTTCCGATCCCCTCGTCGGTGAAGACTTCCAGCAGCAGCGAGTGCGGGACGCGGCCGTCCAACACGTGGGCGCGCGGCACTCCCCCGCGCACGGCCCGCAGGCACGCCTCCATCTTCGGGACCATGCCGGAGGACAGGGTGGGCAGCAGTTCGGCCAGTTCGTCGGCGGTGAGGCGGCTGATCAGCTCGTCGGAGTCCGGCCAGTCCGCGTACAGCCCCTTGACGTCGGTGAGGACCACGAGCTTCTCCGCGCCCAGGCCCACGGCGAGCGCGGCGGCGGCGGTGTCGGCGTTGACGTTGTAGACGCCGGGGCCGTCGGCGGCGCGGGCGATGGAGGACACGACCGGGATGCGGCCGTCGTCCAGCAGGGCGTTGAGGGTGCCGGGGTCGACGGCGGCGACGTCGCCGACCCGGCCGATGTCCACCGGTTCGCCGTCGACGACGCCGTGCCGCTTGACGGCCTTCATGGTGTCGGCGTCCTCGCCGGAGATGCCGACGGCGAACGGGCCGTGGGTGTTGATCAGGCTGACGATGTCCCGCTGCACCTGGCCGGTGAGGACCATGCGCACCACGTCCATGGTCTCGTCGGTGGTGACGCGCAGCCCGCCGGCGAAGCGGTGCTCGATGCCGAGCTTGTCGAGCTGGGCGTTGATCTGCGGGCCGCCGCCGTGGACGACGACGGGGCGCAGGCCCGCGTAGCGCAGGAACACGATGTCCTTGGCGAAGGCGGCCTTGAGCTGGTCGTCGACCATGGCGTTGCCGCCGAACTTCACCACGATGGTCTTGCCGTGCAGCGCGGACAGCCAGGGCAGTGCTTCGGTGAGGATCTGGGCCTTGGCGAGCGCCTCGTGTTTGCGGGCGCTGGTCTTGGCGGCGCTTTGCAGGGTGTTCATGAGGAGTACGCCGAGTTCTCGTGGACGTAGCCGGGGGTCAGGTCGTTGGTCCAGACGGTGGCGGAGGCTTGTCCGGCGGCCAGGTCGATGGTGACCGACACTTCGCGGCCGGCGAGGTCGACCAGGTCGCGGTCGTCGCCGACGCCGCCGTCGCGGCAGACCCAGACGCCGTTGATGGCCACGGACAGCTGCTCCGGTTCGAACACCGCGTCCGTCGTGCCGACCGCGGACAGCACGCGGCCCCAGTTCGGGTCGTTGCCGTACATGGCGCACTTGAACAGGTTGCTGCGGGTGACGGCCTTGGCGACCTGGACGGCGTCGTCCTCGGTCGCGGCGTGGACGACTTCGACGGCGATGTCCTTGGTGGCGCCTTCGGCGTCGCCGACGAGCTGCCGGGCGAGGCCGGCGCACACGGAGGTCACGGCGGACTGGAACTCGGCCGGGTCCGGCGCGACTTCGGAGGCGCCGGAGGCCAGCAGCAGGACGGTGTCGTTGGTGGACATGCAGCCGTCGGAGTCGACGCGGTCGAAGGTGACCCTGGTCGCGTCGCGCAGAACGGCGTCGAGCGCTTCGGCCTCGACGACGGCGTCCGTGGTGACGACGACGAGCATCGTGGCCAGGCCGGGCGCCAGCATCCCGGCGCCCTTGGCCATGCCGCCGACGACGTAGCCGGTGCCGTGGGCCTCGGCGGTCTTGGCCACGGTGTCGGTGGTCATGATGGCGGTCGCGGCGGCGGCCCCGCCGTCTGGGGTCAGCGCGGCGGCGGCGGTCTTCAGACCGGTCAGCAGCGCGTCCATCGGCAGCCGGACGCCGATCAGGCCGGTGGAGCAGACGGCGATCTCGGCGGCAGAGGTGCCGAGCAGCGCGGCGGCTTCCTCGGCGGTCTTGTGGGTGTCCTGGAAACCGGCCGGGCCGGTACACGCGTTCGCCCCGCCGGAGTTGAGGACGACGGCGGAAACCGCGCCGCCCTTGAGCACCTGCTCGGACCACAGCACCGGCGCGGCCTTGACCCGGTTGGAGGTGAAGACGCCGGCGGCGGCCGTCAGCGGGCCGTCGTTGACGACGATCGCCAGGTCCGGGTTTCCCGACGCCTTGATCCCAGCGGCGATTCCGGCGGCCCGGAAACCCTTCGCGGAGGTGACGCTCATTGTTCGGCTCCCATCCGAGCAGAGATCCCCGTGGCGGTGACGACGTGGCGGAGCAGGGTACGGCCGGCCTTGCGGAAGTGGTTCACGGCGCGATCCCCACGGTGCTCAGACCGGCGTTCTCCGGCAGGCCCAGCGCGAGGTTCGCGCACTGCACCGCTCCCCCGGCGGTGCCCTTCGTGAGGTTGTCGATCGCGCCGATGATCACGGCGCGTCCGGCGGCCTCGTCGACGGCGACCTGCAGCTGAACGTTGTTCGAGCCCAGGACCGCGGCGGTGGTGGGCAGCTGCCCCTCCGGCAGGACGGTGACGAACGGCTCGTCGGCGTAGGCCTTGATATAGGCCTCCCGCAGCTGGTCGGAGCCCACGCCGGCTTCCAGCTTCGCGGTGCACGTAGCGAGGATCCCGCGCGGCATCGGAACGAGCACCGGCGTGAACGAGACGGTCACCGCCCGGCCCGCGACGGCGCCGAGGTTCTGCGCGATCTCCGGCGTGTGCCGGTGCACCCCCGCGATGTTGTACGCGGACACGTTGCCCATGATCTCCGAGCCGAGCAGGTTCGGCTTCAGGGACTTGCCGGCCCCGGAGGTGCCGGTGGCGGCGACCACGACCACGTCCGGCTCGACCAGGCCCGCGGCCACGGCCGGCACCAGGGCCAGCGAGGACACGGTCGGGAAGCAGCCGGGCACGGCCACCCGCTTGGCCCCGCGCAGCGCGGCGCGCGCCCCGGGCAGCTCGGGCAGGCCGTAGGGCCACGTCCCGGCGTGCGGGGAGCCGTAGAACTTCTCCCACGCCGCGGCGTCGGCCAGCCGGTGGTCGGCTCCGCAGTCGACGATCAGCGTGTCCGGCCCGAGCGCCTCGGCGATGGCCGCGGACTGCCCGTGCGGCAGGGCGAGGAAGACGACGTCGTGCCCGGCCAGCACCTCGGCCGTGGTGTCGGCGACGATGCGCTCGGCCAGCGGCGCCAGGTGAGGCTGGTATTCGCCTAGGCGTGAGCCCGCGCTGGAGCCGGCGGTGAGCGCGCCGATCTGGAAATCCGGGTGGCCGAGCAGCAGGCGGAGCAGCTCGCCGCCGGCGTAGCCGGTGGCTCCGGCCACCGCGGCTGTGAACGTCATGTGCATGAGAATACGACATACAGAAACTGTATGCAAAAGGGGGGTTCGGGATGTGGACTCGGCGGCCGGAGCGAGCCGACACCGGACCGAATTGCCCCTCCCATATCCAGTCCAATACTGTCCGTTTCCATGTCAGGGATACGGTTCGGCATCCTGGGTCCCCTCCTAGCCGAGGACCCGGCCGGACCGCGTCCGATCGCGGCCGCGCGGCAGCGGGCGCTGCTCGCGGCGCTGCTGCTGACCGCGCCGCGGCCGGTCGCCGCCGCCGATCTGGCCGATCAGGTGTGGAATCTGGAGCCGCCGGCCGGGGCCGCCGGGACGCTGCACAGCTACCTGAGCCGGCTGCGTACGGCGCTGGGGCCGCTCGGCGAGCGGGTCACGACGCACAGCTCCGGCTACACCGTCGAGCTCAAGCCCGGCGAGTTGGACGTCGACGTGTTCCGCGATCTGCGGGATCGGGCCCGGGCGGCGGTCGCGCGTGGGGACCTGGAAGGTGCCGCTGCCGGGTACGGCGAGGCGCTGGCGTTGTGGCGCGGCGCTCCGCTGGCCGACGTGCCGGGCGGTCCGTGGCGCGATGACGCCGTGCGCTACTGGGACGAGCAGGAGCTGGCCACGCGCGAAGAGCTCTGCGAGGTTCAGGTGCGGCGCGGACGGGCGGCGGCGGTGATCCCGCAGTTGCGGCTGCTGGTGACCGAGAACCCGTTCCGGGAGCGGGCGGCCGCGCTGCTGCTCCAGGCGCTGGCCGCGGACGGGCGGCGGGCCGAGGCGCTGGCCGAGTACCAGCGGGTGCGGCGGGTGCTGGTCGACGAGGCCGGGATCGAGCCCGGGGAGGGATTGCGGGCCGCGTTCCAGGAGATTCTGCGCGAGGACGACGACCGGCGCCCGGCGGCTCCGCATCTGCTCCCGGCCGACATCGCCGATTTCACCGGCCGCGAGGAGCAGCTCGCGGCGGCCGGGTCCGTGCTCACCGCGCCCGAGCCGGGAGATCCGCCGGCCGTGGTGGTGGTCACCGGGCCCGGGGGCGTGGGGAAGTCGGCGTTCGCCGTGCGGCTCGGGCAGCGGCTGCGTTCGCAGTTCCCTGACGGGCAGGTGTTCGTGCGCCTCGGCGGCCTGCGAGCGCCTCGTCGGCCCACGGAGCTGGTCGCTGAGGCGCTGCGCGCCCTGGGCGTGACCGAGTTCCCGGGCGAGGTGGAGAAGCGCTCGGCGCTGTTGCGCGCCACGCTGGCCGATCGGCGAGTCCTGCTGGTCCTGGACGACGCCACCGACGCCGCGCAGATCCGGCGCCTGCTCCCGGCCGGCGCCCCGGCCGCGCTGATCGTGACCACCCGGCGGCGTCTGCCGGGGCTGCCCGGCCAGGTGCCGATCGAGCTGGGAAGCCTGCCGACGGAGCAGGCCGCGGCCATGCTCGCGCGCATCATCGGCGCCGATCGGGCCGGCGCCGAACCGGAGGCCTTGGCCCGGCTGGCCGAGGCGTGCGGCGGGCTGCCGATCGCGCTGCGGATCTGCGGTGCGCGGCTGGCGCAGCGGCGGAACCGGAGCGTGGCGTCGCTGGTCGCGCGGCTGCGGACGGTGGGGCAGCGGCTGGAGGGTATCGACGCGCTGCGGCATGAGAGTGCTGAGCCGACCGAGCACGGAGCTGGAAACGGGACCGAAGCTCACGACGGCACCGCCGACGCCGATCCCGCCGAAACCTCGCCGTCAGCCGTGCGCGGTCCCCTGGAGGAGAGCTACCGCGCCCTCGACTACGGCGCGGCTGGCCGCGACGTCGATCTGGCCCGCGCCTTCCGGCTGCTGAGCCTCATCGGCGGCGAGCGCTTCAGCCTGCCGGCCGCCGCGGCCGTTCTCGACGTCGACGAGTTCGACGCCGACTCAGCCGTCGAGTATCTGGTCGAGGTGTCGTTGCTGGAGGCGGCCGGGGCGGACCGGTTCGCGTTCCACCCTCTGATCCAGGAGCTGGCTCGCGAACATGCCGGCGCGGCCGATGGCGCCCCGGAACGCTCCGCGGCGGTCGGCCGGTGGACGGCGTGGTGCCTGGCCACGGCCGCGGCCGCCGACCGGCTGTTCGATCCGAACCGTCCCAAGTCGGCGTGGGAGTCCTGGATCCGGGACGCCGACCCGGCGCCGTTCGGCGAGCTGCCGGAGGCCGCCGACTGGTTCGATCGCGAGTCGGCGGGACTGCTGGAGGCCGTGACCGCGGCCGCCGAGAACGGCGACCACGCCACCGCCGCCGCTCTCCCCCTCGTCCTGCTGCACGGCTTCCGCATCCGGGGCCGCGTGGAAGAGCTCGAAGAACCGCTGCGCATCGCCATAGCCTCGGCGGTGGAACTGGACGAGCCCGAGCTGGCCGGCGTCCAGCTGAACAACCTCGCCATCGTCCACGGCGCGCTCGGCCGCTTCGACGAGGCCATCGCCACCTTCGCCGAGGCCGTGCCGCACTACGAGCGGGCCGGGCTGGCCGAGCGCGTGGCCCAGGCCCACATCAACGCCGCGATCACCGTCGCGCAGAGCGGCCGCCCCGCCGAGGCCGCCGATCGCCTGCGTGACTCGCTCACCGAACTCGACGACCTCCCGGCGACGCCGCTGCTGGCCAGCATGCGGGTGTCGGTGCTGCTCGCCCTCGCCGAGTCCCTGCGCGACTCGGGCCGGCCGAAGGAAGCGCTGCTGGTGTATCCGCGGCTGCTCGCCGAGGCCGAAGCCGTCGGCGACACCCCGCGGCTGGCCATCGCCTGGGCCAATCTCGGCAAGCTGCACGTCAAGGACGGCCGTCCCACGGAAGGCGTCGACTGCATCGACAAGGCGCTGGAGCTGCACCGCTCGATCGGCAACCAGGACGGCGAGGGCTACGCGCTGTGGGCGCTCGGCGAGGCCCGCGCCACCCTCGGCCAGACCGATGCGGCGCGCGGCGCGTGGGTCCGGGCCCGGGACATCTTCTCGCGGCTGGGCCGCCACGGCTTCGCCGCCGACCTGGGGCGCGAGCTCGCCGCGCTCGACGCTCCGCTTCCGGAGCCGGGCACCGCTGCTGGAAACGGCAGCTAGAAACGGCGGAGGTGGAAACCGAGGTTTCGGCCGACCCCCTCGGCCGGCCGAATCCGGCATCGTGCAGAAGATCGCAGTCTGCCCGCCGCCCCACGGCGGGCAGACTGCGCGCTCTGGACCCCCCGGGTTCTGCCGGCCCCCGATGTGGAATCTCGCAGAACCCTCCCGGCCAGGTCCCTGACGGTGTTCCCTGGTTGACACCCATTCTGGTGGCGGCGGCTTGCGTTTGGCTTGCGCCGGATGTGCGGTGCGCGAGGGCCGGCCCGGTGGGAAATCGATTGCGGCCCTGCCGGCGCCGCAGGAAGGATCACGGCGTATGAGCGGAACTGACGAACCACCGAAGACCCTG
This sequence comes from Catenulisporales bacterium, assembly GCA_019510485.1. Taxonomy (GTDB): domain Bacteria; phylum Actinomycetota; class Actinomycetes; order Streptomycetales; family Catenulisporaceae; genus Catenulispora. The sequence continues at coordinate 10,749 of JAEKKI010000174.1, forward strand.
CCGCCCGGCGTCCGGCCGCCGGAGCGCGCCGAGTTCGACGGCTTCGGCCTGCGCCGACCGACGCCCGCGGACGCCGAGGCGCTGCATGAGGCGATCAAAGCCACCTTCGCCGAACTGCACCCCTGGATGCCGTGGTGCACCGACCCGGTCCAGATCGAGGATCAGCGGGCCTGGATCGAGCGGGCCGAGAACGGCTGGGCGACGCAGGAGGCGTTCCACTGGTTCATCGTGGAATCGCAGGATGGCCCGGAGAAGCTGATCGGCGTCATCTCGCTCATGAACCGGATCGGGCCGGGCGGTCTGGAGATCGGCTACTGGCTCCGCACCGGCGCCACCGGACGCGGCGTGATGACCCGGGCCGCGACCTGGCTCACGAACACCGCACTCGCCCTGCCGGGCGTCGAGCGTGTCGAGATCCACTGCGACGCGGCGAACGTGCGCAGCGCCGCCGTGCCGAAGCGGCTGGGATACCGGCTGGACCGGCAGGAGCCCGCTGAGCCGCAGGCGCCGGGTGACTCAGGGCTCGACCAATTCTGGATCACGCCGTAGGGGCGAAGAAACGGCGATGCGCCGGCTGGGTCTGTTCCAGCCGGCGCATCGTGGTTCACGGTCTGCCTACGACCGCAACGCCGCCCCGGTCCGCGCCGCCGCCAGCGCCACCGCGGCTTCCCGGGCAGCGCTCGCCTCCTCCGCGGTCAACGTCCGATCAGGCGCCCGGAACCGCAGCGCGAAAGCCAGCGACTTGCGACCCTCCCCTATCCGCTCGCCGGTGTAGACGTCGAACAGCCGCAGCGACTCCAGCAACGGGCCGGCGCCTTCGCGCAGCGCCGCCTCCACGTAGTGCTCCGGCACCGCGGCGTCCACGACCAAAGCGACATCCTGCGTGGCCACCGGCATCGCCGAGATCGCCGGGGCCCGGGTCAGGATCTCCTCGGCCGGGATCATCCGGTCCAGTTCCAGCTCCAGGGCGGCGGTGCGCGGCGGCAGCCCGAGGTCGGCGACCACCCGCGGATGCAGTTCGCCGGCGTGGCCGACCAGGCGGCCGTTCACCGCCAGGCGCGCGCAGCGGCCCGGATGCCAGGGCTCGTGCTGGTCCTGCGTCACCTCCAGCTCCACGCGGCAGGCGTCGGCGATGACGCGCGCGGCCTGGATCGCGTCCTGCCAGCCGGCCGGGCGTCCCGGGCCCCACCAGCCGGCCGGTTCGCGCAGTCCGGCCAGCACGACCGCGACCCGGCGCGGTTGCAGCGGCAGGGCCGCGTCCAGGGACGCCAGCTCCTGCTCGCTCGGCCGGCGCTCGACCGTCAGCCGCGGCGCCACCGGGGCGGCGTCCTTGCGCGGCCGGAACACCAGGCCCTGCTCGAACAGCGCCAGGTCGCTGTTACCGCGGCCGACGTTGCGCCGCAGCGCCGCCAGCAGCCCCGGCAGCAGCGTCGTGCGCATCGACGGCTGCTCCTCGGAGATCGGGTTCGCCAGCTGCACGGTGTTGCGGCGCGGGTCGTCCTCGGACAGCCCGAGCGCGTCCAGGTCGGCCGGCCCGAGGAACGGGTAGGCGATGACCTCGACGTAGCCGGCCGAGGCCAGCGCGGTGCCGACCCGGCGGCGGATCCGCTGGGCGTGGCTGTAGCCGGTGCCCGCGCTGGCCTTGGGCAGCGTCGAGGGCAGCCGGTCGAAGCCGGCCAGCCGGATCACCTCCTCGGCCAGGTCGTTCGGGTCGCGCAGGTCCGGACGCCAGCTCGGCGGGGTGGCCACCAAGGCATCGGAGCCGGAGGCGGCCACGTCGCAGCCGACCTGCCGCAGCCAGCGCTCCACTTCCTCGCGGGTGTATTCGACCCCTGCCACTCGCCCCGGGTGCGTCCACGGGATCGTGATCGCGACCGGCCGGCTCCCCCGGCCGACCACGGTCACCCCGTCGGCGGTGCCGCCGGCCAGCTCGACCAGCAGATCCACCACGCGCTGCGACGCGGTCCGGGCCGTCGCCGGGTCCGTGCCGCGCTCGAAGCGCTTGGCCGCCTCGGAGAACAGCTTGTGCCGCCGCACAGTCCGCGCGATCGACGTCGCCTCGAAGTGCGCCGCCTCGATCACGACGTCGCTGGAGCCGTCGTGGATCTCGGTGGACGCCCCGCCCATCACGCCGGCCAGGCCGATCGGCCCGGAGTCGTCGGTGATCAGCAGGTCCGCCGGGTCCAGCCGGCGCTTGGCGCCGTCCAGCGTCTCCAGCACCTCGCCGGCGCGCGCCCTCCGCACCACGATCGGGCCGGACAGCCGCTGCCGGTCGTAGGCGTGGATCGGCTGGCCCAGCTCCAGCATCACGTAGTTGGTGACGTCGACGATCAGCGAGATCGGCCGCATCCCGGCCATCTGCAGCCGGCGCTGCATCCACAGCGGCGACGACGCCTGCGGGTCGACGCCGGTCACGGTCCGGGCCACGAACGTGTCGCACCCGGCCGGGTCCTCGATCCGCACCGGGTGGCCGGAATCGTCACTCGCGGGCGTGTCGAAGTCGGCCGGGTCCTGGAACGGCAGGTCGAAGCCGATCGCCGTCTCGCGCGCGATACCGCGCAGCGACAGCGCGTACCCGCGGTCCGGGGTGACTTCGAACTCGATGACCTCATCGTCCAGACCCAGATACGCGATCGCGTCGGCACCGACCGGCGACTCGGGCGACAGCACGATGATGCCGCTGTGTTCCTCACCCATGCCGAGCTCGCGCGCGGAGCAGATCATGCCGTTGGAGTCACGGCCGTAGGTCTTGCGCTCGGCGATCCGGAAGTCGCCGGGCAGCACCGCACCGGGCAGCGCCACCACCACGTGGTCGCCGACAGCGAAGTTGCGCGCGCCGCAGACGATCGACTGCGGCGTGGCGGCCGAGCCCGGCCCCTCATCGGCCGTCGTGACAACGACCTGACAGTGCCGGATCGGCTTCTTGAACCCGGCCAGCTCCTCGATCGCCGCGACCTCGCCGACCACCAGCGGCCCGGTCAGGCCCTCGCCGACCCGGTGGATGGTCTCCAGCTTGGCGCCGCCGGTCTGGGTCAGCTTGTCCGCGACGGCGAAGGCCGTGATCCCGTCCGGCAGCGCAACGTGGTCCCGCAGCCAGGAGTAGGCGACGCGCATCAGATCTCCATCCCGAACGGGAGCGTGAAGCGCACGTCTCCCTCGATCATGTCCCGCATGTCCTGAACCCCGTTCAGGAACATCAGGCTCCGCTCAAGTCCCATCCCGAAGGCGAACCCGCTATAGCGGTCGGGGTCCACGCCGCACGCGACGAGGACGCGCGGGTTGACCATGCCGCAGCCGCCCCACTCGATCCAGCCCTCCGAACCGCAGGTGCGGCACGGGTTCTCCGGATCGCCCACCGAGGCGCCCTTGCACACGAAGCACTGCAGGTCGACCTCGGCCGAGGGCTCGGTGAACGGGAAGAAGTGCGGCCGCAGCCGGGTCACCAGGCCGCTGCCGAACATCGCGTCCGCCCAGTGGTCCAGCGTGCCCTTCAGATCCGCCATGGTCAGGCCCTCGTCGACGGCCAGGCCCTCGATCTGGCTGAACACCGGAGTGTGCGTGGCGTCCAGCTCATCGGTGCGGTAGGTACGGCCCGGGGAGACGGCATACACCGGCGCGCCCTGCTCCAGCAGCGTCCGCGCCTGCACCGGGGAGGTATGGGTGCGGAGCACCAGGCCGCTGCCGTCGGAACCGTCCTTGCCCGCGACGAAGAACGTGTCCTGCAAGTCGCGCACCGGGTGGTCCGGCGGGAAGTTCAGCGCGTCGAAGTTGTACCACTCCGCCTCGATCTCGGGGCCGTCCACCACCTGGTAGCCCATGGCCACGAAGATGTCCGCGATCCGCTCCTGGATCGTGGTCAGCGGGTGCCGGGCGCCGCGCGGGGCGCGGTCCCACGGCAGAGTGACGTCCACCGCCTCATCGACCAGGACGCGGGCGTCGCGCTCGGCCTCCAGCTGCTCCTGGCGCTCGGCCAGGGCTCGCTTCACCGCGCCGCGGGCCTCGCCGATGCGCTTGCCCACCTCGGCGCGGGCGGCCGGCGGCAGGGCCCCGATCTCGCGGTTGGCCAGCGCCAGCGGGGCGCGGTCCCCGGCCACGGCGATCTTCACCTGGTGCAGTTCGTCCAGCGTCGCGGCGGCGGCGATCGCGGCCAGCGCGTCGGCCCGGTGGCGGGCGACCTCGTCGGGCTTCACCGCCTCGACTTCCACCGGGTCGTACGACTTGTTAGGTGCCGACATGTTGTTGTGTTCTCCATAGAATTACGGCCCGGGGAGCTCGAGCCATCCAACACAGCGCCGCGAAGCGGCTCCTTGACGGGCGGTGGTGGGTGACGGGCGGGCAGGCTTACCCGCCGAGTCTAGAGGGGCCATAGGGCGAATACGGATTCCGCCCGCGCTGTGGCACAGCGCGGGCATACGGAAATACCGTCCGGGAACGCGGAGAAGCCCGCGCGCCGCGCCTGGGCAGGCGCTACGCGACGGGCAAGGTAAATCGGAAGCGGGCCCCGCCGGCAGCGGCGTTCCCGGCGGCCACCACGCCGCCGTGCGCTTCGACGAGCCCCTTCACGATGGACAGACCGAGGCCGGTCCCGCCCCGGCGGCCACCCCGCCAGAACCGGGTGAAGACGCGGGTGAGCTGGTCCTCCGGGATCCCGGGACCCTCATCGCTCACCGCAACCGCCACGCTCGACACACCTTCGGTATGGAGACCTGTGTTAGGTCGGGACCGGTCGTCCTCGGCTTCGATTGTGACAGTTCCCCCGCCGTGCCGCACGGCGTTTTCCAAAAGGTTAGCCAGTACTTGGCGTAATTTGTCCGGGTCAGCGGACACCGCGGGCAATCCGTGCGGGATCCGGATCCGGAAGGTCTCCTCCGGGACGCCCTGCGCCACGCAGGCCCGAACCTGATCGGTGATCAGCTGGTGCAGGTCGACCGGGATCCGGTGCAGCTCCATCCGGCCGGAGTCCAGCCGGGCGACGTCCAGCAACTCGGCGATCAGCCGCACCACGCGGTCCGCGTCGGCGTCGACGGTCTGGAGCATCATGCGCTTCTGATCGTCGGTGAAGCGGTCCCAGCGCGCCAGCAGCGTCGCGGTGAAGCCCTTCACGCTGGTCAGCGGCGAGCGCAGCTCGTGGGCGACGGTCGCGATCAGGTCGGATTGCCGGCGTTCGCGGCGCCGGCGCAGCTCGGTGCCGCGCAGAGCCAGGACCAGGCCGGTGACCGGGGTCGAGCGGCCGTCACGGCGCAGATAGCGAGCGGTGACCAGGAGTTCGGTGCCTGATTCGGGGCCGGGCGCTTCGTGGTGCGGGCCGCCGTTGATCCCGCCCCGGCTGTCACCGTCGCCGAGGCCGGAATCCCGGGCCGGCAGCCACAGCTGCGCCTCGGGATGGCCGGTCCGTATGCTCAGCCCGCCATAGGGATCGGTCAGCCGCCACCAGTCCCGGCCGTCGGAGGTCCGCAGCGGCAGCACGTCGGTGAAGGGCCGGCCCAGCGCCTCCTCGGCGCGGATCCCGGTCAGCAGGCAGGCGGCGCGGTTGAACACCCGCACCATGCCGTCGCCGTCGGCGGCGACGAATCCGTCCGGGAGGTCGTCGGGCACCAGCAGGCCGTCGAGCGCGCCGGCGAACAGGCGCATGCCGTGTCCCGCCTCGCGCGCTCCGACCGATACGGTCACCTCCACGGCCCTCCTGACCCTACTAGCTCCGCCGGTACGTAGTGCGCATTCTGCGTCACCCTCCGTTGATCCGCCAACCCTATCGTTCCGCTCTGACGGCTGGGTTTCCACCGGTGGCGGACCATTCGCCACCTGACCGCCTGGGGACCGGAAGCGGACTTCGCGCCCCGGACTCTAGCGCTGTGCCCGGGCAGAGGAATATAAGCACACTGCTGCCGCTGTCGCCAGGTTGAGGCTCTCCGCCCGGCCGTGGATCGGGACCCGCACCGCCGCGTCGGCCAGGCCCAGCAGCTCGTCGGGCAGGCCCCAGGCCTCGTTGCCGAACAGCCAGCAGGTGGGCTGCGCCAGGCGTCCGGCGTCCAGTTCGTCGTCGAGGTCGGCCGCGCCGGTGCCGTCGGCGGCCAGGATCCGCGAGCCGGCCGCCCGCAGGGCGCTGACAGCCTCTTCGGCGCTGATCCCGACGGCGACGGGCACGTGGAACAGGCTGCCGGCCGAGGCGCGCACAGCCTTGGGGTTGTAGACGTCGACCGACTCGGCGGTGACCACCACCAGGTCGGCGCCGGCGGCGTCGGCGCACCGGATCACGGTGCCGGCGTTGCCGGGGTCGCGCACATGGGCCAGGATCGCGGCCAGCTTGGGGCGGCGCTCGGCGAGGAACCCGGCCAGCGGCACGTCGAGGAAGCGGCAGACGCCGATCAGGCCCTGCGGCGTGACGGTTTCGCTGAGGGAGGCCACCAGCTCGGGGGTGGCCGGAGTGATCTTCGCGCTCTGCTTACGCGCGGCGGCGAGGATCGCGGGGTGGCGATCGGCGGCCTCGCTCGTGGTGAAGATCTCCACGAGCACGCCGTCCAGATCGGCCGCCTCCCGGACCGCCTGCGGCCCTTCGGCCAGGAACAACCGTTGCTTGTTCCGATACGACCGCGAGGCGAGCCGCCGGGCCGCCACCGCGCGCGGTGCGCGCTGGTTGGAAAGCTCGGGACCCGCCTCGCTCATGTCCTGCTGCCGATCCGTGAAGCCGGGCTCGCCGCTCGACTGCGGATCAGGCCGCGGCCTTGGGCGCGTTGACGTCGGACGGCAGGGCCTTCTTGGCCACCTCGACCAGGGCGCGGAACGCCTCGGCGTCGTTGACGGCCAGCTCGGCCAGGATCTTGCGGTCGACCTCGACGCCTCCCAGGTGCAGGCCCTGGATGAAGCGGTTGTAGGTCATGCCCTCGGCGCGGGCCGCGGCGTTGATGCGCTGGATCCACAGCCGGCGGAAGTCGCCCTTGCGGTCCTTGCGGTCCCGGTAGGCGTAGACGAGGGAGTGGGTGACCTGCTCCTTCGCCTTGCGGTACAGCCGCGAGCGCTGGCCGCGGTAGCCGGCGGCCTGCTCCAGGACTACCCGGCGCTTCTTCTGGGCGTTCACTGCCCGCTTGACGCGTGCCATTGTTCTATCTCCTGCTCAGTAACTGGTCGGGGGGCTATCAGCGCCGGGGCTCAGCGGCCGAGCAGCCGCTTGACACGCTTGACGTCGGACTTGGCCACCTCGACCTCGCCGGTCAGGCGGCGGGTCAGCTCCGAGGACTTACGCTCGAAGTTGTGGCGCATGCCGGCCTGGCCGCGCATGATCTTGCCCGAGCCGGTCACCTTGAAACGCTTCTTGGCACCGCTGTGGGTCTTCTGCTTCGGCATGGCGCCGTTTCTCCTTCACATGGGGCGGATCCGTGGGGAGGTCCCCGCACGGATCCGCTCTCGCTCTCGCTCCGGCGCTAGCCGCCGCGCCGTGTTGTCAGCGCTGGCGGCCTGCGCCTGGGAGCCCGTCCGGCCTGACGGGGGTCAGGACTGCTCTTCACCTGTGGCTTGCGGTGCCGGCTCGGCCGATGCGACCGGCTCGACCGACTCGACCGGCTCGGCGGCGCCCTCGGCCTCGGCCTCGGCGCCCGACATACCGGCCTTGCGCTGCTCCTTGGCCAACCGGGCCTCGGCCATCGCCTCGGTCTTCTTCTTGTGCGGTCCGAGCACCATGATCATGTTGCGGCCGTCCTGCTTCGGCGCGAACTCCACGAAGCCCAGCTCGGCCACGTCCTCGGCGAGCTTGCTCAGCAGCCGCCGGCCGAGTTCGGGCCGGGACTGCTCGCGGCCGCGGAACATGATGGTGATCTTGACCTTGTCCCCGGCCTTCAGGAACCGCACCACGTGACCCTTCTTGGTCTCGTAGTCGTGCGGGTCGATCTTCGGGCGGAGCTTCATCTCCTTGATGACCGTGTGCGCCTGGTTCTTGCGCGCCTCACGGGCCTTCAGGGCGGACTCGTACTTGTACTTGCCGTAGTCCATGACCTTGACGACCGGCGGCCGCGCGGTCGCCGCGACCTCGACCAGGTCGAGATCCTGCTCCTGAGCCAGCCGGAGCGCGTCCTGGATCGACACGATGCCGACCTGCTCACCGTTGGGGCCGACCAGCCGCACTTCGGGAACGCGGATCCGGTCGTTGATACGGGGCTCAGTGCTGATGGGGCCTCCTACGTTTTGGGCTCTTCGCCCGGGGTCTTCTTCGGTGCGCGGCTCCCGCGTACAAACGCAAAAGCCCCGCACGACATGCATGCGAGGCTCCACCACCGGACTGACCGACACTCGGCAGGCGTCCGCGCCCGGCGAGAACGCCGAACGCACCGCCCCGAGTGTGAGGCTTTGTGACCGGAACCCGTCCGCCCGAGGGCTGACCAGGTGGGAGATGGATCTCCGCTTGCGGATCGGGACACGCACGAGTACATGTCCGGATCGGTCGTGACACTGATACTAGCAGCTTCTCAGGGGCGGCCGTGACCACGGGTGAACGCCGGTCACCGGCCGCGGCGTGGGAAGCTGGATCCGCACACGAACAGATCCGCCGCGAGGAGCCGCAGTGATCGACAACACCCCGGGGGCCCCGGGCATTCCCGGCGAGGGTCCGGCGGAGGACGGCGAGCAGCGCGATCTGGCGGACGTCCCGGCGGTGGAGGTCATCGGCACGCTGGCGGTCCATCTGATGAGCGCGGCGGCGGTGAAGCTGGGCCTGGCCGAGAACGGCGAGGCCGACCTGGACCTGGACGAGGCCCGCAAGCTCATCACGGCGCTGGCCGGGCTGGTCACCGCGGCCGCGCCCGAGATCGGCTCGCAGCACGCCGGGCCGTTACGGGACGGGCTGCGGACGTTGCAGTTGGCGTTCCGGGAGGCGTCGCCCTATCCGGACGAGCCGGGGCAGGGGCCGGGCGAGAAGTTCACGGGGGCGGTTTACCCGCGGTCCTGATCGCCTGCGGTCCTGATCGCCCGCGGTCAGCCGTCGTCACGGCACAGGCGGAGCGACTCAGCTCGCGTCGTCGCCGGCCTCGGCCTTCTCCAGCACGGCCGCGAACGCCCGCACCGCCGCGGGTTCCACTTCCAGGAACGACGGCTGCTGGAGGTCGACGAGGACGATCTCCGCGCCCTCGGCCTTCGCTGCCGCGCAAGCCCGCGGGAAGGCCACCGGCATCGGTCGGGCCTCGGCGTTCCATGCCGCCAGCGCCGCCACCGATGTGAACACCGGCAGGGCACGGGTGCCGTCGGGCGCGACCAGGGTCACCAGCGCCATGTCGCTGTTCTTGTCCCGGCGCAGGTTGCGTCCCTGCTCGTCGGGGACTTCCTCGGCCTCGCCGAGCACCGCCACGATCGGCGCCAGCACTCGGGCGTTGAGGAGGTAGCCGTATGCGTGCTCGACGGCCGCCTCGCCGCGACCGTGCGCTTCCAGGACGGACAGCAGGGCCGGATCCGCGGTGCCGGTGTCGTCGGGGAAGGCGGAGGGGGCCAGGGTGCGTCCTGCGAAGTCGGTCATGGGCTCGACTGTAGTCGGCGGGGATGGGGCGTCCGATGGTGCGGCCGCGGGATCGGCGGTGGAGGTGGCGACGTCTGGTTCACCGAAGCTGGAAACGGGGGTCGAAGCAGCGACGTCTGGGACCCCGAAGCTGGAAATCGGGACCGCGACCTGAGCCTTGCGCCGCCCGCGCAGTACGAACCACGCGGCCAACAACAGCGAGCCGGTCATCGCGACCGCGGCGTCGGCGATCCCGCGCTGGCGCGGGTTCCAGCCACCGAGGCTCTGTTCGGCTACGGTCTCGGGACCGAAGCCGAAGTACTTCGGCCCCTTATACGGCGGCGCGCTCGGCGTCGCCGGCAGGCCTTTCACATCCGCGGCGGCCTTCAACGCCGCCACCGGATCCACGATCCCGTTGCCGAGCTGATCGTCGCGGCCGTGTGCGGGGCGGTGGGAAGTGGTCCTCTTGAGGATCTGCGCGATCTGCATCGGACTCAGCGCCGGGTTCTCCGAGCGGATCAACGCCACGACGCCCGCGACGTACGCGCAAGCCGGGCTCGTCCCCGCGCCGATCAACGTGTCGGAGCCGATCACCGGTCCGAACTCCGCATAGGTGTCGCCGCTGGGATCGTCGACCGGCAGCGCCATCGGGATGCCGACGCCGGGCGCGGCGACCGCGACGTCCCATCCGGTCGAGGAGAACTCCGCTCGCTCGCCGTACCGGTCGACGGCCGCCACGCCGATCACCCCGCGCTCGCCGGCCGGGTACTCGGTGACGTCCTTCGCCGGGTCCTTGCCGCCGTTGCCGGCCGCGACCACGACCGACACGCCGTGCGCGATCGCGTACCGCACCGCGTCGGCCTCGTGCGTGGTGTCGCTGTCCACACCGGCGACGGTTCCGCCCAGCGACATGCTGATGACCTGCGCACCGTGGTCCACGGCGTACCGGATGCCTTCGGAGATCGGCGTCTGGGACAGCTCCAGCAGTCCACGGTCCGGGCTCTCCTCGTCGCGGATCACCCGCACCGACAGGATCTTGGCCTGGGGTGCGACACCCATGATGCCGTCGCTGTTGCCGGCACCGTGCCCGTGACCGGCGATCAACGACGCCATCCCGGTCCCGTGCACGCCCCACTCCGGATCACCCGGCTTCTCCTTGCCGCCGACCAGGTCCGGACCGGCGGTCACCTGCCCGGTGAGGTCCGCGCGCGTACCCATCACTCCTGTATCGAGCACCGCGACGGTGATCCCGGCGCCCTTCGTGGTCTTCCACGCCTCGGGCAGGTTCAGGTACGCGATCGGCCACTGCGCCGAGCGCACCACGTCGGCGTGCGCGGCCGGTGCCGCTACGAGCAGTGGCAACATCGCGGCGACCGAAAGCGCCGACATCCGTCGCGGTATTCGGTTCACTGTGGTTTCCCCGTGGTGTCGAACTGCGTGGCAAAGATCTGGGACAGCCCCAAAGACGCCTGCACCGGCGGCGAGTCGGCGACCAACGCCTTCCCGCTCCGGGCCCGCAGCTGCGCGTCGGGAGTTCCGGCACGTCCGTCGGCGAACGCCGAGACCACATAGACCAGGTACGAGCCGTTGGACGAGGCCTGGGAGTTCCAAACGGTCCGCTGGCCGTCGGCGAATCCGGCCGCCGCCGTCCCCGGGACCGCGAACACGCTCGGCATCAGCTCCGGACGGCGCGAGTCGGCATCCGGCGTCCACCGCCGCCAGACCTTGTCCCGGGCTTCCGGGCTCCCGTCGATGACGACGATCCCGACCGTCGCGAACACCGTCTGGGTGATGTCTGTGTATGTGGCGCGCAGCACCTTGACGCAGGACGTGTCGGGCGCGTCATCGCGTAGCTCGGCGACGAAGGCCTTCGGCAGCACATCGCAGCCGGCCGCGCCGGCGATGCCGAGCCGCACGTACTGGCTGCCGTTGGCGACTGTCGCCGGAAACAGTTGATCGGCCGGCTTCGTCCGCCACATCGCGCGCACTGTCTGGTCCTGGAGTTGTGAGGATGACACCGCGGCCGGTTTCGCGAACTGCGGGGACTGCTCGGACTGCTCGGACACCGATGTGGACGAATCCGCCGTCAGCACGGCGACCGCGGCCAGGACACCCCCGACCAGCAAACTCGCCGCCGCCCCGAACCAGTACCGCTTAGGCACCCCGCCACCCCTATTCGAAACTGAACGCGAAGAACAGTAGCCGTCGCGGCTTCGCGTGCGTAACCCGCGCCCCTCCCCCGACCGCCACTACCGCGCCGCCGCTCACGTGTGCGACTCTGATCTCATGCCCGCCACCCCCACCCCGACCGGCTCCGAAGCAGACCGCCGCCGCCTCGACACCGCGACCGCCGGTCTGGAACCGCCGTTCGCCGCCGTCGACCTGGACGCGTTCCATGCCAACGCCGCCGACCTGACGCGCCGCGCGGCGGGCAAGCGGATCCGGGTGGCCAGCAAGTCGGTGCGCTGCCGGGCGCTGCTGGAGGAGGTCCTGGCGCTGCCCGGCTACCAGGGCCTGCTGGGCTACACGCTCCCCGAGGCGCTGTGGCTGGCCGAGTGCGGCTTCGACGACATCGTCGTCGCCTATCCCAGCGCCGACCGCGCCGCCTACGCGCAGCTGGCCGGCGACGCCACGGCGCTGGCCGCCGTCACCGTGATGATCGACAGCGCCGACCACCTGGACCTGATCGAGAAGGCGATCGCCGGCACCCCCGGCGGCAGCAGGGCCCCGATCCGCGTGTGCATCGACATCGACGCCGCCTTCCACACCGCCGGCGGCCGGGTCCGCATCGGCGCGCGCCGCTCGCCGCTGCACACGCCGGCGCAGGTCGCGGCCATGGCGAAGGAGATACTGCGGCGCGACGCGTTCCGGCTGGTGGGGCTGATGGCGTACGAGTCGCAGATCGCCGGGGTCGGCGACAACCCGCCCGGACGGCCGCTGCGGGGCGCGGCGATCCGCGCGATGCAGAGCCGCTCGGCCCGGGAGCTGGCAGCGCGGCGGGGGGCGATCGTGGAGGCGGTGCGGGCACTGGCGCCGCTGGAGTTCGTCAACGGCGGCGGCACCGGCAGCATCGAGCGCACCACCGCAGAGGACGCCGTCACCGAGATCGCCGCCGGCTCGGGGTTGTATCAGCCGTGGCTGTTCGACTCCTATCGCTCGTTCCGTGGCCGGCCCGCGGCGCTGTTCGCGCTGCCGGTCGTGCGGCGTCCGGGACCGGAGGTCGTGACGGCGCTGGGCGGCGGCTATCCGGCCTCGGGGGCGGCGGGCAAGGACCGGCTGCCGCAGCCGTACCTGCCGCAGGGGCTGTCCTACGACCCGAACGAGGCGGCCGGCGAGGTCCAGACGCCGCTGCTGGGCAAGATCGCCGCGACGCTGCGGGTCGGCGACCGGGTGTGGTTCCGGCACACGAAGGCCGGGGAGTTGTGCGAGCGCTTCGACACGCTGCACTTGATCTCCGGTGACGAGGTGGTCCGCTCGGTCCCGACGTATCGGGGTGAGGGTAAGACGTTCTTGTGAGCTCGGAGCTCTCGCGACGCAGGATCGTGATGATCTCCGGGGCGCCCGGCGCGGGGAAGACGACGATCGCCGGGCCGTTGGCGCGGGCTCTGGGCCTGCCGCTGTTCGCGAAGGACAGTATCAAGGAGCGGATGCACGACGTGCTGTGCGAGACCGGGCCGGTGGAGCCGGCCTGGTCTAGGCGGCTGGGGGCGGCGTCGATGGAGCTGTTGTGGCTGCTGGCCGCCGAAGCGCCGGCGTGCGTGCTCGAAGCCAACTTCTGGCACGGGCACCAGGGCCAAAACGCCGCGCTGACCGAGCTCAGCAAGGGCGGCGTCTTGGTCGAGGTCTACTGCGCGGCACCGCGCGAGGAGGTCATCCGGCGGTTCCGGGCCCGCGCGGCCGCCGGCGTGCGGCACGCCGTGCATACCGCCCATGAGTTCGCCGCCGATTTCTGGGACAACTCCAGCAAGCCGGTCGGGATCGGGCATGTCATCGAGCTCGATACGACGACGCCGGTCGACGTCGAGCGGCTCGCGGTCGCGGTGCGGGAGCTGCTCGACGCGGTCTGATCAGTAGGAGCCGTGGCCGGTTTGGGCGGAGAACAGGGAGCCCAGAGCGGCGACGCCGATGCGCTGACCGCGAGATGATCAACATGCTCGAAGGGGCTCGGGCGCCGTCTCGCGCGTCAACGAACGTCGAGCCCTTTCGCGGCCAGAGGCGCCGTCTCGTTCATGACCTCAGAAGTCGCCGTAGTCGACCTGCCAGCACGCCAACCCCATCCGCCGCCACAGCGCCACCACGCGCGAGCGGTCGTCCAGCACGACTCGCACCGCGAACCGGTGCCGCACATGCGCGTCGAACAGTTCGCTCTTCACCACGTCGTCCGCGCGGGTGTCCCCAGCCTTGCGCATCCACAGCTCGTGATACGCGACACCGTGCGCGGCCAGCCAGCGCTCCGTGGCCTCGCGCACGTCCTCGCCGCGCCCCGACATCAAGATGATGCGATCCCCGCGTGCGGCGAACGCGACCAGGGCGTCGGCGGTGGCGACGATCAGAGCGTCCGATTCCAGCTTCGCCCAGTCGTACGGCCCGCGGCCCTTGTTGTCGGCGAGCGTGCCGTCGATATCGCACATCACCGCCGCCGGCAGCGCCGGGTCCGGCACGTAGGTCCGAACCGGCACGACCTCGTTCAGCTCCGCCTCGCTCAGCTTCCACTTCGACGCCTTCGTCGAGGCCAGCCGCAGCGCCATGGCCCGGATGTGCTCCTCCCCCACCGGATTCGGCCGCGCCGCGTCCCGCCGGACGCACTCCTCGACGTCGACATCGGTCAGGTCGTGCACCCGGAACTCCGCGCGCCCGCCGAGCAACTGCTTGAGCCGCTTCGGGATCCGCGCCACCAGGTGCGTGTTGTCCACGACCACATCGAACCCGGACTCGATCGCCGCCAGCACCGCCGCGTCCTGGACCGCGAGCACCGTCTCCTCGTGCGCGCGGCCCAGGCGCTTGGAGCCGTCGTTGTCGTCGAGCATCCGCCGCAGGTCGTCGAGGCTGACCCGGCGCATCCGGCCGTCGGCGGCGGCCATCAGCTCCCGGGCCCGGGTGGACTTGCCGGAGCCGGGCAGGCCGCGCATCAGGTGCACGACCGGCTTGCCGCGCTGCACGCCCGGGCCGGTCGGCACCGGTGCGGCGGCGACCCCGGCCGGGAGGTCGTCGAGGTCGTCCCCGTCCACTACGTCCACGAGTGCGCTCGTCACGCCGTCGGTCACCACAGCCCCACCCCTTCAGTACTCGTCGTCAGTTCTCATCGTCGTCCCGGAACGCCTCGCCGGCCTCCGGCTTCACCTCCCGCCAGACGTGCATGGCGATCGGCCGACCGTCCAGCAGCAGGAACATCCCGGACCGCACGAACCCGTCGAAGTCCTTCGCCGCCCGTGCGAACGCCCCGCGGTCGCCGGCCAGGTGCGCCAGCGAGCGGTGCGCGTCCTCGATCTTCGCAGCCAGCGCGTCGGCGCGCACCGTCAGGTCGTCACAAACCGCGCGGACCCAGGCGTCGTACTCGTCGGGCACGTCCGCCAGCAGCGGCGCGAGCGGCCCGCCGGGGATCCGGCGCATGCCGACGACCTCGTTGGGCTGCATGCCGAGCGCCTGCGCGATCTGCTTATCGGTGGCCTGCGGGTAGCGCTGCATACCCAGGGCGCGCCAGATGTGCCGAGGGGTGATGTTGGTCAGCCGGTGGTGCAGGGAGACGTAGCCGGTCAGCTTGGTCTTGGTGCGCACGCCGGAGGCGAAGCGGATGACCCAGCCCTCGGCATCGGTGCCGGTGGCCTCGGCACCGTTCAGGTGCTGGTTCTTCTCCGCCAGCGCGGCGAGCACGCCGAAGGTGTCCGTCCAGTCGTAGGTGCGCACGACAGTGCCGATCCCCTGCCAGGCCGGAGCGGCCTGGCGCAGCGGCAGCTCGGTGCCGTCGGCGCGGAACGCGGCCAGCAGCACCAGGTCGCGGCGGTCGCCGTAGTTCACGACGATGCGGTTCTCCGGATAGATGATCTCGGCGAGGTACGTCACCGAGGGGTCCAGCGCGGAGGTGTCGGCGGCATCGAGGTAGCGCTGGGCCCAGGCCGCCTGGTCGGAGATGAACGAGCCCTTGGACGCCGTGCGCCAGGCGCCGTCGTAGTGGAACACGATGCCCAGGGAGCCGTCGACCTTGTCGTAGACCTCGAACGGCTCGTCGGGCAGCGGCGGGGCGAAGTCGGCCGTGCCGTGCTGGCCGTGGTTGAAGAACTTCGGCAGGCAGAAGGCGGCCACGCGGCCGGTCGTGTCGTCCACGACCAGGCCGCGGGTGCGGATGGTGACGGGGGTCCAGTACTGCTCGTACTGGCAGGTGCGGCTGTAAGTGTAGATCGACAGCGGCAGGGTCGGGTGCGCGCGGCGCGTGACCCGGTCCGCGGCGACCTCGCGAGCCAGTTCGTCCGGGTCCAGGACGTCGGACAGCAGGAGTCGAACCCCTGCTGTCATCTGGTCACTCATACTCGGTTCCCCCGCTCCTCGTCACATACTCCGCCGAGACGATCTTGCCGATCGTGCGGCTGCCCACCACGTCGTTGCGGTGCTCTTGCTGCGCGCGCACCACGATGCCCTCACGGATGTGCGCGCTCGTGCCGCTGACGGTCTCCTTGCCGGAGGCGACGGCCAGCAGCAGCGCCTCATCGTAAGGGCCTTCATACAGCACCGGCACCCCGGGGATGTCCAGGTCCGCGACCGAGGCCAGGGCCTTGGCCAGCTCGGGCACGTCGAGCCAGCGGACTGTGCCGTCGACGTCGACGCAGATGTCGAAGACGGCGTAGCCGGGGCGGTCCTGGGCGTCGGCGCCGTAGGCCAGGTCTTGCACGCCCTTTCCGTAGACCTCGCCATAGATGCCGACGCGGCGCGCGCCGTAGGACTCGGCGATCCGGGCGGCGGCCTCGGGCAGGCGGTAGCCGCGGACGGTGCGCCAGTAGAGGTTCTTGTCGGCCTCGGCCAGGGCCAGATACTTGGCGCCGAATCCCTTGGACGACACCAGGTGCTCCCCGGTCTCGGCCAGGTACGTGTACAGGCAGCAGGTGCCGTGCACCTTCTCGGTGGCGGACACCGGTTCGCCGGGTTCGAAGATGCCGGGATAGCGGGCGATGTTCTCGATGTCGGTCCACGGCAGCAGGTCGACGGCGGAGACGACGTCCCCGGACATGCTCACCGGCACCGGCGGCACCCACTTGACGATGCCGAGTTGCTCGGCGAAGTCCGCGCCGCCGCGGTGCGCGGCGGCCAGGTCGACGCCGTCGAGCGCCTTCGGGCGGCAGACGATGCCCTGGGACAGCTCGCCGCGCAGCCGGATGGCCTTGACACGGTCCTTGGCCGGGCCGGCGAGCCGGCCGGTGAGGCCCAGCTCCTCGATCAGGTCCGGCGGCAGCACGGCCTGCTCGGGGATGTATATCGCGTAGTCACCGGTCCGGTAGGCGCCTTTGGCGACGACGGCGCGGAACAGGCCGACCTGCGCCAGCTCCAACGCGTCGGCGTTGGGGTGGACGTGGATGGTCAGCGGCTCGGCGGTGACACGCAGGGTGGACATGGCGTTCTCGTCTCGTGGGTGGGGATCGTGAGGTCTTCCGGGAGTGGACTCCATGACCGTAGAGGTCAGGGTTCTGAGGCGCCTAACGGTTTTCGCGCTGATGGGTTCGCGCCGGAGCACTGGCCGAGAACGAATGCCGGCCGGCGCGGCGCTGTGAAGGCACGGTGGGAGCTAGCGCTGGGGGCCTGTCGCCGTTTCCAGGTCCAGCGTCCAGTAGTCGTGCACCTGGCGGTAGCCGATGCGCTGGTAGAGGGCGTTGCTGGTGGGATTCCCCAGGTCGGTGAACAGCACGACTTCGTGGCCTGCTTCCCGGGCACGCCGGCTGATCGCCGCGGTGACGGCTCCGGCGTAGCCGCGACCACGCAGGGTCGGTGGCGTGTAGACCGGGGCGACGCGTACCGTGCCGCCGACCGGCACGGTCGCACCGGCCATGGACACCGGGACGCCGTGGACTTCCCACAGCATCAGCCCGTCGTTCGCGATGCGGTCGTCGACGACGCGGTCGTGGTCGTGGGCGGGCTGGCCGGTGTCGGCGGCGAACGCGCTGAACCAGTCAAACAAACCGTCGCGGTCGGCGGGCCCGGCGGGCCGGGCGGTCCCCGGAGGTGCGGGCCGGGGTGGCGTCAGGTCAACCAGCCGATAGAGGCGGTGCCGCTCGGATACCTTCGATCCCCGGCCCGTGGTTGCCTGCCACGCTCGCGCGAACGCCTCGGCGATGTCGGCGGGAGCAGTGATGGCGCCGGCGCCCCGCTGTACCTCGACCAGCTGCGCGACGGCCTGCGCCGGCAGGCCGGTGACCAGGGTCGGCCGCGGGGGCGTGCGCAGAAAAGCACCCTGCACGGCCTCGCCGGAACAGTACCAGCCGAACTGCGGTGTCTCAGCTCCGTAGGCTGCGGCACCGCGCCTGCGCAGGGTCGCCGCGACGGTCAGCAACACGGTGTTGCGGACCGGGTCGGCGATCAGGAAGCTTCCGGCTGCACGTTCGAACTCTTCCAGGTCGGATGTCACATGCCAGGCCATGCCCCACCGTCGCACAGTGCGCTGGGCGCGGCCTACCGGATTTCGCCCCGGAGCTCACAACCGCGGATCCACCGGCTCCGACTCCAAAGCCAGCACCGCGAACACCGCCTCATGCACCCGCCACAACGGCTCCCCACCCACGAACCGCTCCAGCGCCTCCAGCCCGAGCGCGTACTCCCGGCTCGCCAGCGACCGCTTACGGCCCAGGCCGCGCTGACGCAGGCGCTCCAGGTTCGCCGGCTCCAAGTATTCGGGCCCGTAGATGATCCGCAGGTACTCCGGACCACGGCACTTCACGCCCGGCTGCACCGGACCGCGCGGGCCTCGTCGTCGAGGTCGACGACGCGGCGCCGGGTCGCCGTGAAGAACTCGGGGTCGGCGGCCACCAGCCGGTCGGCCAGCTCGATGTGCCAGGCGTTGCCCTGGCCGACCGCATGGTTCGCGCCCTGCGATGCCAGGATCTGGAACGGCGCCAGCCGCAGGCCCTCCAGGCCGTCGACCGGCCAGCAGTACCGGCCGTAGGCGGCGGTGAAGGCGACGGCGTCAGCCAGCCGGCGCTCCTGCCGGGCGGCCAGGTCGCCGACGTCCAATCCGCGCTGCGCGGCGGCAGCCAGAACCGACGTCGCCGCGGCCAACGACGTGCGCGCCGCCGCGCCGACCGCCGCGTACTGGTCCCGCAGCAGCCCCATGGCCTTGGCGGACCAAGGCAGCAGTTCGCAGTCCAGCAGCAGCCACTCCGTGTCCAGCTCCGACCACAGACTGGTCTTGTCAACAGTCGATCGCACCCGGGCCAGCACCGCCTCCACCCGCTCCGGCCGGTCGAAGAACGGCCGACCGGTACGCGTGTAGACGGCGCCGGTGCTGCCGTCCTCGACGCCGAAGCGGTTCCGGGCGGCGTCGGCGTCGCGAGCCAACACGACCACCGCCCGCGAACCCATGTGCTTCTCCTCGCACAGCAGTTCCCTGACGCCCTCCGCCCGGTACGCTCCGAACGCCTCGGCCGGGTGCTCCAGGAACCCGGGCAGCGTCGAGGTCCCGCACGGCGCCATCGTCGGCGGCAGGTACACCAGCCACCGCGGGTCCACCGCGAACCGGCTCATCACCTCCAGCGCGGCGGCGGCGTTCTCCTCCTGCACCGTGATCCGGCCCAGGTGCCGGGCCTGGACCGTGCGGCGGCCGAGGACGTCGTCCAGGTCGAGCACCCCGGGGTCGCGCCGCACCACGCCGGACGCCGAGGCGAACGTCGTGGCCGCCAGCGGGCGCACGGGCTCGTACCAGACCGCCTCGGCCGGTACCGAGACCGGCTCGCGCTCCGGGTACCGCAGGGCGCTGAGACGGCCGCCGAACACGACACCGGTGTCCAGGCACAGGGTGTTGTTGACCCACTCCAGGTCCAGGACCGGGGTGTGTCCGTACAGCACGGTCGCCTGGCCCCGGTAGTCGTTCGCCCACGGGTAGCGCACGGGCAGCCCGAACTCGTCGGTCTCGCCGGTCGTCTCCCCGTACATCGCGAACGAGCGCACCCGGCCGGAGGCGCGGCCGTGGAACTCCTCCTTGAGGCCGGCGTGCGCCACCACCAGCTTGCCGCCGTCCAGGACGTAGTGGCTGATCAGCCCGTCGCAGAAGGCGCGGGCCCGCTTACGGAAGTCGTCGTCCTCGGCGGCCAGCTGAGCCAGCGACTCGGCGAGGCCGTGCGCGACCTTGACGTTGCGGCCGTCCAGGGCGCGCACCAGCTTGTTCTCGTGGTTGCCGGTGACGCACAGCGCGTGTCCGGCCTCGACCATGCCCATCACCAGCCGCAGCACGCCGGGCGTGTCGGGGCCGCGGTCGACGAGGTCGCCGACGAAGACCGCGGTGCGGCCGGCCGGGTGCACGGCGTCGACCGGGCGGCCGGCTTCGTCGCGGACGAGGGTGTAGCCGAGCGAGGTCAGCAGCGTTTCGAGCTCCGAACGGCAGCCGTGCACGTCGCCGATGACGTCGAACGGGCCGGTGAGATCCCGTTTGTCGTTGTAGGCCTTCTCGTAGGTGATGACGGCTTCGTCGACCTCTTCGACGCCGCGCAGGACGTGGACCTTGCGGAAGCCCTCACGTGACAGGTTGCGCAGGCCGGCGCGGAGCTCGCGGCGTTGGCGCGAGATGACGCGGGCCGGCAGGTCGGCTCGGTCTGCTCGGTCGGCGTTGCGGTCGACGCAGACTCGCTCGGGGAGGTCCAGGACGATCGCGACCGGCAGCACGTCGTGTTCGCGCGCCACCTTGACCAGGGCTTCGCGAGCCTTGCTCTGCACGTTGGTGGCGTCGACGACGGTCAGCAGACCGCGGCGCAGGCGGATCCCGACGATGTGGTGCAGGAGCGCGAAGGCGTCGGGGGTGGCCGACTGGTCGTTCTCGTCGTCGGCGACGATGCCGCGGCAGGCGTCGGAGGAGACGACCGCGGTGGAGCGGAAGTGCTGGCGGGCGAAGGTGGATTTGCCGGAGCCGCTGGTGCCGATCAGGACGACCAGCGACAGTTCCGGGACGGCCAGCTCAGGCATCGGCCGTTTCCTCCTTCTCGTTTTCAGCGGTGAACAGCGCGAGCTGCGTCGACGGGCCGAGATCAGGGTCCTGCTCGCCGACCGGCTGGAAGCGGACGTGGTAGCCGTGGGCGGCGGCGACGCGCTCGGCCCAGCCGCGGAATTCGGCGCGGGTCCACTCGAAGCGGTGGTCGCTGTGCCGGAACCGGCCGGCCTCCAGGGTGTCGTAGCGGACGTTGTACTCGGCGTTGGGCGTGGTGACGACGACCGCGCGCGGATGGGCGGCGCGGAACACGGCGTGCTCCAGCGCGGACAGCCGGTGCGGGTCGACGTGTTCGATGACTTCCATCAGCACGGCGGCGTCGTAGCCGGTCAGGCGGGCGTCGGTGTAGGTCAGGGCGCTTTGGAACAGGGTCAGGCGCGCCCGGACGCGGTCCGGGAGCCGGTCCACGCGCAGCTTGCGCGCGGCCATCTGGAGCGCGCGGGCCGACACGTCGACGCCGACGACCTCGGTGAAGGCCCGGTCGTGGAGCAGGTCGCGCAGCAGGGCGCCCTCGCCGCAGCCGAGGTCGAGGACGCGTGCGGCTTCCACCTCGTGCAGGCTCGCCAGGACGGCGGCGCGGCGGGCGGTCGCCAGGGACTGCTTGCGTTCGCTCGCGTGGCGCAACTTCGGGTCGGATTCGTTGACGTCGGCGGGGTTGGGGGCGGACGCTGGTGCGGATTCGCCTGGCGCGCCTTCCTCTATTCGGTGGGTGAGCCCCCTGGGAGGGTGGGGTGTGTCCGGACGGGCTAATGGCGCGACTTGGTCGGTTCCGGTTCCGGTTTCGTGGGCTTGGACGGGAGCGACTTCGGTCTGGTCGGATGCGACCTCCGCGTGGTCGATTCCGCTCTCGGCGACTTCAGTCCCGCCCGAAGCGACGTCGACCCTCTGCGGTTCCTCCACCACCTCGAACCCGACCGCGTTGTCCAACGCCTCCGGCTCCACATCGTCGACCTCTGCCAGCCGCGCCAGCGCCTCGCGCACCAGCGGCTGGCGGCGTGCCAGGTAGCGGCGGGCGATCGCGGCGCGCAGGGGGTGGGTGCCGAGCCAGCCCTCGCCGACCCGCACCAGCTTGTCGACCTCGTCGCTGGCGACCCAGTAGTGCTTGGCGCCGTCGAGCGCGGCGAGCAGCACGAACAGGTGCGACAGCGCGTCGGCCAGGCGGACCGTGCCGGTCAGCGTCAGGCTCGTGTAGCGCGAGGCGCCCCAGTCCGGGAAGGCCGGGTCCAGCGGCACCGGTTCTGCGCCGACCATCCAGCCCAGCGGCTCGAACCAGGCCGCGGCGAGTTCCGGTTCGCGGCAGATCAGCGTCGGGACTTCGATGCGCAGCGGCAGCGGCGTCTCGGCCAGTTCCGGGCGCTTGTCGCAGCGGCCGCGCAGCGCCGTGCGGAACACGTGGCCCAGCGCCGAGGCCAGCAACGAGGAGGCGGCGTACGGCCGATCGTTGACGTATTGCGAGAGCGCGAAGTCGGCGCTGTTCCGTCCCCGGCCGCGCACCAGCGCGACGGGGTCGACTTCGAGCAGCAGCGCGGCCGTGCACTCCTGAGGGCCGGCCGCCGGGTAGAAGACGTGTGCCTTCCCGTAGGTCACATCGAAGACCTGGACCCGCTCGGGATTCTTGTGCAGCAGGTAGCCCAGGTCGGTGGCCGGCCAGTCGGCGCCGACCGGCGGCGTCGCGGTGATGGTCAGGAGCATTGCACGATCGTCGCCGACCGCCCGCGGCCCGGCAACCGGGTATTAGGGACCTGAATCAGCGCACGAGCGGCACATCGCTCAGGTATCCCGCCGGCACAGCGTCGGTCAGCCACACGCCGTTCCCGGTGACGAAGAACGCGTGGCCGTCGGCGTGCATGCGAGCGGCGGCCACGGCCAGCACCGCCGGCTTGCCGTGCCGGCTGCCGACCTTCTCCGCGGTCTCGGTGTCCGGGGACAGGTGGACGGCGTGCCGTGCCATCGGCAGCAGGCCGTCGCGCCGGATCGCCTCAAGCGAGCGGTGCGCGGTGCCGTGGTACAGCACCTCCGGCGGCTCGGCCGGCTCGTATCCGAGTTCCACCGGCACCGAATGCCCCTGCCGGGCCCGGATCAGCGCCGCGCTGTCGTCGAACTCGAAACGCCGCTTGTTGTTCTCGGCCACCACCTGCTCCAACTGCTCGCGGCTGATCGGGCGGCCGTGTGCGGCGGACTGCGCCAGGAGGTCGTCGACCAGCACCCAGCCGGCCTCGTCCATCGTCAGGCCGATCGCTTCGGGGTTGTGGCGCAGCCAGTTCGACATCCGCTTCGACAAGCGGACCATCTCTTTCTCATTCATCTTGGCGACCAAGGTCCCGCAGCCACGATCGTGATCGCAACGCGATTTCGCCGGGAAACGCATTCGGCTCCGGGCCCCGCCGGGAATGGGCGACGGGTTCCGGAGCCGAACGCTGTACGAGATGCCACCTTCTCGCCGACATATAGGCGTCGCGGCCCGCTCTGGCGTTACACCCCGCTTATGACCGGGGCTGACCTGCGGCGGGAGTGCCGAGACTGCCGTAGCGCTGCATCCGCTGCCAGCGCAGCCGGGAGCCGACGAGCGCCGTCACCAACGAGTGGATCACCACCAGGTACATCAGCTGGCGGTAGACGACCTGTTGCAGCGGCAGCGTCCACAGCGCGGTCGGGCGCTCGCGGTCCAGCCGGAACGCGTACAGCGCCGTCAATGTCTGCACCGCCAGGAACGCCAGCCACACCGCGCCGACCCGGGCCGCGTCGTTGAATACGAGCCCGTATACGGCGAACACGTCCACGATCGGAGCCAACACCGGCATCAGTACCTGGAACAGCAGCATGTAGGTCAGACCGCGGCGGCCGAGCTTGCCCTCGGCGCCCCGGCGCAGGACGCTGCGGCGGTGCTTCCACATGGCCTGCAACGTGCCGTAGCACCAGCGGTAGCGCTGACGCCAGAACTGCCGCAGCGAAGTGGGCGCCTCGGTCCAGGCCACGGCCCGCTCCTCGTAGACCGCGCGCCAGCCGTCGCGGATCACCGCCATGGTGAGGTCCGTGTCCTCGGCGAGGGTGTCGTCGCTGACGCCGCCGACTCGGGTGAGCGCGTCACGCCGGAACGCGCCGACCGCGCCCGGCACGGTCGGCATGCACCCGGCCAGGTCGTACATGCGGCGTTCCAGGTTGAAGCCGACGACATACTCGATGTGCTGCCAGCGCCCGAGGATGCCCTTGCGGTTGCCGACCTTGGCGTTGCCCGAGACGGCGCCGACCGAGGGGTCGGCGAACGGCTGCACCAGCCAGGCGATGGTCTCGGGTTCGAAGACGGTGTCGCCGTCCATCATCACCAGCAGGTCGCCGCGCGCGGCCGCGGCGCCGGTGTTGAGCGCGGCGGGTTTGCCGCCGTTGACCTGGCTGATCAGCCGCAGGGGCGGCTGGCCGGGTCGTCGGGTCCGGATGAGCGCCTCCACGACCGCGGCGGTCCCGTCGGTGGAGCCGTCGTCGACCACGATGATCTCGATCGGGTGGACGCTCGCCGACAGCGACTCCACGGTCGCGCGGATCCCGGCCTCCTCGTTGTAGGCCGGGACGATCACCGACACCGGACGCGTCACCGGCGGCCCCCACGGCGTCGACCGCCGCTTCTTGTGACGGCGGGCCGCGATCAGCAGGATGACGATCCGGACGCCGCTGACGGCCCCGGAGACCAGCACCGCCCAGCCGAGCCAGCCCACGACGGACACCGAGACCTGGACCGCGGCGATCAGCCCCCGGCCCTTCCAGCGGGCGGCGGTGTCGGCGGGCGCGAGCGGCGAGGGCGCGCCGACGGCTCCGGTGACGGTGTCGAAGGCGTAGCCGCGGGCTTGCAACGCCGGGATCAGCTGGTCCAGGGCCGCGACGGTCTCGCTGCGGTCGCCGCCGCCGTCGTGCATCATCAGGACGAAGCCGGGTGGCGGCGCGGCCGCGTTACCGGACTTCGCGTCCTTCGGGTCCTTCCCGTTTTTGGCGTCGGCTGCGGGACTCGGCGCCGGCATCGGCGGAATCGAGGCGTCGAGGATCTTCTGCACGCCGTCCCGCCGCCAGTCCTCGCTGTCCCGGTCGGTCAGCACCACCAGGTAGCCGCGCCGGCCGGCGTCCTGGATGGCGGCCCAGTCCAGCCGGTCCAGGGCATCCGGCTCGGAGGAATAAGGCGGACGCAGCAGCGGGGTGGAGACGCCCGCGGCGCCGGCGATCACCGACTGGGTCTGGGAGAACTCCAGCGTGCGGCGCCAGCTCGGGGCCGCGCCGAGATCGTCGTGGGTGAAGGTGTGGATGCCGACCTCGTCGCCGGCGGCCACCTCGTCGCGCACTATCCCGGGGTTCTGCGCCACGTGCGCGCCGATGAGGAAGAACGTGGCCGGGACGTGATACTTGGCCAGGACGGCCAGCACCTGCGGCGTCCACCGGGGATCCGGTCCGTCGTCGAAGGTCAGCGCCACCTTCCCGGGCTGCGGGGAGAGGGACCGCTGCACCCCGGAGCGCGTGTCCACGACCGGCCCGCCCTCCGTGATCCGCGGCGGCACGTCCGCGGCGCCCAACGGCGCGTGCGGTCCGCCGCTGCCCTCGGCGCCGACCTGGTGGTTCATCACGCCGCCGAGCAGCAGCATCGAGCACAGCACGGTCAGCATCGCGGCCATCAACAGCCAGTGGCTGCGGGGGTTGCGTGGATTGCGCCGGCTACGTGCTTTCCCACCGCGATGGCCCGTGGAGGCGGGACGCCCCGGACGCCGCGGCTCCGGCGCGGTGGAACCGCCGGGACGCGGGTTGCGGCCGGGATGCCGACCGGTAGAGCTGGGATACCCGTCGGCGGATCCCGCGTGGCTGGGCGCGGATCCGTGACGGCGCGGATCGCGCGGCGGCGGCACGGCGCCGGGGCTGCGCCGCGGCGGGTGGCCGGGATCGGGGTCGCGATGAGGGGGCGTCGGCATCTCGATGGGTTCGCTGTGGGGACGGGGGGACGGTTCGACTTCAGGACCCGCAATGGGAAACGGGAGCCGGATACTGGATCTAAAAGCTGAAGTTGGATATCGCTTCTAGAAACCGGAACTGGAAACGGGGCATCGGGCCGGACGAGTGATCAGGCTTCGTCCACCCGCTCTCAGCCGGTCGGGCTCGGCGCGGACGACCGGCGCTGGTGCCCGGGCGGAGTCGGGTTGCCATGGCTGGTCGCGCTCGTCGTGGCGGACGTGCCGGTCGAGGTCGGCGTAGGCGTCGGCGGAGGTGCGGCGGCGCTCGTCGCAGGGGGCGCGGACGACGTGGCCGCCCCGGGCGCGGCGGCCGTTGTGGTGGACCGGCTCTCGGGCCGTCCCCCTGAGGCCGGCTTGATGCTCCGGCCCGTGGCGGTGGGATGTTCGGCGGCGCCGGAACTCGCCGGAGTCGTGACCGCGCCGTCCTGGGCGATCGAGGACGAAGCCGGCGCCTTCTCCGAAGGCATCCCGGGCACCGGCAACAGCACGTTCGGCGGAATCGGACCGCCGGCGAAGCTCATTCCGAGCAGACCCGCGTAGCCGGCCACCGCCGCGAGCGCGACAAGCCCGGCACGCCGGGCGACTTTGCGTCGCCGTCCGGAGGCGTCGACGAAAACCGGTCCGGCGGCGGCGTCTGGTTCGGTGGCCGCGTTCGAGTCGAAGTCGGCGCTCGGCGAGTCCGACGTGTCGAACCGCCCATACGCGTTCGGCCCTGTTTCCAGCTTCGGGGCAGCAGATCCGGTGTGCACGGCGGCGAGGCGGTCGAGGTCCTCGGCGAGGATGCTCAAGTCGGCGGGGCCGTGCGGGCGGGGACGCGGCATCGGGCGTGTGGGGTGACCCTGACCCGTCGGAGTCTGCACTGTTCCTGGTCGTCCTTCACCGTCTGCGGAGGGGTTTGTGCCCCGCGGCTCACGCCGCGGGGCACAATCCGGAGGACCGGCCGGCAGGGATGGGTTCGGCCGGGCTCGCATGCCGCGATCCCTCTGCCAGAAGAGGCGTTCCGACCCCTTGTTGACGTTACCGCAGCAGGTCAGGGTGTTCTCAGTGCGTGGAGTGGGTCGGATTGGGGGTGTGGCTGTGCCCGTTGCCGTCGGCGGAGCCGGACGGCGTGCTGGTCGGCGGGTTGGTCGGCGGGTTCGCCGAGTAGGCCGGGCTGGCGGGGCCGGTGCTGCTGGGCTTGTGGTCTCTGGACGGATTCGGGCCTCCCGCGCTCGGAGCGGAGTCGGGAGTCGTGGGCTGCGGGTCGGCCGGGGCACTCTGGAGAATCTGGGAGCAGAACTCCGCGATCTTGTTCTCGCCGCCGGCCAGCGCCGCGAGGCGCTGCCGGTCATGCCCGGTGAGCGCACCCTCGGTGCCGGCCTGCTGTGCGGCGTAGGCGCGGCACAGGGTCACCACGTCGGAGTCGGCCGAGGTGCTCTGCCCCGGTTCGGAGGCATCGGAGGTCCCGCCCGGCATACCGGGCACCGCGCCGCTGCCGCCGCCGGTGGCGGACGTGCCGTCCGGCCCGCCGTTCGGACCGCTGTGCGCACCACTACTGGTGGGGCCCCCGTCCGAACCCCCGCTCGGGTGCGGGGTGCCGGGGGTCGTGGATCTGCCGCCGGACGCGGTCGTCGGCGGATTCTGCGAACCGGGATCGCGATCGGGCACGCCGACTCCGCCGAGCATCTGGTGCGCGACCCGCTGGATCGGCGAGGGCAGCACGTCGGCCTCGGCCGCGACCGCCACGCCGGTGACGGTCAGCGCTCCGGCCACCGCCGCCGCCTTGACCCCGAGCAACCGCCGCATCGGCATCCCCGAGCTGTGCCGGGCCGGCGTCCCGCCCGCCCGCTCGAAAGCCCGGCGGGCCGCCTCATAGCCGCGAAGTTCATGGGGCCGGGCCGGGGCGGCGGCGGCGGCCAGGAGCCGAGCCACGGCCTGCGCGTCCCGCGATGCCAAGTCGATGGGGATGTCCACGCTGCTCACGGTCGTCTCACCTCCGTTGTCCGCTGAGCCGGCGGGCTGGTCGCTCCGCCGTGTGCCGCTCGCGGTCGCCGGGTCAGGGACGTCGGCATAGCCGCGCGCGCCGACGGACCCTTGCGGGTCGCCGACTCCATCCCAGTCGGCTGAGTATGACATCCGGGAGGCGTCGGGGGCGACGGCACTAACGTCAAACCCTGGCAAACTCGAAGGTTTCCGCAGCTCGGACCTGTCGCCGGCGGCTGCCCCGGGCTCAACTGCGGACCGCTGGTTCAAAGCCCAGGCGACCGCCAGCAGACGCTCGGCAGCGGCGTCGCTGAGCATGTCGCGCCCGTTCTCGCCGTCGCCATGCCGCTCGGTCCGGTTCCTAGCCATTTTCCGCGCCCTTCACCGTTCGCGAGCCCCGGCCCGGCCTGCCCGGTCCCGCGTCTCCGGCTCCCTCCGCTCCCCTGGTCGCCCTTCGTTGTGCCACGCGGTCGGCGCGGCCCGCGACGGTGCCCTCCGTCGTGCCGACGGCGCCGTCCTGGGAGTCCGCGGCATCGGCCGCACCGGCCGCGCCGTCGACGTCGCCGACATCGCCGCCGGCCTGTTCGGCCAGGATCACCGCCAGCCGCTTCAGTCCGCGCATCGCGGCTATTCGCACCGCGCCGTCCCGTTTGTCCAAAACCTTCGCCGTCTGCGCCACGTCCAGACCGGCGACCACCCGCAGCAGCACCGCCTCGGCCTGGTCCTTCGGCAGCCGGGCTATCAGCCGCAGCGCCCGCTCGGTGTCGGCGCGCTCGGCGGCGGCGCTCTCGGTGTCGTCGGCGGCCGGCCAGTCGGCGGCCACCGCGGCCACGTCGCCGTTGTCCTCCTTGCGCCGGGAGGTCCTGCGCAGTTCGTCCAGGGCGCGGTGGCGTGCCACCCGGAACAGCCAGACGCGGAACCCGGCCGCGTCGCCGCGGTATCCGCGCACGTCCTTGGCGGCCTGCAGCCACGTCTCGCTGGCCACGTCCTCGGCCGTGTCGCCGACCACGGCTCGCAGATAACGAAGCAGCGGCGGATGCAGAGCGTGCCAAAGCTCTGCGAATCCCGACTCCTCGCCGCGGCGGGCCGCGGCCAAGGCGGAATCCAGGTCGCCCCAGGCCAAGCCGTACCCCTCCTCCAACTGTGCGCGCCGAGCGCTGCTGCTACAGCTTGTCGCCGCCGGGAACATTACACGCACACGCAAGTGCGTCCGGATGCTATGCAGCCGAAAAGCGCACGAAAACGCTTTGGTTATGGTGTTTACATGACGCTGGTCATACCTTGGTGACGACCGCCAGACACGGCACGCCCGGATGAAACGGATCAGCCCGGCACAGTCGGCCCATTCGGCCCAGGCAGCCCAGGTTGGTGACGACCGCCAGACACGGCACGCCCGGATGAAACGGATCAGCCCGGCACAGTCGGCCCATTCGGCCCAGGCAGCCCAGGCAGCCCAGGGGTAGCGACGCCGGTCAGCGCTCGACGACGCGCCGCGCGTAGTCCAATCCACGCTCGCGCAGGCTGTCGTGCAGCCCGAAGAAGATGTCCGCCGCTCGGACCCCCTGCCAGTCGTCCGGCAGTAGTTCCGGCGGCAGCCCCGGATCTCGATGCGGCATCCGTCGCCACGCGTCCACGGCGAGGAGATAGGTGGCGAAGGCTTCTGAGTCCTCGGCCGGATCGGTCTCGGTTTCCAGGAACTGTGCCGAGAAGTCGGCGTACCCGGCCTGGACCGCGCCGAGGTCCCACCAGCGCGCCGCGGCCTCGCGCAGGTCTGCGTAGGCGAGGTAGTCGGCGTGGAAGAGGTCGACGTAGCCCGCGAGGTCCAGCCGCTCCAGCGTGTGCCGGGCCTCGTCGGCCAGATGGGCCGGGGCGATCCAGACGCCGGGTGCCGTGGTGCCGAACCCGAGGCGGGACAGCCCGGAGCGCAGCAGGTGGCGGCGGTGGCGTTCGCTCTCGGGGACGGAGAAGACGGCCAGGACCCAGCCGTCGGCGAGCTTCGCGTTCTGCTGGAGGTGGATGCGGCGGTCGCCGTCGGCGAGGATCTGCTCGGCCTCGGCGGATGGCGAGTAGCCGGCGACGCCGGCGGCCTGGCGGGCTTGCAGGAAGCCGCGCTGCTTCTGCCGGGAGACCGCCGAGCGGACGGCCGGGGCGTCGACGCCGAGGTCGCCGAGCAGCGCCAGCAGGTCGGCCACCGCGATCCAGCCGCCGAGTTCACGGCCGTAGGCGCCGAAGAAGGACACGATCAGGGAACGCGGCGTCGGCGCCTTCCTCACCGTGGCCTCGGCCGGTGCCGGCCCGGTCTCGGCCGGCGTCGCGTCGGTCTTCGACGGTGCGCTCACTGACGTCGGCTTCCTCGTGGTCTCGTGGTCGCGGCTTCCAAACGCTGGCGGCACTGGCGGGCTCGGGCCGGCTGGAACCGGCCTGGGCGACACAGCGGCAAGATATCGTGCCGGCCGTCCCGGCTCAGGGCAGATTTCTCAGCTTGAACCGCTGTGTTTGCCGGTCGCGTTCCTGGGCAGCGTGGGGACAAATGCAGTGCCCCTGGCTTTGGTGTCGGGAGGTGCGTGCACTGCGGATTTGCGAGGGTGCGTCCGAGGTGCAGCGGACGATCATTGGGCGGGAGATTTATCGGGGTTGATGGCCCAGCTCCATTGCCGGTCGTGCTCCGAGATGTGGTTTGACCAATTGGCGGCGGCGATGACATCGCAGGCGATGTCCACGACGCTGCGGCCGTCGGTGGGCACTCGCACGACCCATGAGGGTGCGGTCGCCTCCAAGTATTTGGCCATGTCCGCACTGCGGGTCACGTGTGCGTCGAGTTGGCTGCCGATCTCGCGGGCGCTCAGGCGATCCCGTGCGGTCGCGTCCTCGGATGTCAGGAGCACGCCTATGATCCGCGCGCTGCCGCCCATGGCGCGCACGATCAGGTCCGGTTCCAGGACGGAGACGGTGTTGGTGTAGACCAGCCTGCGATATCCCAGCGCCGCGAAGTTGCGCCAGAGTGCGGCGAGGTTCGTCTCGGTCATCTTCGTGCGCGCCGGGTCGTCGGCGGGGGCTGGGAACGCCCGGTCCAGGAAGTCGCCCTCGATCAGGCAGTGGGCGATCTGTGCGGCCTGCAGCTGCTCGGAGACCTCCCAGCCGACGGTGGTCTTGCCGACGCCGGAGCGGCCTCCGATGAGGAGTGCTTCGAAGGTGGGATCAGCCTGCATACATGGCCTCCTAGTGTTTCGCTTGGTGAGGCGGGACATTCGCCCTAGAACTCACGTCACCGAATCGGGATCACGTGCCCGGTGATGAAGCGCGCCTGGTCCGATACCAACAGGCAAACCACCTCGGCGATGTCCTCCGGGCTCGCGACACGGCTACCGGGGCCACCGGCTTCGATCGCCGCGCGCGTCTCAGCGCTGATCCACCCGGTGTCCACCGCCGGCGGAAGCACGACATTCGCCGTC
>JAEKKI010000175.1 GCA_019510485.1 Catenulisporales bacterium
CGTCAATTCGTCTTCCGTACGAAGCATCGTGGCGGCCAGACCGCTGACCCGGTCCCAGATCCGGACCGTCTCGCCTTCGGTGGTGGCCAGCCAAGCGCCGTCTGGGCTGATCGCTACCGAATTGGGCGCTCTGGGATGCCGGAGGGTGGCCGTCACAGTACCGTCGGCCACATTCCAGATCTGCGCCATGGGATCGCTCATGCTGGGGGTGATGGTCGCCAGCCACGTGCCGTCCCGACTGATCGCCACCGAGTCCACGGGGGAGTCGTGGCGCAGGGTGTTGATGACGGTGCCGCTGGCTAGATCCCATATCGATACGGTGTCCCCGACGTACTCCGAAATACTGGTGAACTCCGATGCAGCGGTGACGGTCACCAGCCGGGCACCGTCCGGGCTGATGATTGCGGAACGCACCCGGCCGGGGTGTTCCAGGGCGGCGGTGACGGTACCGGAGTCCGGGGCCCAGATCCGCACCGTCCGCTCAACGCTGTCGGTGGTGGCCAGCCAACTCCCGTCCGGGCTGATCGCCACCGACCCCAGCCGGCGGTCGTGGTGGAGACTGGCGGTGACGGTGCCGTCGGCCAGATCCCAGATGCGCGCTGTCCCGCCGCCATCGTCGATGGTGGCCAGCCAGGTGCCGTCGGGACTGATCTCCACTGACGACATCAGCCCTACCTGTTCCAGGACCGCTGTGACGGTTCCGCTGGCCCGGTCCCAGATCCGCACCCTCCCTACGTCGCCGTCCCCAGTGGTGGCCAGCCACGTGCCGTCCGGACCGATCGCCACCGACCACACCGATCTGTTGTGTGCGGCGGTGGCGGCGATCGCGGTGTCGGCAGTCAGATCCCAGATCCGCATCTCCCCTCGATAGGCGCCGGTAGTGGCCAGCCAGGTACCGTCCGGGCTGATGGCCATCGACAACACCGGTTCGCTGCAGTGGAGGATGCTAAGGGGAACGCGGCGAGCCACATCCCAGATGTGCACTGTCCCGTCGTAGATGCCGGAGACTGTGGTGGTCGTGGCCACCCACTTGCCGTCCGGGCTGATCGCCACCGAAAACGCCGTGCCGTGGTGGTAGAGGTTGGTGATCACCGTGCCGCTGATCGGGTCCCAGATGCGCACTGTCCCGTCGCCGCGGACCGTGGTCGCCAGTCTGCTGCCGTCGGGACTGATCGCCACCGACCGCACTGCATCGTCGTGGTGGAGGGTGGTGGTCAAGGTCCCGCCGGCCCGGTCCCAAATCCGCACTGTGCCATCGCTGTCGGAGCGGCCGGTAGTGGCCAGCCAGGTGCCGTCCGGGCCGATCGCCACGGAACCCGCCGAGTAGTCGTGGCCGATCGTGGCGATGAGGGCGCCGCCGGCCACATCCCAGATCTGTATCGAGCTGTCCGCGCCGACATCGTCGTCAGGGTCGACCGTGGTGGCCAGCCAGGTGCCGTCCGGGCCGATCGCCACCGACCGCACTGGATCGTCGTGTTCGAAGGCGGCGGTCATGGTGCCGGCGGCCCGGTCCCAGATGCGCACCGTCTTGTCCCAGGCGCCGGTGGTGGCCAGCCAGGTGCCGTCCGGACTGATCGCGACTGAATTCGCTCCGCGGGACGCGATCAGGACCCGGCGCATCGCCGGGTCGGGCAGGTCCGGCGGATCCCAAAGGTTGCGCAGCACCGGCAGGCAAGCCGGTGCTTGCCCGAGCCTGGCGACCTGCTGCCGCCAGGCGGGAAGCGGCGCCAGACGGCTGTGCAGGATGGCGGTCAGGGCGTGGGCTGGGTCGGTCGGCGTCAGCAGGTGGGCGATACGCATCAGGTCCCTGGCTCTGCCCGCGGCCGCCGACGTGCCGATTAGTTCCAGGTCCTTGATCGCGGCTGTCGGACCGCGCTGAAACAGCCGCGCTCCGATCCACCGCAGGTCAGCGGCCAGCATCTCGGCCTGGTCGGCGTATCCGGCATCCAAGAGGTGCTCGATCCCGTGGTCCAGCACAAAACCCTCGTCGCTTTCCCACCAGGCCGGCATCGTCGAGCCTTCGGGATCCGCCGCAGCGGTGGGCAACCCTTCGGCCAAGCGGTCCACCAAGGCGGCGTTGGCCTCCTGAATGCGCTCGGCGCCCAGCTCGGCCCGTAGGTAGTCTCGGATGACGTCGTGCATGCCCAGCCGTCCGCCGTCAGCGGGATCCCACCTGATCAGCGACAGTTCGGCCAGCGCCAGACACAGATCCCCGGCGTGGCGGGCGGTCAGGCCTGCGGTGCCCGCCCAAAGGGCGGCGACCAGCGCGGCGGGCACGGCCTCGTCCGCGGCGAACACCCCCAGCTCGGCAAGGCGGACCCGGTCGTGGGAAGGGTCGGAGAGCAGGGTGACCGAGGCCTCGATCGTGGCCCGGACTGAAGCGGCCCGCTGCTTGCGGGCTCCGAAGTCCACCGCGAGGGCTGGGTCATCCACCGCCGCCGGACCGGCCTGGCGCAGCGCCTCCCATAGGCCGGAGGCCGCAACGTCGGGCGTGTCACCGCGGCGTATGGCTTTGGCGATGTACTGGTTGGCCAACCGCAGCAGCAGCGCCCACCCGCCTGTGGCTTCCAGCAACTCCGCCACGACCGGCGCAGGCAACGTCGGCAAGTCCCGGAGCAGCACCCTCCGAGCCTGCTGCGGAGACATCCGATCGACTTCGATCCGTTCGGCGTCGGCCGGCAGCACACCGGGGATACGCGTGGTGACCAGCCGCACACATCGTTCTCGGGCACCGATCAGGAACGGCGCCAACTGTTCGGCTTCCCATACGTCGTCCAATACGAGCAGCGTGCGTGGCCGCGCGGCCAGCAACCGGCCCAGATGTGCTCCGGCCATCTCCGGATCGTCGAACGCTGTCTCGTCGCCGGTGATGAACTTCGTCGCCTGAGCAACCTTCGCCGCGATCGCCGCCGACCCCCGCACGTCGCGGCCGATCGTCACCTCATAAACCCGCCCGCCGAACACTCGCCGCAGCCGGCGATCGGCCCGAACCAGATCGGCCACGGTGGTCTTCCCAAAGCCCCCGGCACCGTGCACCCCGGCGGTGATGCCCACAGGGCGCCCGCTGCGACCCCGAGCCAGCACGGCCGCGACCACCAACCGGGCCTGCTCCCGGTCCACCACCCACTCCGGCACCACCGGCGCGTCCGGTGGCGGCGGATCCCCGGCCACCGCGGCGACGCGCTGCTGCAGGAACACCTGCGCCAGCGCCAGCACCGCGGCGAACACTGTGAACACCGCGAGGAACGGAAACGGTTGCTGCCGGATGGCATCCAGCGGCCACGGCCACCGGGACCGGTTCGTGGCCGGGTTGACCGCCAGCCCCAAGGCGGTGGCGTCCAGGACCACCGCCACGGCCAGGATGTACAGCGACATCCCGCGGAACCTCACCGCCACCGCGCCCCCAAGGCCTTCGCGACGTCCGACAGACCAGAACCAGAACCCTTCATTCAACCGCCCCGGCCCGGCGTCGCGCACCGGTTCGCTGAGATGAGAGGCGCCGCCTCACTCCCCCGGATCCGCCGTCACCGGCGACCGCACGCCGGCGCGTCGGCTCTCCAACTGCGCGGCGAACGCGATCCCGTAGAACAGCGCGACAGCGCTCACGTTGGCCCAGATCAGGAACGCCAGCACCACGGTCAGCGGACCGTACGTAGCACTGAACGTCTGCGTGCCACTGGTGTACCAAGCCAGCAGCGCCGTCGCCGCCATCCACAGCACCAGCGCGACCGCCGCTCCGAACACCAGCCACGTCGCCGAAGGCTGGCGCCGGCGCGGTGCCTTGCGGAACAGCACTCCGGCGGAGACCAGCGCCAAGAGCAGGCCGACCGGCCAGCGAGCGATCTCCCAGGCGTGGCGCTGTTCCGGCGACCACTTGTAGACCTCGGCCAGGGCATAGCCGAACGACTTACCGAACACCGACAGCGCCAACCCCGCCGCGATGGGGATACCAGCGAGGATCGCACGCGCGAAAGCGCCGCCGTACTTGGCCGGGAACGGACGGTCGCGTTGCAGCCCGTATATCCGGTTCGCGCCGCGTTCGATCTGCCCCATCGCGACAGTCAGCGACACCAGCGCCGCCGCCAGTCCCAGCCACAGCGCCACCCCTCCCCCCTCACCGGCGCCCTGGAGCGCGTCGTGGACGGCCGAACGACTGGCCGCCGGAGTCACGCGCTCAATCGTGAGCTGCACAGCCTGACCCCACTGCGCGTCATGCGCCGTCTGCGCCAGGCCCACCAGCGCGATCATCCCCGGGATCGCGGTGAGCGCCATCTGCAACGCCAACGCCCGGGCATGACTGAAGCCGTCGCCATAGCGCAGCCGCAGAAAAGCGTCCCGCAGCAGGGTCAGCGTGCCGGTGCTGCGCAGCGTGCGCCACGCGTCATCGGCCGACAGTTCGTCCCCGGACATGGTCCGCGTCTGCGGCACGCGGGTGGTGGTCGACATCGTCCCCTGGTGACCGGGACACCGCAGATCATGCGCGGTTTGAACGGCTGCGGGACGGCAATCAGGCCACGATGGAACGCGTTGCCGTGGTGGTGCACGAGGAGAAGGTCGCGGCGATGGGCGCCGGCGACCCGTGCCAACTGCTGCGCGCGGCCGTCGAAGCCCGCGGATGGCCCGAGCCCGTGTTCTACCCGACCAGTTCCTCCGACGCCGGGGCCGAGGCCACGCGCACGGCCCTGGCCGAGGGCGCGGAGCTGGTCGTGGTGTGCGGCGGTGACGGGACGCTGAACGCCTGCGCGCAGGGGCTGATCGGCAGTGGCGTCCCGATGGCGGTGATCCCGGTCGGCACCGGGAACCTGGTCGCCGGGAACCTGGGCGTTCCGCGGGAGCCGGCCACGGCCGTCGCGACCGCTGTCAGCGGTACCGATCGCGACCTGGACCTGGGGCAGACGCCCGAAGGGGTGGTCGTGGGCATGGCGGGCCTGGGCCTGGACGCGGCGATGGTCCAGGACGCCCCACGCTGGCTGAAGCGCCGGCTCGGGTGGCCCGCCTACGCCGTGTCGCTGCTCCGGCATCTCGCGGATCGCGGGTTCACCGCGGTCGTCGAGGTGGACGGCGAGCGGGTCACCTATCGGCACGCGCGGACCGTGGTCATCGGCAACGTCGGTGCCCTGCACGGCGGGCTGAGCCTGTTCCCGGACGCGCGAGCAGATGACGGAATCTTGGAGGTGGCGGTATTGGCTCCGCGCACCGTCCTCGGGTGGATTCCGACGGCCGCGCGCCTGTTGTCCAAGCGCAAGGGAAGCATTCCGGTACGGAAAGGCAAGCACATCGTCGTCACCGCCGACCGGACGCTGCGCCGCGAGACCGACGGGGAGGCGCTGCCGGACGGCCGGGTCATGGAGGTCAAGGTCGCGCCCGGGGCGTTACGGCTCCGGCTGTAGCAACCTGCTGATAACGCCGGGGCCGGATCCATTACGGATCCGGCCCCGGCGTTGCCACACCCCGCGTGGACTGTCAGCTGTCGATCAGCAGATGGAACGCCTCCCGACAGCGCAGCAGCCGCTCCCGCTCCTGCTCCAACCCGCCGGCCGCCGCCCCGTCATCGAGGGGGTCGGCGGCCGCCGGCCGCTGGTCCTGGCGCCGCACGACAGGGGCGGTCACACCGCTGCGGATCGCGTCGATCCGGTCGATGACACTGTCCGCCAGTTTGTCGACCAGCTGCTCGGCGGCCTCGGCGGCGCGCCGGGGGTCGGCGACGAACCCGGTCTGGACCGAGTCCCACTCGGCGAGGAACGCCGCGCGCACCTCGTCGTCCAGCAGGGTGACGGCCCGGGGCCGGGCCGGCCTGCCGGGCCCGGCCGGTGCGGCGGCGTGGACGTCGAACTCGTTCGCCATCGAAGCCACCGGGCCTCACCAGCGCCGGTACCAGCGCCGCCGGGTGCCGGCCAGCTCGCCGCCGGAGAACCCGAACCCGATGAGCCAGGCGACGAACACGACCAGCGCGATCCACCACAGCACGTGCGCGGCGAACCCCAGTCCGCCCAGGATCAGCGCGATAAGAAGTACACCGAGAATGACAGCCATGAGATGGCCTCCTTCCGTCGGGAGGAATCGGTGTCGCTTCGAACAGGTAACCGATTTCAAGAATCACAAACCCCACGGAGCTACTCCGAACGCTCCGGAAGAACCGCGGTGCAGTAAGCGCATCTCCGCGCCTCGGCCGGTATCGAACTCAGGCACTCCGGGCACTCGCGGCGCGGCGGCGGAGGCGCGTCGTCCTTGCCGTGGAAGTGCGCGATCAGGCGGTTGACCGGCAGGACGACCAGGTAATACAGCATGATCGCGGTGAGTATGAACGCCAGAAGCCCGTTGATGAAACCGCCATACGGGAAGTCCGTCTTGCCGATCCGCACAGTACGCGTGCTGAAATCCCCGACACTGCCGGTCGCCAGTCCGACCATCGGCGTCAGAAAGGCCTTGACGAAGTCGTTCACCACCGTGCTGAACGCGGCGCCGACGACGATTCCCACCGCCAGGTCGACGACATTTCCCCGCAGGATGAACTGCCGGAACCCACTCACGTTCGCACTCCTCCACCGGCGGCCGGCGCCGGGGCCGTCCGGCCCGGCGGCGCACCTGCGGATCTCCTGGCGCGAGGGCGATAAACGTGTGCCGGTCCGGCGGGTGTCACCCGGGCGCCGCAACGCGGGCCGCGCGAGCCACATCAGACCCCTGCGCCGCGATCGGACAAACACGCTTGATTGTCCACGTATCGGTTGACACGCCCGGCGCGATACCGAAAGCTGATACCGCGCCGCCGACCCGGCCGGCGCTGCCGGTGAGGTGGATCGTCAGGGGGCGGGTCATCATGGGCTTCTCCTGTACTGCGCGGCGCGCCGCCGAGCACGTGGTCCTCGCTGTCCGCGGTGACGTGGACCTCGCGACCCACGAGCGGCTCCAGACCGAGGTCGAACCCTGGCTGGTCTCCGGGGCGAGCGTGGTCGTGGACTGCTCCGGCGTGGAGTTCCTCGACTCGATGGGGCTGCGGGTGCTCGTGCTGGCCTGGCAGCGGTCGGCGAAGGACGGCTTCTCCTTCGCGCTGGCGGCTCCGTCCCCGGCGGTGGTCCGGGTGCTGGAACTCGCGGGCATCGCGAACCTGCTCCCGGTCCTGGACGCCGCTCCGGTTCCGGACCCGGATCCGGCCGCCTGAGCTCGCGGCCGGACCAGTACCGACGCCACGTTTGTCGCCCCGCGAACGGGGCAGCCGGGGCGCGTGCCCGAGGAAGACCAGGAAGACCGCACGCGCGAGCAGACCGATCCGCTAGAGCAGACCATGCAGGAGCCGCGGATCGTGCAGACCGGTGTGCAGATCCTGCCCGCCTTCCCGCTCAGCCCGCCGTTCACGAACCGCTTCGCGAACGTGAGCGGCTTTCAGCAGGTGGTCCACCTCGTCGCGCTCGTGTCGGCGGCGGTGACCACCGCCATGGTGATCGCACCGGTCAGCTATCACCGGCGGCACCGGGGCGAGCAGGCGCACCTCTGGTACGCCCTGCCCGCCCGGCAGGGAAAGCACACCGGGCGGGATTAGCACATGACCGTCTCCATCACGTCAATCGCTCTCGGAATGGCCGGGCCCCCAGCGCCGCAGCACCGCGACGCCGGCGCCGGCCGCGGCGGCGACGGGCCATTCCACGACGCCGGCCACGGCCAGGGCGCCGACGCCGACGTAGGCCGGCAGGCCGTGCGCGGTGCGGACGGCCTCGCGGCCGGCGACGATCGGCAGCTTGGCGGCGGCGAGCGCGGTGGTGCGGAGTTCTTCCAGACCCTCGGCGCGGTCGTCGTGCTTGGCCTGCTGCTCGGCCTTCTTGGCGGCCCGAGCCCGCGCGGTCTTCTCAGTGGTCTCGGCACGCTCGTCGCGGTCCGCGTTCTGCGAACCCTTGGCCGAGCTCGATGTCCTGCTGGTCTTGCGCGTAGTGGCAGCCACAGCGCGCCCCTTTCTCGTAGGCGATGTGGATACGCCTCATGACCACTCCCGGCGACCTCAATCACCCGATTCATCTCAATTGGACGACAGCGACCGGATCTTCAGCAGGAGGCCCCCCGTGATCTCGTGGAACGACATGACCCGGCTGCCGGCGACCGGGCTGCGGATGGCCGCGACCGCGGTGGGCGCGGTGACCGGCGCCGGGCCCCAGCAGCGGGAGCGCCGCGTCTGGTCCCGGCAGGGCCGGGCGCATGTCGAGGTCAAGGGGCTGACCGGGCACGGTGAGCGGCACCGGCGGCTGGCCGAGGAGGTGTCCGCGGCCCTGCGCACGCTGAAGGGCGTGCACTGGGCCGAGGTGAACGCGGCCACCCGGCACGTGCTCGTGGACTTCGACGAGGGGGATGTGGACGTCGGGCGGCTCGTCGCGATCGTGGAGGACGTCGAACGCGAACACGGGGCCGGCGAGGAGGAGTTCCTGCGGGACAAGCCGGCCCACCCCTCGGCGCAGGCCCCGGTCACCGAGGCGGCGACGGCGCTGGCCGCCGACGCGCTGGGGCTGGCGGTCGCGCTGACCGGCCGGGTGCTGCGGGTCCCGGCGGCGCCGGCGGTGCTGCGGGTGCCGGTGCTGGTCGCCGAGAACACCCCGAAGGTCCGCGGGCTGCTGGAGGACCGGCTCGGGGCCGGCCGGGTGGAGCTGCTGCTCGGGCTGTCCAACGCCGGCCTCAACGCGCTGGCCCAGGGACCGGGACCGCTGCTGGTCGACGGCTCCCGGCACCTGCTGGCCTACGTCGAGGCCCGGGCCCGGCTGGCGGTGTGGCACCGGCGGGAGCCCGACCTGGTCGGGGACGGCGGCGGGCTGCCGCTGGAGGTCTCGCCGCGGGTCCCGCGCCCGGCGCCGTACCCGGACGGTCCCATAGAGGCGCTCGGCGACCGGGCGGCGCTGGCCTCGCTGACCGGCGCGCTCGGCACGCTGGTGATGACCGGCGATCCGGGCCGGGCCGGCGACCTGCTGCTGGCGACGGTGCCCAAGGCCGCGCGGGCCGGGCGCGAGGCGTTCGCGGCGACGCTGGCCTGGGAGCTGACCCGGCGCGGCGTCGTGCCGATGGACGCCACGGTGCTGCGGCGCCTGGACCGGATCTCCACGCTGGTCGTGGATTCGGACGCGCTGTGCTCGGCGCGCAGCCGGGTGCTCTCCGTCGAGACGCTGGACCCCCGGTATCACGAAGCGGAGATCTGGGAGGCCGCCGCGGGCTTCGCGGCGGAGCCCGGACCGCGGGCCTCGGTGCGTGACATCTACCAGCACGGCGATCCCTCGCACCTGGTGGGCCGGGCCCGCATCGGCCGCGAGCCGGATCCGCTCGCCGACGCGCTGCTCACGGCGGCGCGGTCGGCGGGGGTCCGGGTCGTGCTGACCGAGCACGACAGCGTCGCGGACCTGACGGCCTGGGCCGATGAGGTGCTGCCGGCCGGCGCGGACCTCGCCGACGAGGTGCGCCGGCTCCAGGCCGGCGGCGCGGGCGTGTTGCTGGTGTCGCGAGGCCATGACGCGGCGCTGCACGCCGCCGACGTCGGGATCGCGGCGGTGCATCGCAGCCCGGTGCCGTGGTCGGCGGACCTCATCTGCGGTCCCGGGCTCGGCGAGGTGTGGCGGGTGCTGAACGCGGTGCGCGTCGGGCGCGAGGTCAGCGAGCGCTCGGCCCGGCTGGCGCTGGGCGGGGCGTCGCTCGGGGCGCTGATCGCGCTGACCGGTCCGAGACGGCGCGGGCGGGCCGGGCTGCTGGCGCCGGTCAACGGGGCGGCTTTCACCGCGGTGGCGGCGGGGGCGGTCAGTGCTTTGCGGGTCGGGCGGTTGGATCTGCCTGAGAGTGTGGCGCGGGCTGACTGGCATGCGTTGACGCCGCAGGAGGCGTGGCGGCGGGTTCGGGAATCGCGGGAGAGCGTGGCCGAGTCTTCGGAGACGGTGGAGCCCCTGGCGTTTTGGGACGGCGCGGTCGAGACGGTGCATCGGGCGGCTGCCGGTGTGGCCGCGGTTCCCGGGGTTGCCGCGCTCGCCGCTCCGACGCGGTATGCGGGCACGCTGGCCTCGGCGACGGCGCGGGAGCTGCGCGATCCGCTGACGCCGGTGCTGGCGCTCGGGGCGGCGGCCTCGGCGGTGGTGGGGTCGGCGTTCGATGCCGGGCTGGTCGGCGGGGTCATGGCGGGTAACGCGCTGGTCGGCGGGTTCCAGCGGCTGCATGCTGAGAGTGCTTTGCGGGGGTTGCTGCTTGGGGAGCAGGTAACGGCGCGGCGGGTTGTCAGGCCGCCGGAGTTGGGGGGTGGGGCTGACTCCGCGGCGGACAGTCGCGAAAGCGCGCCGGCCGGGTCCGCGACCGAGAAGACGTCGGCCGAAGCGCTGCCCCCGGATACGGATTCGGCGGGCTCGGCGGCTGGGACTGACTCCGCGACCGACACACTCGAAAACGCGCTGGCCGAGTTCGCGACCGAGAAGACACCCGCCGACACCCTGCGCCCGGGCAACGTGGTGCTGGTGCGAGCAGGCGACATCGTGCCCGCCGATCTCAGACTGCTGACGGCCGAGGACCTCGAACTCGACGAGTCCAGCCTGACCGGCGAGTCCGTACCGGTCGCCAAAGCGGTGCCGGCCACGCCGGGCGCCGAGCTCGACGCGCGTTCGTGCATGCTCTACGAGGGCTCGACCGTCCTGGGCGGGCACGGCTTCGGCCTGGTCG
Organism: Catenulisporales bacterium; assembly: GCA_019510485.1. Classification (GTDB taxonomy): domain Bacteria; phylum Actinomycetota; class Actinomycetes; order Streptomycetales; family Catenulisporaceae; genus Catenulispora. Next base: position 10,663 of record JAEKKI010000175.1, read on the forward strand.
TCGCGGTCGGCCGGGCCACCGAGGCGGGCCGGGCCGCCCGGATCGCCGGGAACGCGGCGCCGGCGCCGGGCATCGGCGCGCGGCTGGCCGAGCTGAGCCGGATCACGTTGCCGGCGGCGGGCATCGGCGGGCTGGCGGTGACCGGGCTGTCGGCGCTGCGCGGCGTGCCGTGGCGGCAGGCGGCGGCCTCGGGTGTGGCCACGGCGATCGCGGCGATCCCGGAGGGGCTGCCGCTGGTGGCCACCGTGGCGCAGCTGGCCGGGGCCCGGCGGCTGTCGCGGCGCGGGATTCTGGTGCGGTCGTCGCGGAGCCTGGAGGCGCTCGGGCGGGTCGACACCGTGTGCTTCGACAAGACCGGGACGCTCACGCGCGGCCGGCTGAACGTCGCGGTGCTGGCCGATCTCGATGGTGAGCTGGCGCTGGACGACAGCGGCGGGCGCCGGCTACTGCGGGTGGCCGCGCGGGCTTGTCCGCACGAGGGGATCCGGGCGCACGCCACCGACCGGGTCGTGGCCGAGGCCGCGGCCGAGACGGTGGGAACCGACTCGCATTGGCATCCGGTGTCCGAGCTGCCGTTCGAGACGACGCGCGGTTATGCGGCGTGTCTGGGCACGAATGACACGCACGCGTTCCTGGCGGTGAAGGGGGCGCCGGAGACGGTGCTGGCGGCGTGTTCACGGATCCGGCAGCACGCGGGGAAGTCGCGGTCGCTGCCGGTGGACGCGGCGGTCCGGCGCGAGGCGCTGGCGGCGGTCGGACGGCTCGCGGGCCGGGGTCTGCGGGTGCTGGCGGTCGCGCAGCGGCGGCCGGATGTGGAGCCGCGCCCGGGGATCGAGGTGGCGCCGCTGGTGGACGATCTGGAGTTGCTGGGTTTCGTCGGGCTCTCCGACACGCCGCGCGACAGTGCCGCTGAGGCGGTGCAGCGGCTCGGGGAGCTGGGGGTTCGGGTCACCGTGATCACCGGCGACCATCCGGTGACCGCGACCGCCATCGCCGAGGAGGTCGGAGTTCCCGACGCGGATCGGGTGGTGACGGGCGCTGAACTGGATCGGCTGACGCCGGACGAGCGCGCGCGGCGGGTGACCGAGGCCCGGGTGTTCGCGCGGGTCTCGCCGGAGCAGAAGGTGCGGGTGGTGGAGGCGCTGCGGCGGGCCGGGAGGGTGGTCGCGATGACCGGGGACGGGGCCAATGACGCGGCCGCGATCCGGCTGGCGGATGTCGGGGTGGCGTTGGCGGGGCGCGGGTCGGCTGCCGCGCGGACGGCTGCGGATCTGGTGATCGCCGAGCCCGATCCGGCTCGGTTGGTGGACGCGTTGGCTGAGGGGCGTTCGTTGTGGGATCGGGTGCGGGATGCCACGTCGATTCTGGTCGGGGGTAATGCCGGAGAGGTCGCGTTCACGTTGGCCGGCACGGCTGTCGGAGGGCGCGCACCGCTTTCGACGCGGCAGCTGCTGCTGGTGAACATGCTGACCGACATGTTGCCGGCGATGGCTGTGGCTTTGTCTCCTGGGAATGGCGATGGGGATGGGAATGGCAGCGGCGTCGGCGCGGGCAGCAGCGGCCTCGGCGAAGGCGCCGACGCCGGCGATCGCGGTGTCGGCGGCGGTGTCGGCGCCAAGGCAGATTCGCCGTCGTCGAACCCTGCGGGCTCGCTGAGATCCCAGGAGGCGGTGGGTTCTGCGGCCCCATCGGTGCCCGCCACCTCGCTGTGGGGCCCGGAACTGGCCCGCTCGATCACCGTCCGCGGCGGCGCCACCGCCATCGGGGCGTCCGCGGCCTGGTTCGCCGGACGGCTCACCGGCCGAGCCCGGCGCGCCGACACCATGGGACTGGCCGCCCTGGTCGGCACCCAACTCGGGCAGACACTGCTCGCCGCACGCCGCAGCCCCCTGGTAGCCACGACCGTGGCCGGATCGGCGCTGGCGCTGTTCGCCGTGGTCGAGACCCCGGGGGTCAGCCGGTTCTTCGGCTGCACGCCGCTCGGTCCGGTCGCGTGGTCGATCGTGATCGCGGCCTCCGCGGCGGGTACGGCTGTGGCGGCCGTGCCGGGGTGGGTGGATCGGCTGGAGCCGATTCAGGCCTGGCTGACACCGGTGTCCGAACGGCTGGCCACAGCCGGAAGACCGTGGTCCACAATGGTTTGACCACCGGCGTTCCGGGTCATCCGCTCGTGCATGAAAGCCGGCCCGCTCCGCCGGTTCTGGCGTCTGCTCGGGCCGGGACTGGTGACCGGCGCATCCGACGACGCCCCGTCCGGAATAGCGACCTACGCCCAAGCCGGAGCCAAGTACGGATTCGGATTGCTGTGGACCGCGCTGATCACGTTCCCCTTGATGGCCGCCGTCCAAGAAACCTGCGACCGCAAGGGGTGGCCGCGGCGCCGTTCCTGGTGGTCGTGATGCTGATCTCGGGGAACAGAACCCTGATGGGCCGGTATCACAACCACCGGCTGGCAACGGTGCCGGCTGGGCAACGGTCGCCCTGATGACGGCCACCGCCATCGCGATGCTGCTCATCCTGGTGCTGCCTTGATACGTTCCGGCGCGCCGATCGCCGAGATCACCTCACCGGCTACCACGCGTGCGGCACGGCCCCGGTCAGCCGGGCGACAACCCGCTCATACCGCAGCAACTGCTGCCGCAGCTCCTCCGGCGACGCCGACTCCAAATCGGCCGGCTCCGCGAGCACCCCGCTGGCGTCCAGGCCGTGTGCGTTGAACACCGAGGCAACGGTCTTGTGCGCGACGTCCAGAGCCACTTCCGGATCCGCGGGGAAGATGCCCTCCACCCGCTTCCACGACTCCTCGATGTATTGCAGGTCCGCGTCGGTGATGTGCTCGCGGAGGCTAGGGCCAGTTATCTCTGGCTCCTCGGTGAGACCGGCACCGGTCGTGGTCGGAGCGGCCGGCCGCGCCTGCATCCGCGCCGCCTTCACCGCCAGGCCGATCAGCAGCACGGTGAGGCCGACCAGGAACATCACCATCAAGATGGTCACCATCGTCCGTCCCTCCCGGAGTCGGAGTCGTGGGTCGGGGCCGGTCCTCCAGGACCAGGAAGGCCGCTGTCAGTGCGTCGGCCGCGCCGAGCTGATCGCCCCCAGCACCGAGTCGGGGTCCCGGGTCTGCGCCAGGTCGCCCAGCGACACGATCCCGACCGCCTGCCCGTTCTGCACCACCGGAACACGCCGCACAGCGTGCGCCCGCATAGTCTCGATCGCCGCCTCCACCGGATCCTCCGGCCGCAGCGCCAGGGGCGCCGCGGTGGCCGCGACGCTGACCTCGGTCTCGGGGCCGCCGTCGTCGGCCAGGACGCGGACCACGATGTCGCGGTCGGTGACCAGGCCGGTAGTACCGGCGTTGTCGGTGACCAGCACCGCTCCGATGTCCTGCTCGCGCATCAGCTTCGCCACCTCGCCCACGGTCTGGTCGGGCCGGACCATCACCGGAGAGGTGGTCATGACGTCTCGTACCAGCTGGCTGCTCATAGCGAGCGCCTCCTTCTGTCGCGACGTGTTCGACGGTCTCCCGCCGCCGAGGACTCGGCGTACCCGCCGCCGCGGGTTCCATGCGCGACCGCATGCTTCCGGCCGCGCAGGGTACCCGTGGCATCCGCTGAGAAGCACCGATCTGGGAGGGGCAGGCCCATGTCGACCGTCGAATCCGTTGGTTCTGTTGGCTCCGACGGCACCGGCTCCGCCGGTCCCGTCCGGTCTTCCGAGTTCCCCGAGTTCCCCGAGTCCTCCGAGACCGCCGTCCCCGGCCCGGCCGGTATCCGCGTACCACCGCCGTCCTTCGCCCATCTGCTCCGCCTGACCGACGACACCGGCATCTTCGAACACGCCCGGGGCTCCATCCCCAAGCGCTGGCACGGCTACTGCGTCGACGACGTCTCCCGCGCCCTCATCGTCGTCTGCCGCGAGCCGCACCCGGATCCGACGCTGATCGCGGCCGCCGAGATCTACCTGGCGTTCCTGCTCCACGCGCAGGACGACGTGTCCGGCTTCCACAACCGCCTCGCGGTGAACCGGGTCTGGCAGGACGAGCCCGCCACACTGGACTGGTGGGGCCGCGCGCTGTGGGCCCTCGGCACCGCGGCCGCGCACGCGCCGACCCCGGGTATGCGAGCCGTCGCCCTGGAGTGTTTCGAGACCGGCGCGAATCAAAGGTCTGTCGCCGTACGGGCGATGGTGTTCGCGGCGCTGGGCGCGGCCGAGGTGCTGACCGCCGACCCGGGACACAAGGCAGCCCACGAACTCCTCGCCGACGCCGCCGCGGTGATCGGCCGCCCGGCGTCCGATCCGGCCTGGGTCTGGCCGCAGGACAAGCTGGCCTACGCGAACGCGGCCCTGGCCGAGGTGCTGATCGCGGCCGGGTACTTCGGCGGTGACGCCCGGACCCTGGAGGACGGCCTGCGCGCGCTGGCCTGGCTGCTGGCCGGCGAGACCGCCATCGCCGGCCACTTCGCCCCGACGCCGAACACCGGCTGGGTCCGCGGCGAGCCGCGCGGCGTGTTCGACCAGCAGCCGATCGAGGCGGCGGCGATGGCCGACGCGTGCACCCGCGCCCACGCCGTGACCGGCGACCCGGGGTGGATGGCCGGGGTCCGCCGGGCCACGTTCTGGTTCCTCGGCGACAACGACCTGCGGCTGCCGCTGCTGGACTCCTCGACCGGGGGCTGCTGCGACGGGCTGGGACGGCGGGGCCGCAATCCCAACCAGGGTGCTGAATCCACCATCGCCCTCATCTCGACGCTGCAGCGCGCCCGCAGGTGGTGGGAGCAGGGCCGCCCGCAGAGCGAGACAGGCTGAGAACCCATGACCGGAACGGTGGCGTTCGTCCTCGGCGGCGGCGGACCGCTGGGCGCCTACGAGGTCGGCATGCTCAAAGCCCTGATGGAGCGCGGGATCCGGCCGGACCTGGTGCTCGGTTCCTCGGTCGGGGCCCTCAACGGAGCCGCCGTCGCCGCCGATCCGCGCCCGGACGCCGTCGCCCGCCTGGAGCAGCTCTGGATCTCGCTGCGCGAGCGCGGCGTGTTCGCGGACACGCTGTTCGCACAGATGGGCACCGCGCTGCGCAGCAAGACCCACCTGTTCTCCAACGCCGCCCTGCGGGGGCTGCTGGACCGCGAGTTCGGCGACCGGCTGATCGAGGACCTCCCGGTGCCGTTCGAATGCGTCGCCGCGTCGATCGAGCGCGCCACGGAGCACTGGTTCGGCAGCGGCCCGCTGGTGGAGGCGGTGCTGGCGTCCTCGGCGGTGCCGGGCCTGCTGCCGCCGGTCCCGATCGGCGGGGAGCACTTCCTGGACGGCGGCCTGGTGGACAGCGTCCCGGTCGGCAGGGCCCTGGCCTCGGGCGCCGGCACCGTCTACGTCCTGCACGTCGGCCGCATAGACCAGCCGCTGCAACCGCCGCGCACGCCGCGCGAGGTGGCCGTGGTCGCCTTCGAGATCGCGCGCCGGCACCGGTTCGTGCACGCCCGACCGGCGGCGCGAACGCCTCGGCGCTTCGGCCGCGCTACGGCCGCCGAGGGCTGGGACTCGTCCGGGAACGCATCGAACGGGCGCATCAGGCTTCGGCGGCGTATCTCGCGGAGAACGTGCCATGAGCAACGCCTTGGACAAGCCGGGCCCGGGCCCGCGCGGTCGGACGCCGCGCGCGATCGCCCGCCGTATCGTGGGCGTCTGCATACTGCTGCTCGTCGCTGGTTTGGTATACGTCACAGCGATCGGCGCCGCGCTCTACACGATCCTCACCGCGCCGATGCGGTTACGGCTAGGGCGAGCGCGCCGGGTGCTGGCCATCGCGGTCGCCTACGCGACGATCGAGATCGTCGGGCTCGCGGTGGCGTCGTTGCGGTGGGTCCGCTTCTTCGTCGACCGTAACGTCGACCGGGACCGGGAAGACCTGCTGCGGTCGCTGCGCCGCTCTCTTCGCGTGCTGCGAAAGGCCGCGCACCGGTTCGCAGGGCTCGAAGTCATCATGGTCGCCGGACCCGATGACCGGGCGGAAGCGGAACGGGAATTCCCCGCCGGCCCGCTGATCGTGTGCAGCCGCCACGGCGGCCCCGGCGGGGCGTTCCTGCTCGCGCACCTCCTGCTGTCCGACTACGGCCGCGTCCCGCGCGTGGTCCTGAAGCACTCCCTCGCCTGGGATCCGCTGCTGGACGCGCTGCTCAGCAGGCTGCCGCACGCGTTCGTCGATCCCGATCCCGGCGACGGCGGCTCCACCGCCGCCCGGATCGGGTCGCTGGCGCACGGGATGGCCGCGGACGACGCCTTGCTGATCTTCCCGGAGGGCGGGAACTTCACGCCGCGCCGCCGCCTGCGCGCGATCACCCGCCTGCGCCGCCGCGGCCTGTTCACGCACGCCGCGCGCGCCGAGCGGCTGCGGCATGTTCTGCCGCCGCGGCCCGACGGCCTGTTCGCCGCGCTGGAGGCCGCGCCGGAGTCCGATGTGGTGTTCGTGGCGCACACCGGGCTGGATCATCTGCTGTCCGCCGGCGATGTGTGGCGGGCACTCCCGTTGGCCCGGCCGGTGGTGTTCACCTGGTGGTCGGTGCCGGCGGCGGAGGTGCCGCGGCAGGCGGAAACGCGGCTCGGCTGGCTGGAGGACAACTGGGCCCGGATCGACCGCTGGGTGGACCGGAACCGGATTGCGTTGTGAGACATCGGACGACGATGCATGAATCGCGCCACGCCGGACAAGAAGGCGGACCGACTTTGCAGAACAGGACGAGACTGGGAGACCGCCCGATGACCATCACCAGCGCGCCGGCTGCTGACCCGATCCCCGCCCCGACCACCGACCCGGTCCGCGCGATCCGTGCCCGCCCGATCACCGACCACCCGGTGAACGGCCACCGGGTCAACGGCCACCCGGCGGGCGGCCGCGCGCTCGGCGCCCGCCCGCCGGCGCCGGCCCTCAAGCCCGGGCTCGTCCGGCTCAAGGTCAGCGTCGACGACGGCGCCCGGCGCGAGCTGAGCGAGCGGGAGATCGAGGTCCTGACGCTGATCGCGGCCGGCGGCACCAAAGGCGAGATCTCCCGGGAACTGGGCATCGCGCCGCGCACCGTGGCCAGCCACATGTCGCGGATCTACCGCGCCCTCGGGGCGCGCAACGCGGCGCACGCGGTAGCTCTGGCGCACGGCTCCGGGACGATCCAGCTCCCGGCCCGGCGGCCACCGGCGCCGGGCCCGGCGATGTCGCGCCGCGAACGCGAGGTGCTGGCCGGGCTGGCCCACGGGCTGACCTCGGCGCAGGTGGCCTGGTGCCTGTCGCTGTCCAGCGAGACCGTCAAGACCCACCTGCGGCGCATCTACCGCAAGCTGGAGGTCAGCTGCCGGGCGAACGCCGTGGACGCGGCCATCCGCCGGCGGCTGCTCGCCGTGGTGCTGGAGCCGCGCGGCGGGCGCCAAGTCGGACCGACGCCCTTCGCCCGGTAGCCCGGTAAAGAGCGGTAACGGCGCCATTCACCCAGCGCGCCACAATCCCCCTGCCCGAAGACCGCATGCCCTGCCGCCAGACGGGCATGCGCGGTCGGCGGCCACCCGGGCCGCGCTTGGGGACCAGGTGAGGAGAACGGCGGTGCGCACGGCGCTTCAGCAGCTCACTGATCACGGACAGAGCCCTTGGATCCACTATCTGACCCGCGACTGGATACAGGACGGCCAACGGGGCCTGCCCCGCCTGATCCGCTGCGGGATCACCGGCGCCGTGGCCAACCCCGCCTCGCTCGCCACCGCCCTGGCCCACACCTCCGCCTACGACGAGCAGATCCGTACCCTGATCCCGCTGCTCGACGACGCCGAGGACTTCCGCCGCCAGCTGGTGCGCGTCGATGCCCAGCAGGCGTGCGACCTGCTGCTGGAGGCGGCGGCCGGGGACGGGGCGCTGGACGGCTGGGTCGGCCTGGACCTGGACCCGCGCTCGGCCGACGACCCGGGCGCCACCGTCGCCCAGGCGCAGCGGCTGGCCACCGCGGTCGGCCGCCCGAACCTGCTGATCGGCATCTCCGCCGCCGAGGCCGGGCTGAGCGCGATCGAAGAGGCCACGGCGCGGGGGCTGTCCGTGATGGCGACGTCGGTGTACTCCCCCGGCCGCTTCCGCGAGACGGCGATCGCCTACCGGCGCGGGCTGGCCCGGCTGCTGGAGGCCGGCGGCGATCCGGGCTCGGTGAGCTCGGTGGCCGCCGTCCCGCTGTCGGCGCTGGATGAGAAGGCTGATCTACGCCTGCGCTCGATGGGCGGCCACCCCGAGCTGATCGGGACTCTGGGCATTGCGACCGCCAAGCTGATCCGCGCCGAATGCCTGTCCGTCTTCTCCGGCGACACCTGGATCCGGCTGGCCGCGCACGGCGCGACGCCGCAGCACTGCCTGTGGTCGTCCCTGACCGTGACCGACGGCAGGCAACGCGACGTGCGCTACGTGGAGGAGCTGATCGGCCCGGACACCGTCGCGCTGCTGAGCCCCTACACCGCCGAGGCGTTCCTGGCCGGCGGCCGCGTCGAGGCCACACTGGACGACCAGATCCTGTCCGCGCGCCGCACCGTCGCGGCACACGTCAAAGCCGGCATCAGCCCCAAGCTGATCGCCGCCGCGCTGGAGCGCGAGAGCGTGCGGCGCGGCGCGGAGGCGTTCGGCGACGTGCGGAGCGTGATCGACGACAAGCGGGCGCTGCTGGCGCCGGCGGGGCGGTGGTAGGCCGGCCGGCGCTTCTCAGTGAGCGGTCCGGTGTCGGCGTACTCGATGCAGTGCATAGCCAGGTACGCGTGAACGTGCACAGAGACCTTGCCGATACGGCAAGCAGTGCCCTCAATCAGTCTTTCGGGCGCAACGCGGTATCCGGCCGCAGGTTCCCGTGCTCGTCGAGATCCTCGAGCACCTTCGGCAGTCCCCGGTCCAGCATCTTGCGTCGCACCCGGCCGAGCAGCCGGGACATGACGGCGCCCTCGATGCCGTGGAACCCGGTGTGCTCCCACGTCAGCCTCGTGCCCCCGCCGGGCAGTTCCCGGAGTCTGTTCGTGACGACCGTGGGTTCGTCCGTCCCCTTGTTGCGCCAGGTGTAGCGGAACAACTCGGGCTCGTCGGCCGCGAGTACCTCGCAATGGACGATGCCGTCCCAACCGGGGAACGGCTTGGCGACGTACCGGAACTTCGTGCCGACCTCGGTGGTGAGGCCCTCGGGGCGGCCGCCCTGCCCGGTCGAGGTCCACAAGGCCACCAGCGCGGGGTCGGTCAGCGCCTTCCAGACCACGGCCGGCGCCTGCCGATACTCACGCACGATGTTCATCTCGCCCATGCCGGGGACACCCTCTCGAAAAGCTCAGCCACAGTAGATTTATAGTTACTGTAAACTCTTCCCCGCGACCGCACAAGCTCAGCTTCGCAGGCCGGCTCCGACCACCCGGGCGGCACGCGCGACGTCGGCCGCGACCTTGTCCCGGAGCCCGTCGTCGACCGACACGCCGTCGGCGGTGTAGCGGCGGAGGGCGGCGAACTGGATCCGCCACAGGCCCAGGATCATCTCGGCGGCGATCTGCACTTCAGGCTCATCAGGGTCCCGCCCGCCCCGCTGCGCCATGGCGTCGGCGGCGGTCCGGACCAGCCGGGCGTCCATTTCCCGCTGTGCCGCACGCAGCGACGGCGTGGACTGGAGCAGTTCGATGAACCGGCTCAGCGCTTCGCCCCCCTGGCGCCCCGGCGGCAGCGCGGCGAGGATGCCGTCCAGCTGGGCGGCGAGCACCTCCAGCGCGGCGTCGACCGGAGGACGTGTCCCCGCCGGCCCGAAAGCCTCCCGGATCGACTCGGCGATCTGCTCTTCCCGGTCCAGGAGCAGCGACTCCTTGGTCGGGAAGTAGTTGTAGACCGTCTTCTCGGCGACATCGCACTCACGGGCGATGTCGGCCACCTTGACCGCGTCGAAGCCGCGGGCCAGGAACATCCGGGTCGCTGTGTTCGAGATCAACTCGCGGGTCTGGCGCTTCTTGCGCTCACGGAGACCCTCGCCGCGAGAAGGCTTCTCTGAGTCATGCGCATCACGAACCATGCGGACGAGGTTAGCTCTCGGTGACTGCGAACTCGCCGCGGCTGCCGGGCCCCTCCCGGCCGCGCATCCGAAACGAAGGGAATGCCATCACCCGAATCGGGTAGCTCAGGACAATCACGATGGAGGTGAACCATGACTCGGAAGATCCGCGAAGTCATGACCGGCTCTCCGGTGCGCGTCCGGCCGGACACCACGGTCGGGGACGCCGCCAAGCTGATGCGGGAGCAGGGCATCGGGACCGTGCTGGTGGCCGACGGGGATCGGCTGGTCGGCGTGGTGACGGACCGCGATCTGGTGGTCCGGGTGCTCGCCGAGGAGCACGGCGCGGACGCCAAGGTCGTCGGCGCCTACAGTTCCGAGCCGGTGTGTGTGAGTCCAGAGGACGATGTCGTGGTCGCGTTGGACCTGATGCGCACCAAGGCGATCCGGCGGCTGCCGGTGGTGGAGGACGACGGCCGGCCGATAGGGATCGTGTCCCTCGGTGACCTGGCGCTGGTGGCCGACACCGGGCGGGTGCTGAACGAGATCAGCACCGCTGAGCCGGACTGGTAAGAGCTACTGGGAAACGGAGGCGGAACGCCGGACGGCGCCGCATCACCGGATCACCGAGCGACGCCGAGCCGGCTGCGCAGGTTCGCGAGGATCTGCGACAGCAGCCTGGACACCTGCATCTGCGACACCCCGAGCTCGCTGCCGATCTCGGACTGCGTCATGTTCCGGAAGAACCGCATCAGCAATATGCGCTTCTCGCGGTCGGTGAGCCGTTTCAGCGCCTCCTTGAGCGCCTCCCGGTCCACCACCATGTCGATGGCCGGATCCTCGGCGCCGATCAGGTCGCCCAGCACGATGCCGTCACCGTCGGCGGCGGCGACCGGCACGTCCAGCGACGCCGTGGAGTAGGCGCGGGTCGCCTCGAAGGCGTTCACGACGTCCTCGACGCTGGCGTCCAGATGCGCCGCCAGCTCGTCGACCGTCGGTGAGCGGCCCAGCTCCTGCGCCAGCTCGCCCGAGATCACCCGCAGCTGTCCGGACAGCTCCTGCATGCGGCGCGGCACGTGGACGTCCCAGGTGGTGTCCCGGAAGTGCCGCTTCATCTCGCCGGTGATCATCGGCGTGGCGTAGGTGAGGAAGGTGGTGTCGAAGGCGGGGTCGTAGTTGTCGACCGCTTTGACCAGGCCGACATAAGCGGCCTGCACCAGGTCCCGGGCGGCGTCGCCGTGCAGGCAGTAGCGGCCGGCCAGGAAGCGGGCGTAGGACATGTACTCCGAGATCACTTCTTCCCGCAGCCGGGCCCGCCGCGGCTCCGCGTGGTCCATCCGGCACAGCTGGTGCAACTTCGCGAGCGTCCGCGCCCGCTGTTCCTCGGTCGCGTCGGCCTCGGGTTTCTGGTCGGGTTTCTGGTCGCGTTTCTGGTCGGGCTCGGGCTCGGTCATGGACAACGCTGGGGAACGGAATTCGGTAGCAGTAGGCAAACCCATTTCTGAAGTCCCTGCGTGAAAGTCCGCCGCCACACTCTGCGGCGGGGACACCCGCTCGCTTGTGACCCTTTCCGGAGGGGTGAAACGGTGTAAGGGATAAGACATGGCCAGGACTTCCCGGGCATCGCCGGGCATCATCGGGCCCTGGCTGTCGCCGCGTTCCCGACCGCCGGCGTGACTTGCAGGACGGGGAGCATCCCGGTGCGTGCCAGCAGCCGGAGCAGGGAATCCCCAGGCGCGGCCACGACGAACGACGTGCGCAGAGCGTGCGCCAGCTGGTCGGCCCGGAGCAGAGTACGCAGTCCCGCGCTGTCCATGAACTCCACGCCGGAGGCGTCCAGCACCACCGGGCGCCGGTCCTTCAGCGGTGTTTCCAGCGCCGACCACAGGGCGTCGCAGCTCGCGATGTCCACGTCCCCGGCCGCCCGGATCACGGTGACCGCCGACGGCTCGAGAACCGATCCGGCGTACGGCTCGGCCACCGTCACGGCGAGGTGGCGCGGCGGAGTCTTCAAGGGTCTGCCCCCTTCGTGGTGCCCCGCCACGCGCCGCTCGTCCGGCCCGCGGCGGGTCCTGAACGATGCCCCGCCGTACGGGAGTGAAACGGTGGCGGCGGGCCGTCGGCCGCCAAAACGCCGCCGGGCCCGTCATCCGCCGTCGGCCACGATCCGGCCGATCGCCGCGGCCAGTCCTTCGAGCATCAGCCTCAGTTCATCGGCGTCGGCGGCCGGCCGGGGTTCGAAGGGGTGCAGCAGGGCGTCGGCGTCGAAGCCGCGGCGGGTCAGGACGCCGGCCGCCATGGTGCGGGCCACATCCAGACCGGTCGCCGGGTCGTCGACGAAGACGCCGGAGGCGTGCCGCAGGGCGCCGTCCAGGTAGACGGCGTCCTCGGGCGTGAGGCGGCGCGGGCCGGGCGTGGTCGCGGGGTCGTCGCGGAACCAGGCTGTCATCGCTTCTCCGGCTTCTCCGGCTCCTCCGGCTCCTCCGTCTTCTCCTCAGTCGGCGCGCGATCCTGTGCGGCCATCATCGAGCGCCAGGTCTCCCGGTCGCTGGGCGTCGTCGGCGGCGGGAACATGCTGCGCGGCCACAGCCGGCGGGAACGGACGACGTCGACCTCGACCGCGTACAACGTCACCCGGGCCTGGAGGTACAGCCAGGCGATCAGGCCGAGCACCAGCCCGAAGGTCCCATACAGCGAAGAGGAGTTTCGCAGCTGGTGGGTGATGTAGTACCCGCCGATCATCTGCAGGACCTGCCAGCCCACCGCGCCGAGGACCGCCCCGGTCCACAGATCGCGGCCGCGCACCTGGGCCGCGATGGCCAGGCGCAGCGCGAGCCAGTACGTCAGGGTGCCGATCACCAGGGCCAGCAGGATCGCCGCCACCCGCACGCCGACCGCCAGCGGTCCGCTGCCCAGGCCGGCGCCCAGATCGGTGGCGGTGGTCGTGGCCGCCATGCCGACGCCGACCACCCCGATGAACCCGTAGCTGCGCAGCCACGACGACGGGAAGCCGGGGCGCCGGTTGTAGGGCACGGCCCACAGGCGGTTGAGGACGTCCTGGGCGGCGTTGGCCAGTCCGCGTGCGCCGAGCAGGGCGCCGACGAGCCCGATCACCAGCCCGGCCGAGCTGCGGCCGATGGCGTGGATGTTTCCGCGCAGCTGGTCGCCGATCACCGGGAAGTCGACGAGGGCTGATTTCAGGACCCACTGTTGCAGGGCCTGGTCGTGGCGCAGCGCGATGCCCAGGATGGTCACCACCAGCAGCAACAGCGGGAACAGGGAGACGAAGGCGTAGAAGGTGAGCAGCGCCGCCAGGTTGCCGACCTGGTCGTCGTTCAACTTGCGCCACACCGCCAGCGGGAAGGCGAGCCAGCGGTGCCGCTGCTGGTAGTCGTCGAAGCGCCGGGTCAGGGCTTTGATCCTGCTGCCGATGCTCATGGCCCGACACCTCCGCCCCCGGTCGCCACGATGACCAGCATGGCCACGGCGGCGCCCGCCATCAGCACGGCGGCGGCCCAGCCCAGCACCGCGGCCAGCGCCCCGTTCCGGTACCGGCCCACCAGGCCGGCGTCGCGGGCGATGAGCATCACCACGACCAGGAACGGGGCGCAGGCCACGCCGTTGACGATCGCGGCGAACACCAGCAGCCGCACCGGGTCGACGGGCAGGACGGTCAGCGCGGTACCGCCGAGCGTGGCCACGGCGATGAGCGCGTAGAACAACGGAGCCTCCCGCAGGCTGCGGGTCAGGCCCCACGGCTTGTCGGCGAGCCCGGTCAGCCCGGCGGAGCCGGCGGCGGCCAGCACCGGGACGGCGAGCATGCCCGAGCCGATGAATCCGAGCGCGAACAACACAGTCGCTCCACTTCCGGCCACCGGACGCAGCGCCTCGGCGGCCTGGCCGGCGGTGGTGATCTCGGTGGCGCCGTGGCCGGTCGCCGAGCCGGTGGCGCCGGCGGTGGAGACGATGACGGAGAACATCACCGTGTTCGTCAGCAGCACTCCGGTGAAGACGTCGATCCGGCTGGCCCGCTGCTTCCCGGCGGCGCGCCGGGGGCGGCGGGTGAGCAGCGGAACCGGTCGGCCGTCGGCTCGCTCGTGCTTCATCTCCTCCGCACGGTTGGCGGACTGCCAGAAGAACAGGTACGGCGAGATGGTCGTGCCCAGCACCGCGACCAGCAGCGAGAGCTCTTCGCGCGAGGTCGGGACGCCGGGGACGAGCAGGTGCCGCAGCGCCGACCCCCACGGGACGGCCACGGCGAACAGGACCAGCGGATAGGCGAGCAGCAGCAGGCTCAGGAGCTTGAAGAGCGTCTGCGCCGCGCCGAAGCCGCCGAACAGCGGCAGCGCGGTGGCGACCGCCCCGGCCACCAGCGCCCACACCCACACCGGGCCGAGGTGCAGCAGCGAGGCCCCGCTGCCGACCGCTACCAGGTCGGCGGCGATCCCGATGGTGTTCGCCCCGATCAGCGCCGCGGTGAGCACCCCGACGACCAGCCGGGCGCGCCGCCCGAAGCGCGCACGGACGGCGTCGCCGAGGGATCCGCCGGTGGCCAGCGCGATGCGATCGCAGGTCTCTTGGACGGCCGCCATGAGCGGCAGCGTGAACAGCGCGGTCCACAGCATGCCGAAGCCGAACCGGGCCCCGGCCTGCGCGTAGGTCGCGACGCCGGAGGGGTCGTCGTCGGAGGCCCCGGCCACCAGGCCGGGGCCGAGCGCGCGCCAGACCCGGACAGGCCAGGAGCGGCCCGGGGCGGCTTCGCCGGTCTCGGACTCGCCGTCGGCCCCGGTCCCGGTCTGGGGCCCGGCGCCGACCGAACCCCTGGCGATCGGGACCTCCCAGGCCTCACCGGCCCCGGTGGCCCGCTCGGTCCGGTCGGCGCCGCGCCGGCTCACGACTGGGCCGTCGTCTCCGTCGGCCCAGTGGTCTCCCCTGCGATGGTCTCGTGCTCGGTCGTGCCGCTGATGGGCACCGTGCGGCGTCCGGCCTGGCCCGAGCGCGGGACGTTCACGGTCAGGACGCCGTCGGTGAGGTCGGCCTGGACCTGGTCCGGATCGGCGTCGGCCGGCAGCGAGGTGCGGTACAGGAAGCTGCCGGCCCGGTGCGTCAGGTAGCTGCCCCGCTCGGTCTCCTCGTCGAGGTCGCCGCGGACGCACAGCTGGCCGGACTCGACCTCGACCGTGACCCGGTCGCGAGGGACGCCCGGCAGTTCGACGCGGACGCGGTAGGAGTCGGCGGTCTCGTCCTCCTCGGCGACGGGCATCCAGCGGGAGCCCTGGGCGCCGGCGCCGGGGAGCCAGCCGGTCCAGCGGCCGAGGCGGTCGAAGAGATCGTCCAGGTCCCCGAACGGCTCCCAGGGCAGGCCCCAGGCCGAGCCCGGGCGGTCCAGACCGCCCCGGCGGCGGGCGGGAGTGGTGTTCATGGCGATTCCTCCTTCGCGGGATGGGTCTCGCTAGGTCCTCGCTATGTCCGCCGCCGACGGCGACCAAACGGCGGGAACAACGCCGGAACAACTCGCCAAGAGGGGCGTTTGGGATCCCGGATCCGGGACAAACCCGAGCTTCCTAAGCGCCCGGGGGACGACAAGAGGACGGGAGGGCGACGATGCGGGAGGCAGGGCACGGTGACGTGGTCACCGAGCTCATCCGGGACCATCGGGGCATCCAGGGCATGCTCGCCGAGCTGGAGCAGTCGGCGGGACGCCTGCCGGAGCGGCGCGCCGATCTGGTCAGCCGGACCATTCTGGAGCTGGTGCGGCACTCGGTGGCCGAGGAGCTCGTGCTGTATCCGGCCCTGCGCCGGCGGGTCCCGGACGGCGGAGCGCTGGTGGACCGGTGCGTGGCCCGGCACGCCGAGGCCGACCGGCTCATGCGCGACCTGGCGCCGCGCAGCGCGGGCGAGCCAGGGTTCGAAGACCTGCTCGCGGACCTGGCGGCGGCGACCGAGCGCCACATATACGAACAGGAGCACGAGGTGTTCCCCACGCTCGCCGCGGTGTGCAGCCCGCAGGAGCTGACCGAGCTGGGCGGCCGGGTGGCGGCGATCAAGCGCGTGGCGCCGGCCGATTCCCGCCCCGACGCGCCCTCGGTGCCGATCTGACCTCCGAAGCCGGCCGGCGGGGCCTCGTGGGGTGGTCTGCGCCGGTCATGGCGGGGGACGGGTGAACTGCCACTCCCGTCCCCCGCCTTTCTCTTGACGAGCCGCCACGACAGTGGCGGACAGACGGACGGGGACGGGCAGGGACACGACAGAGCCCCGGGGACGGATCCGGCTGCCGGACAAGGCATTCCGTCCCCGGGGCCGTTCCGGGGCCGCCGGCCGCGGGTCGCGTCGCCGGCGGTTCACAGGCTCCTTACATCTGCGTCTGCGGTGTCTGCTCCTGAGCCTGACCCGGCGGCGTCTCCATTGAGACGTCGTGCACCACCTGCCCGGCCCGGTCCGGCATCGCCCGCGCGATGTCCGCCTGCGTCACCATGCCCACCAGCTGATCGCCCTCGACCACCGGCAGCCGGCGGATCTGGTGCTCGGCCATGCGCGCGGCCGCCTCCTCCACGTCGCTGTTCGCGTCGACGCAGATCGGCTCGGTCTCCACCAGCGCGCGCACGGTACACACGTTCGGGTCCAGGTCGGCCGCGACCGCCTTGACCACGATGTCGCGATCCGTGACGATCCCGGCCAGCCGGTTGTCCGGCCCGCGCACCGGCAGCGCGCCGACGTCCATGTCGCGCATCCGGCGCGCGGCCACGGCCAGCGACTCGCCGGCGTCGACGAACTCCACCGTTCCGGTCATGATGCTCGCCACTGTCGTCATCTGTGCTGTCCTCCTCGTCCTCGATTCCTGCGCTGGTCTCACGTTCGGCTCGCCGACGACCGACGCGTCACCGCCGCTGGACCGCGTATCCCGACGCGTGCCGACGCGCGTACTCGCGGATCGCCGCAGCACGCAACGGCTCGGTCTCCACCAGTTCCTTGAACCGGTGCAGATCCGAGCGCAGCTGCCGGCGGTCCAGGCCGAGCGAGTGGCAGGCGTGCTCCAGCACGCCGAACGGCTCCCACTCCACGCGCACCGCGACCCGCGTCGCGTCCGCGGCGAGCCGCTCGAACCGGACCGTGCCCTGATGGCCGACCTCGCCGTCGGACGTCTCCCACTGCAGGTACTCGTTCGGGATCCAGCCGACCAGCGCGGCGTCGAAGGCCCGGCGCACGCCGCCGATCGAGACCACCCAGTGCGTGCGGCCGGGATCGATCCGCTCCACCGCGTCCACTCCGGCCAGGAACGTCGGGAAGGCCTCGAAGCAGGACCAGCAGTCGAAGACGGTCTCGACCGGGGCCCGCACATCCACCTGTTCGGCCACAGTGCTCATCGGCGCTCCTTCGCCACTGCTCACAACAGTTCACGACTGACCGCGCTGCTGCCCGCTGCGGGCGCGGGCAAACGGTGTTCCGCGACCGTTTGGGACTCCAGGGCCCGGGTACGCACGCGATCTCGCCAGCGCCGAGCCCTGCCGACGACTGTGACGAGCCGGCGACGCGTGGGCCGGCGCGGCCCGTGACGCGATACCGAGGAGATGGTGACGATGACTGAGCGACTGACCGGAAAGCGGATCGCCTTCCTGTTCACCACCGGAGTGGAACAGGTCGAACTCACCACGCCGCGCAAGGCATTGGAGGACGCGGGTGCCACCGTGGACATGGTCTCCATCCAGAGCGGCCCGGTCCTGATGTTCGACGGAGTAGAGCATGGCGACACCGTCAACGCCGAACTCTCCGTCGACTCCGTCGACGCCGCGGAATACGACGCCCTCGTCCTGCCCGGCGGCGTGGTCAACGCCGACAAGCTGCGCACCGACCGGCGCAGCGTCGAGTTCGTCCGCACCTTCGCCGACCGCGGCTCGCCGATCGGCGCGATCTGCCACGCGCCCTGGGTGCTGATCGAAGCCGGCGTGGTGGCCGACCGGCCGATGACCTCCTGGCCGAGCCTGCGCACCGACCTGCAGAACGCCGGCGCCCGCTGGCGGGACGAGTCGGTGGTCGTCGACCGGGGCCTGGTGACCTCGCGCGGGCCGAAGGACCTGGACGCCTTCTGCGCCAAGCTGATCGAGGAGGCCGCCGAGGGCAAGCACGAGCCGGCGACCTCGGGGCCGCCGCTGAGCTGAGCCCGGCCGACGGAATCGAACGCATAAGCGAGGGCATCCCGGGTAGAGCCCGGCGCGCTCTACCCGGAGGATGTGAGGAGTTCCGTCGTGGTGACCGAGGATCCCGGACCCCAGCCGCCGGCGCCGTCCCCGACCGGCGGCGGGGTCCACGCTCGGGGCGCCGGTGCGCACGGATACTTCGAGCCCTATGAGCCCCTGGCCAAATACACCTGCGCGGACTTCCTGCAGGAGCCGGGGCGTCGGGTCCCGGTGTTCGCCTGGTTCTCCACCGGCGCCGGACCACGACCGCGGGGCTCGGCGGACACGGTGCGGGACGTGCGCGGCTTCGCCGTGAGGTTCCACACCCGCGAAGGCGACTTCGACCTGGTGGGCAGCAACATCCCCGTTTCCTTCAGCCGAGGCGGGTCGCACGACGAGATCCCCACCCGCGCCTCGGCGCATGACACGTTCTGGGACTTCTGCTCGTCGCGGACCGAGACCACGCACATGCTGATGTGGCTGATGTCGGACCGGGCGATCCCGCGCAGCTACCGCATGATGCCGGGATTCGGCGTGCGCACCTTCCGGTTCGTGGCCGCCGACGGCTCTGCGACCCTGGTGAAGTTCCACTGGCGTCCCGAACGCGGCACCTCCTGCCTGGTGTGGGAGGAGGCGCGGGCCATCGCGGAGCAGGATCCTTGGTTCCACCGCCGCGACCTGTGGGCGGCGATCGAGGCCGGCGACCACCCGGCCTGGGAGCTGGGCGTGCAGCTGATCCGCCCCGAGGACGAGGACGCGTTCGGCTACGACCTGCTGGATCCCACGAAGCTGGTGCCGGAGGAGACGGTGCCGGTCCGGCCGATCGGCCGCATGGTGCTGGACCGCAACCCCGAGGACTTCCTCACCGAGACCTCGCGAGTCGCCTTCCAGACGGCGAATCTCGTACCCGGCGTCGATTCGGCGACCGCGACGCGCCGCCGCGAGGAGACGTTCAGCGACCACTTCGGTCAGGCCTCGATGTTCTGGGACAGCATGACGGACTGGGAACGGCGGCATATCGCCGACGCCTTCGGGTTCGAGCTGGCACGCGTGCACGACGTCGCCGTCCGGGAGCGGATGGCCGGCAACCTGGCCCGGGTCGCGCCGGATCTGGCCGCGGCGGTGGCGGACCGGCTGGGGCTGCCCGCACCGGAGCCGCCGCCGCCGACGTGGTGCCCGCCGCCGTCACCGGCGCTGAGCCTGGCCGCCCTCGGCGGCGGCGACCCGGCCACCCGCACGGTGGCGCTGCTGGCCGCCGACGGCGTCGACACCGAACGGGCGCTGGCCTTGCGGGGCGTCTTCGAGCAGGCGCGGGTGCGTGTGGACGTCGTCGCCCCGCGCGTCGGCGTGCTGGCCGGGCGCGAGCCGGATACCGCGCTGGCCGTCGACCACGCGCTGGCCACCACTTCCTCAGTGCTCTACGACGCCGTCCTGGTGCCCGGCGGCGAGGAGTCCGCGGCCGCTCTGGGGCGCCAGGAGCGGGCCCGCCGGTTCGTCCGCGAGGCGTTCGAGCACGGCAAGCCGATCGGCGTACTGGACTCCGGCGGCGGCCTGCTGCCCGACGGCGCGGTGCGGCGCTACCTGATGCCGGTGGCGCACACGACGCCGGACGACCCGGCCGAGGTGCTCTCGCGCGACGGCATCGTGGCGACGGTGACCGGCGGCGACCGGCTGGACGGCTTCGCCGAGGCGTTCGCGGCCGCGCTGACCGCGCACCGGTTCCCGGACCGGCCGCCGCCGGGCGGGCGTTGATCGCGGTCCGAGCCGGATGGCGGGTGAGGAAGTCGACAGGAGAGGAAACGATGCCAGAGGAGCAGCTGCCGCACAGCGCTGTGACCGTGCCGACGACTGTGCCGCCACGGGCCGCACCGGAGACCGAACCGGTGCGGCTCGCCATTCCCGCCGACAAGGATTTCGTGATCCTGGCCCGGTCCGTCGCGGCGCATCTGGGGGCGCGGCTGGGGATGTCGGTGGAGGAAATCGATGATCTGCGTCTCGCGGTCGACGAGGCGTGCTGCCTGTTCTTGGGTCGTTCGGCCGGCGTCGCGGCCGGCCCGGTCGACGGCCCCTGCTCCACCCGCGGCCTGATGTGCGAGTTCGCCGAGGCGGGGGGCACCGTGGCGGTCAGCGTCTCGGCCCCGGCCCGCGACGACTTCGGCCGGCAGGTGGGGACATTCGGCTGGTGCCTGCTGGAGTCCCTGGTGGACGGCCTGTGGTGGCGGACGAGGGACGGACGTACCGAGGTGCGCCTGGTCAAGCTGAGCCCGAGCGCCGGCCTGGCGCTGTTCCGGCGTTGACGCCCCGGTGACCCGCGGTGATCGCAGGCCACTGACACAGTGTGCCGCTTTCGGCGTTTACGGGGCGAATCATGGGACATGCCCTGCTACGGTCGCGGCCGGGCGCGCCGAATCCGGCGGCGGCGGCCGGCGACCTCTTCGCAGAGAGGCACGCCCGTGATCACGTATGGAGTACTCAGCACGTATCCCCCCACGCAATGCGGCCTGGCGACGTTCAGCGCCGCGCTTCTCCGTCACCTCAACCGCCCCGGCGCCCGGCGGATCGCCGGCGTCGTGCGGATGGCCTCCGCCGAACCGCTGCGGCCGCTGCCGCCGGAGGTGGTGGCCGACCTGCGGACCAGCGATCCGGGGGCCGCTGCCGCCGCGGCGACGGTGCTGAACCGCTACGACGTGGCGATCGTGCAGCACGAGTACGGGATCTACGGCGGGCCGGAGGGCGAACAGGTCCTGGACGTGCTGGCGCGGGTGCGGGTGCCGGTCATCGGGGTCCTGCACACCGTGCTGGGCGCTCCCTCCGAACGGCGGCGCGAGGTCCTGAAACGCGTCTGCGAGCGGTGCGACACGGTCGTGGTGCTGTCCCAGACCGCCGCGAGCCGATTGCCGGAGATCTACGGCGTCGCCCCGGACCGGATCGCCGTGGTGCCGCACGGCGCCGAGACCGCGATGGAGGACGATCCGGGACTGCTGCCCGCCGCCGGCCACCACGACGGCACGCGCTCGCGTCCGCTGCTGCTGACCTGGGGCCTGATCGGCCCCGGCAAGGGCATCGAGTGGGCGATCGACGCACTGGCCGAGGTCGACGACCTGCCGGCGGCGCCGCGCTACGTGGTGGCCGGGCAGACGCACCCCAACGTGCTGCGAACCCAGGGCGAGGCCTACCGCGAGGCGCTGCGGGCACGCGCGGCGGCGGCCGGGGTGGGGCCGCTCGTGGAGTTCGACGCGAGGTTCCGGGGCCGGCACGACCTGGCGGCGCTGGTGGCGTCGGCGGACATCGTGATCCTGCCGTATGAATCCGGGGAGCAGGTCGCCTCCGGGGTGCTCATCGAGGCCGTGGCGGCGCGGCGGCCGATCATCGCGACCAGCTTCCCGCACGCCGCCGAGCTGCTGGCCGACGGCGCGGGACTGCTGGTGCCGCGACGCGATCCGCACGCCATCGCCCAGGCGATCCGCAGGATCCTGACCGAGCCGGGCCTGGCCGACGCGCTGAGCCGGCGGGCCGGCCAGCTCGCCCCGGCCATGGACTGGGAGGCGGTCGCCGACCGGTATCGGGTGCTGGCGGCGCGGCTGACGGCACGGCGGGACGGGCGGGCCGGGCTGGAACGCAGCCGGGTGGCGCGACGGGAGGCGGTGGCGGGGGGTGGGAGCGGAGCGGCCGTGTTGGGGCGGCAGGCGGCCGGCTGAGCCGGCGAGGAATACCGAGGAGCCTGCGATCAGGTTCCGGTCGCGGGCAAAGCCCGGCGGCTGCTGGAGCTCCGTCCAGCAGCCGCCGGGCTTTCCGGTGTGCTGAACGCTTCCGCGCCCGAGCCTCAGCCGGCCGTCGGCCCCGGCCGCTCCCGCCCGCCGGTCCGGTGGCCGACCACGAACGAGACGGTCTTGCCGATCCCGTCGGCGACCACGCGCAGCCGGTCCACGGTCGCGCGGACCAGATCCAGACCGCGGCCGCCCACATCGTCCGGAGCGGCGTGCCGGGCTGTCGGGACGTCCGGGGAGCTGTCGGCGATCGCGCAGCGGGCGCCGGTGGCGTCGATGTGCGCCGCCACCGACACCGGGCCGGTGCCGTGCACCACCGCGTTGGTCGCCACCTCGCTGTAGGCGAGCAGCAGGCGGTCGGTGTCCTCGCCCTCACCCCACATCTCGGTCACGGCGGCCGCCAGCCAGCGCCGGGAGTACGACACATCGGCGGGCGTTCCGGGGAAGCGCCAGGTCAGGGAACTGTTATCGGGCGCGCCGGTCGGCGGGTGGTCGGCGTGCTCGGAACGCTCCGGGCGCTCAGGACGCTCGGGTCTGCGCTCCCGGCGCGCGCCGGGCGCGCCGGCCGACTCAGGTGCGGACCGCCGGCGGCCGGCCGGCCGCCGGGCGGCCGATCCGGTGGGAGGGGACTGCTTCATGATGCGGCCTCGCAAGCTCGATCCATCGGCGGCCCCGCCGCGCGAACCGTTCGCGCAGTTCGGAACAGCCGCCGTCATCATCGCGACATGTCCCGGATTCCGGGTCCTAAACGGGCACAAAGCGCTTATGCCGCTGACTCGTGACCGGAAAAGCAGGAACCCGGCGGCTGCCGGGTCTCCAGCAGCCGCCGGGCCTTCCTCTTCCACCGGCACCCGGCTGATCAGTAATCCCCGGGCACCCTGGGCAGCCTCACCCGCTCGGCCTTCATTCCGGCCACCACGCACAGGATGGACCCGGCCAGGCCGATCCACACCCCTATCTCAACGTTGTGATACGGCGAGCGCTCCACCTGGATGATGAACAGCACCACGCCGACGATCCCCAGCGAGCCGGCGATCCGCGTCAGCATGCCGCTGGCGTCGGCCAGCCCGGCCACGGCGAGCAGCCCGAGCGCGATCGCCGCGGCGCCGAGCGTCCGCATGGCGTTGTCGGGCGGGTTGATCGTGTCCTGCGACAGGCCGCCCCAGGGCAGCTCGGTGCCGTCCAGGTGGCGCGTCCAGTGCTGGAAGGCGCCGAAGATCAGGCCGGCGGCGCCGAGTGCCGTATAGAACAGCCGCACCCCCACCGCGACCGGGGCCGTCGTCGGAGGCTGCGATCCGGGTATTGCCATGTCAATCACCTCCATTCGGCGCCGGATCACCGGCAGGGAGATCAATGGAGATCATCGGTGGCAGCGTGATCCGGCTCGGGCTGCGCCTTTGCCCGCCGCTGACCGGTTCAAACGGCGTCAGCGCGCCGCCGGACCCCTCATCCGGCCCCTGATCCGGCCATCGCCGCCGCCCCGGCCCGCGGCAGGATCCGGTCGGCGTAGAACTCGAAGAAGTCCTCGTAGCGCGGGCCCACCGAGCCGATGTAGATCTCGTCGAAGCCGGCCTTCTCATAGGCGTCGATCGCCTCCAGGTGGACTCCCGGATCGTCGCCGCAGGGGAACTCCTTGGCCACCGCCTCGTCGCCGACCAGCGTCGAGGCCTGTTCGAAGTGCGACATGCTGGGCAGGACCCGGCCCAGCTCCCCCGGCAGCACTTCGCTGGCCCACAGCCGGCGCACCGTCTCCACCGCCCGCTGCCGGTCGGAGTCGACGCACGCCTTCAAACCGCCGATGACCGGCTTGCCGACTCCGCCGGCGCCCCGGAAGACGTCGATCGTCTGCCGGTTGGGCTTCATGGTGATCAGCCCGTCGCCGATCCGCCCGGCCAGTTCCGCGGCCTTGGGCCCGAACGCCGACACGTAGACCGGCGGCGGCTGGAGCGGCAGGGTGTAGAGCTTGGCGTCGCGCACCGTGTAGTGCTTGCCCTCGTGGAAGACCGCACGGCCGCTGAACAGCTGCCGCATGACCCGCACGGCCTCGTCGAGCATCTCGGCGCGGATCCGGAAGTCCGGCCAGACGTCGCCGAGGATGTGCTCGTTGAGCGCCTCGCCGGTGCCGACACCGAGCCGGAAGCGGCCGTGGGTCAGCACGGCGGAGGTGGCGGCGGCCTGCGCGATGATCGCCGGGTTGACGCGCACGGTCGGGCAGGTGACCAAGGTGGTCACCGGCAGGTCGGTGGCCTCGGACAGCGCACCGATCATGGACCAGACGAACGGGCTGCTGCCCTGCGCGTCGGTCCACGGGTGGTAGTGGTCGGAGATCGCCAGCCGGGTGAAGCCGGCCTGCTCGGCCATCCGGGCCTGGCGCAGCAGGTCGGCGGGCTGGTATTCCTCGCAGGACAGGAAGAATCCGTATTCGGGCACGGTGTGCTCCCTTCTCATGACGAATGTCGGCTCCGCCGACGGCTCGGATCGGCTGAGGCACAACGCAATGCGCTGCCCCGATGGGCCCACGCCAAACGGCCTTCAGGGCCACGACACCTCGGTCCGCGGGATCACCACGACCTCGGGCACCAGGCTCTCGGCCGGCACCGAGAGCACGAACCGCACCACATCGGCGACGTTCGCCGGATCCTGCAGCAGCGCGGGATCGGTGTCCGGGAACCGGTCCATGATGAAGGGGGTGCGCATCCCGCCGGCGATGACGCCGGTGATCCCCACCGCCGGGCAGTCCCGCCGCGCCTCCTGGAACAGCACGTGCGTGAACGCGCGCAGCCCGGTCTTGGCGGCGCTGTACAGACCCGCTTCGGTCCAGGTGCTGACCGCGGCGGTCGACAGGATGTTGATGATGTGTCCGCTGCCGGCCGCCACCATGCGCCGATAGGCGGCCAGGCACAGGTACACCGGCCCGAGCAGGTCGGTACCGACCACCTTGTCCGCGTCCTCGGGTGTGAGATCGGTCACCGGCAGCGTGACGTCGACCGCCGCGTTGTTCACCAGCACGTCCAGCGATCCGGACTCGGCGTGGATCCGGTCCACCGCCGCGGCGGCCTGGCCGGCGTCGCGCACGTCGAGCACCAGGGGCAACACGGTGCCGGTGTGCGAGGCCAGCCCGTCGAGCAGCCGGTCCAGCGCGTCGCCCCGCACGTCGGCGGCCCACACGGTGGCACCGGCGGCGGCCAGCCGCTCGGTGACCGCTGAGCCCAGCCCGCCGCCCGCGCCGGTCACCAGCGCGATCCGGTCGGTGAGCATCTTGTCGTTGTCGGCGTACCCGGCGTTCATCAGACCTCCCTGATTTCGTGACGAATGTCGGCTCCGCCGACGGCTCAGATCGGCGACGCGGCGCTCCCGCGCCGTAGCCGCGCCCGCCCTGTCACCGCGTTGAGCTGGTTCAAACCCCGGCGGCTTCGGCGCGAACCGTTTCAGTGGCGATCCAGTGGGGTAGAGCCGGGCCTCCCCGCCGCGGACGCACGCGGCGCCCAACGGCAGGAAGGCGGACCGAATGGCTACGCGGCGGACGTTCGACCGGGCCGTGGTGACCGGCGGCGCGGGTTTCCTGGGCTCGCACCTGTGCCGGGCGCTGGCCGCCTCCGGTACCGAGGTGATCTGCGTCGACAGCTTCTTGACCAGCCCGAAGGACCTCGACGGCGGCGGGCTCGACGACCCCAACGTGGTGGTCGTGCGCCGCGACGTCAGCGAGCCGTTCCCGATCCCGGGCCCGGTGGACCTGGTGCTGCACTTCGCCTCCCCGGCCTCGCCCGCGGACTACCAGCGCTATCCGATCGACACCATGCGCGCCGGCAGCCTGGGCACCCTGCACGCCCTGGACCTGGCCCGGGACAAGGGCGCCAGATTCGTCCTGGCCTCCACCTCCGAGGTCTACGGCGACCCGCTCGTCCACCCGCAGCCGGAGGACTACTGGGGCAACGTCAACCCGGTCGGGCCGCGCGCGGTCTACGACGAGGCCAAGCGCTTCGCCGAGGCCCTGACCACCGCCTACCGGACCCGGCACGGCGCGGACACCGCGATCGCGCGGATCTTCAACACCTACGGCCCCGGCATGCGGGCCGACGACGGCCGCGCGGTGCCGACGTTCATCGCGCAGGCCCTGGCCGCCGAACCGCTCACGGTGACCGGCGACGGGCGGCAGACCCGCTCGATCTGCTACGTGAGCGACACCGTCGCCGGGATCCTCGCGCTGGCCGCCTCGGGCGTGCCGGGACCGGTGAACATCGGCAACCCGGAGGAGATGAGCATCCGCGCCCTGGCCTCGCGGATCGCCGGCCTGGTGGCCGAGCTGACCGGGGTGGAGGCGCAGCCGCTGCGGTTCGTGGACCGGCCGGTCGACGATCCCGGCGTGCGCCGCCCCGACATCTCGCGGGCCGCCGCCGAACTCGGCTGGCAGCCGCGGGTCGGGTGGCGCGACGGGCTGGCGCGGACCGTGGCCTGGTTCACCGAACACCGCGCCCGGCTCACCGACGCCGTCGGCGCCGGTTGACGCATCCGAGCCGCCGCCGGCCCGGAGCCGGCGGCGCGCACATTCACCACCGGCTCCGCCCGGCGGAGCCCCCACACGGACACGAAGGATGGACACCACATGCGGGTGCTGGGTTTGAACGCCGTCTTCCACGATCCGGCCGCGGCCCTCGTGATCGACGGGACCGTCGTCGCCGCCGCGGAAGAGGAGCGGTTCAGCCGCCGCAAGCATGGCAAGCGCCCCGTGCCGTTCTCCGCCTGGGAACTCCCGGAGCAGGCCGCGGCGTGGTGCCTGGCCGAGGCCGGGCTGACGCCGGCCGACATCGACATCGTCACCTACTCCTACGCGCCGCATCTGTGCCGGCCCGCTGAGGAGATGGGCATCCACGATCCCTGGGACCACTTACGGCAGATGTATGTGAACCACGCTCCGTCGTTCATCACGACCATGCTGCCCGGCCTGGACCCCCGGGCGGTCCAGTTCGTTCCGCACCATGTGGCGCACGCCGCGTCGGCCGGCCTGGCCACCCCCTACGGCGACAACAGCGTCCTGGTCTGCGACGGCCGCGGCGAGGCCACGTCCTATCTGGCCGGCCGCTACCGCGACGGCGAACTGGAGATCCTCGCCTCGCAACGGCTGCCGCACTCGCTGGGACTGTTCTACGAGAACGCCACCGAACATCTGGGATTCCTGCGATCCAGCGACGAGTACAAGGTCATGGCCCTGGCTTCCTACGGCACCCCGGAGTTCGCCGGGGAGCTGCGCAAGGCGGTCCGGGCGACCGGCGACGGCGGCTTCGTGACCGAGGCGGTCGACTTCGCCGCGCTCACCCCGGCACGCTCACCGGAGGAGGGCTGGACCCGGCAGCACGCCGACTTGGCCGCGAGCGTCCAGCTGGTGCTGGAGGAGACGCTGCTGGAGCTGGCGCTGTGGCTGCACGACCAGACCGGGGACCGGGTGCTGACCATGGCCGGCGGCGTGGCGCTGAACTGCGTCGCGAACTCCCGGCTGGCCGCGGAGGGGCCGTTCGAGAAGCTCTGGGTCCAGCCGGCGGCCGGCGACGCCGGCACCGCGCTGGGCGGGGCGCTGCACGCCGCGCACGGCGTCGGCGATCTCACGCAGCCGATGCCCGGCGCGGACCTGGGACGCGGCTGGGACGACGCGGCACTGGAGAGCGCGCTGCGCGCCGCGCGGCTGCCGTACACCCGCCCCGACGACATCGCCGAGGAGGCCGCCGCCGCGCTGGCCCGCGACGAGATCGTGGCCTGGTTCCAGGGCCGCAGCGAATTCGGGCCGCGGGCGCTGGGCCGCCGCTCGCTGCTGGCACACCCCGGCAACGCGGCGAACCTGGAGCGGCTCAACGCGGTCAAGGGACGGGAGACCTTCCGGCCGGTGGCGCCGATGGTGCGGCTGGACCGCGCCACTGAGATCTTCGACGGCCCGGTTCCGAGCCCTTACATGCTCTTCGTGCACGACGTCGCCCCGCAGTGGCGGACCCGGATCCCGGCGGTGGTCCACGTCGACGGCACGGCCCGGATCCAGACCGTCGACCCGGCCCGCGAACGGCTGCTCACCGGTCTGCTGGCGGCTTTCGAAAGACGCACCGGCTTGCCGGTGGTGGTGAACACCAGCCTGAACACGGCGGGCCGGCCGATGGTCGACTCCCCGCGCGACGTGCTGGAGTGCTTCGGCTCGGCGCCGATCGACCTGCTGGCCATCGGACCGTTCGCCGTGCGGCGCACGGAGGTCGGGCGATGAACGGCGGTAACGCGAGCGCTGCCGACTACGCCGTAGTGGTCCCCACCGTCGGCCGAACCAGCCTGCAACGCTGCGTCGACGCCGTGGCCTCGGCCGCCGGACCGCCGCCGCGGATGGTGGTGATCGCCGACGACCGGCCGCCCGGGGCCGATCCGCTGCCGCTGACCGCGCCCGCGCTGCTGGCCGACCGGCTGCATGTGGTGTCCAGCGGCGGTCGCGGGCCGGCCGCCGCGCGCAACGCCGGCTGGCGGCTGACACCGCCGGAGTGTGCGTGGATCGTGTTCCTCGACGATGACGTCGAAGTGGCGCGGAATCCGCCGTGGCGGCGCCGGCTGGCCCACGACTTGGATCAGGACCCGTCAGTCGGCGGGGTACAGGGCTTGGTCGACGTCCCGTTGCCGGAACGCCGCTCCCCCACCGACTGGGAGCGGAACACCGCGGCCCTGGCCGACGCCCGGTGGATCACCGCCGATATGGCCTACCGCCGCGCGGCGCTGGTCGACGTCGGCGGCTTCGACGAACGCTTCCGGCACGCCTACCGCGAGGACACCGATCTCGCGCTGCGGGTGCAGGAGGCGGGCTGGCGGCTGGAGTACGGCACCCGGCGGACCTCCCATCCGGTGCGGCCGAACCCGGGGTGGTGGGCCAGCGTCCGGGCGCAGCGCGGTAATGCCGACGACGCTTTGATGCGGCGTCTGCACAGTGCCGACTGGCATCTGATCGCGGGTGTCCCGATCGGCCGGCGTCCGGTGCACGCGCTGGTCACGGCGACCGGTCTGGCCGCCGCCGGGGCGTTCTCCCGCGGCCGCCGCGCGGCCGGTGCCGCGGCCGCGGTGCTGTGGGCGGCCGGCACCGCCGAGTTCGCCATGACCCGGATCCGGCGCGGGCCGCACGCACCCGCCGAGATCGCGGCGATGGTCGCGACGAGTGTTCTGATTCCCCCCGCGGCAGTGTCCTGGTATCTGGCCGGGGTGTGGCGGTACCGCACGGCGGCGCCTTGGCCCCGGAGGCCGGCGGCTGTGTTGTTCGATCGGGACGGGACACTGGTGCGCGATGTGCCGTTCAACACTGATCCGGCGTTGGTGGAGCCGATGCCTGGTGCGGTCGAGGCGGTGCGGCGGCTGCGTGGTGCCGGGATCCGGGTCGGTGTGGTGACGAACCAGTCCGGGATCGCGCGGGGGCTGATCAGTCCGGCGCAGTTGGAGCAGGTGAACGAGCGCGTCGAGGAGTTGTTCGGGCCCTTCGACGCCTGGGCGGTGTGTCCGCATGTGGATGCGGACCGTTGTGACTGCCGCAAGCCGGCACCGGGGTTGGTGACGCGGGCTGCTGAGCGGCTGGGTGTGGAGACCGCCGACTGTGTGGTCGTCGGCGATATCGAGGCCGATATCGGGGCGGCTCGGGCTGCTGGGGCGCGGGCGATTCTGGTGCCGGTCGCGACTGCTTCGGGCGAGGCGGGGGTGCCGGAGATGTTGGCGCCGCCTGGTGTGCCGGTGGCGGTCGCGCGCGATCTGCCCGAGGCTGTGGATCGGATTCTGGCTGGCGCGGTCAGCGCCGCCGACGAGTCCGATGACGATGCGGCCGGCGGGTTCGCTCGCAAGTTCGGCGCTCGCAGGCGCGGCGATCTGGGCCGCCTGAGCGAGGCGATCGGCACGTTCGAGGACGTGATCAGCAGCGGCTACCGGGCGGCCGGCGGCTCGGGTGCCGGCGGCTCCGGCGCGGGCGAGCCCGGTGGCTCAGGTGCGCGCGGCTCTGGCAGCTCGGATGCGGGCAAGCCCGGCACGAACGGTTCTCGCGGCTCCGGCGCGAGCGGCTCGGGTGGCTCCGGCGCGAGCAGGCCCGGCGGCTCCGGCGGCTCCGGCACGAGGAGAGCCCGATGAGCGGCGTGCTCGCGGTGCGGCTGGACGGCATGGGCGACGTCCTGCTGGCCGGTCCCGCGATCCGCGCCCTGGCGGCGGGTGGCGAGCCGGTGACGATGCTCGTCGGCCCGGCCGGTGCAGCGGCGGCCGAGCTGCTGCCGGGAGTCGGCGAAGTCCTGGCCTTCGACGCGCCGTGGGTCGCCGCCGATCCGGTGCCGTACAACGCGCAGCAGGCCGAAGCCCTGATTCACGACGTCGGTCGAGTCGGGCCCGATCACGCCGTGATCTTCACTTCCTTCCACCAGTCATCGCTGCCCACCGCACTGCTGTTACGGATGGCCGGAGTGCGGACTGTCTCTGGCGCGTGCCGCCGGTTTCCCGCTACCGGACGGCGACGACGGCGCTCTGGCCGTACGGTCACCGCTGCCTGCCCCAGGCCTGCTCGACCACCTCGCCGACTACGTCGTCGTGCACCCGGGCTGCACGGCCCCGGCCCGCACATGGCCCGCCGAGCGGTGGGCCCTGGCGGTGGCCGCGTTGAGCGAGGCCGGATACCAGGTCGTCGTCACCGGCGGGCGCGCCGAATGTCAGCTCACCGCGGCCGTGAGCCGTGGCGCGCCCGATGCCATGGACCTCGGCGGCCGCACCACGCTTCCCGAACTGGCCTCAGTACTCGCCGGCGCCCGAGTCGTGGTGGCTCCCAACACCGGTCCGGCCCACCTCGCCGCCGCCGTCGGCACGCCGGTGGTCAGTCTATTCTCCCCGGTGGTGCCCGCCGTGCGCTGGGCGCCTTACCGAGTGCCGTCAGTACTGCTCGGCGATCAAGAAGCCGCGTGCGCCGGATCACGCGCCCGGGAGTGCCCGATCCCGGGCCACCCCTGTCTCAACGGCGTCTGGCCGGAAGACGTGGCGGCGGCGGTCGCCAAGCTCATGCCGGCGGCGGGTGCTGCCGCATGAGGATCCTGATGTGGCACGTCCACGGTTCCTGGACCACCTCGTTCCTCCAGGGCCCGCACACCTGCCTGCTGCCCGTGACCGCCGACCGCGGACCGGACGGCCGGGGCCGGGCCCGTACCTGGGACTGGCCCGCGACGGCCGTCGAGATCCCCTTCGACGCCCTCATCGAGCAGGACTTCGACGTGGCGCTGTTGCAGCGTCCTGAGGAGTTCGACTTGGTCCGGGCGCTGACCGGCCGGGTTCCGGGCGTCGACGTGCCCGCGGTGTACGTCGAGCACAACACGCCGGACGGACCCGCGGCGACCAGCCGGCATCCGATGGCGGACCGGCCGGGGCTGCGGATCGTGCACGTGACGCCGTTCAACGATCTGATGTGGGACTGCGGCTCCACCCCGACCACCGTCGTGGAGCACGGGATCGTCGATCCCGGATACCGCTACACCGGCTCGGTCCCCCGCTGCGCGGTCGCCGTCAACGACCCGGTCCGCCGGGGACGGGTGACCGGCACCGACCTGATCCCGGGCTTCGCCGGCACCGCCGGGCTGGACGTGTTCGGCATGCGGGCGTCAGAGCTGGAAACGGCGACGGCCGATGTCCGGTTGTTCGAAGACCTGCCGCAGCACGAGCTGCACCAGGAGATGGCCGAGCGGCGCCTGTATCTGCACCTGTCGCGCTGGACCTCCCTCGGGCTCTCGCTGCTGGAGGCGATGCATCTGGGGCTGCCGGTCGTCGCCGTCGGGACCACCGAGGCGTACGCGGCCGTGCCGCCGTCGGCCGGAACGGTCTCGACCAGCGTCGCGGACCTGCGCACCGCCGTCCGGAGGCTGATCGCCGATCCGGCACTGGCCCGCGAACAGGGCGCCGCCGCCCGGCAAACGGCGCTGGAGCGCTACGGGATCAAGAGATTCGTCGCGGACTGGAACCGACTACTTGAGGGGCTCAGCCGATCTGAGCCGTCAGCGAAGCCGATGTCTGCAAATTAAAGCTCAGCCGATCTGAGCCGTCGGCGAAGCCGACGTCTGCTATGAAAATAGGAGTCTGTCTCATGAGGATCGCCCTCGTCTCCGAGCACGCGAGCCCGCTGACCCAGCCCGGCGGCGTGGACGCCGGCGGCCAGAACGTGCACGTGGCCGCCTTGGCCGCGAGCCTGGCCGGGCAGGGGAACCAGGTGTCGGTGTTCACCCGCCGCGACGGTTCCGGCCATCCGGACCGGGTCCGTACGCCGGCCGGCTACGACGTCGTCCACCTGCGCTGCGGCCCGGCCGAAGACCTCCCCAAGGACGATTTGCTGCCGCACATCCCCCAGTTCGCCGAGGATCTGGCGCGGGCCTGGTCGGCGGACCCGCCGGAGGTGGTGCACGCCCACTTCTGGATGTCCGGCCTGGCCGCGCTGACGGCGGCGGCCGACCTCGGGATCCCGGTCGTGCAGACCTACCACGCGCTCGGCTCGGTCAAGCAGCGGTATCAAGGCACTGCTGACACCAGTCCGGAGCACCGGATCGAGAGCGAACGGGACATCGGTCTGGGCTGTGCCCGGGTGATCGCCACCAGCCGCGACGAGGTCGGGGAGCTGGCGGCGCTGGGCGTGGATCCGGCCAAGGTGACGGTGATCCCCTGCGGCGTGGACGTGGATCGCTTCTCGGCGCACGGGCCACGCTCCCCCCGCACCCCGCGGAACCGTTTGGTGGCCGTCGGGCGGCTGGTGCCGCGCAAGGGTTTCGACACCGCGATCCAGGCGCTGGAGCAGCTGCCGGACGCCGAGCTGGTGATCGCCGGCGGTCCCGATTCCCAGGACCTGCGCGATGATCCGGAGGCGATCCGGCTGATGATCGAGGCCCGCAAGGCGAAGGTCCAGGGCCGGGTGCGGCTGCTGGGCCGGGTGTCGCGGGCACTGATGCCGGCGCTGCTGCGATCGGCCGACGTGGTGGTGAGCACGCCGTGGTACGAGCCGTTCGGGATCGTGCCGCTGGAGGCGATGGCCTGCGGCCGGCCGGTGGTCGCCACCGCGGTCGGCGGACAGTTGGACACGGTGCGGGACGGCGTGACCGGGCACCTGGTGCCGCCGCGCGATCCGGACGCGCTCGCCGCGGCGCTGCGTCCGCTGCTGGCGGACCGGTCGCTGCGCGAGGCGTTCGGCGCGGCGGGAAACCGCAGGGTCCTGCGGCACTACACGTGGCCGCTGATCGCCCGGCGCAGCACCGAGATCTATCGCCGGGCCATCGCGACGGCGGAGCGGGGCCTGCCGCTGGCGGTCGGATCGTGAGCGGCCCCTGGCTGCCCGACCAGCTGCGCGATCCGCTGCGGACCCGGTTGAAGCAGACCGCGACGTTTCTGACGGACGCGGACGCGCTGGTGCACGACTGCGCGCTCTGGGGTGCGCGGCTGGCGTCGAGCCTGGGCGGCGGCGGGCGGCTGCTGGCGGCCGGCAACGGCGGGAGCGCGGCCCAGGCCCAGCACCTGACCGCCGAGCTGGTGGGCCGCTTCCACGCCGAGCGCCGTCCGCTGTCGGCGTTCCCGCTGCACGCCGACACCTCCTCGACCACCGCGATCGGCAACGACTACGGCTTCGCCGAGGTGTATGCGCGACAGGTGCAGGCACACGGCCGGCCGGGCGACGTCCTGATCCTGATGTCGACCTCCGGCCGCAGCCGGAACCTGCTGAACGCCGGCGAGCGCGCCGCGCGGATCGGGATGCGGGTGTGGGCGATGACCGGCCCCCGGCCGAACCCGTTGGCGGATCTGGCCGACGAGGTGCTGGCCGTGGCGGCGGACAGTACGGCGACGGTGCAGGAGGTGCATTTGGTCGCGGTGCATTTGATGTGCGAGGCGGTTGATCTGGCGTTGGCCGCCATGGACGGCGCCGCTGATGGCGGCAAGAAGTCTTCGGCCACCTCTTCGTCTTCGGACCGACGGGGTGCTTCCGGCTTGCGGGAGGCAGTGTGAGGACGGCGACAGGACCCCTGGTGGTGGTCGGCGACGCGTTGCTGGACCGCGATCTGGACGGGACGGCGAGCCGGTTGGTGCCGGACAGCGCGGCGCCGGTGCTGCCGGACCCGGCCGAGCGTGTGCGTCCGGGCGGGGCGGCGCTGACGGCGCTGCTCGCGGCGCGGTCTGGGGTGGACACGATCCTTGTCGCGCCGCTGGGTCGGGGTCCTGCTGCCGACGAACTGCGCGAACTGCTCACACCGCTGGTCCGCGTGGTCGAAATGCCGTGGACCGGCCGGGTCCCCGAGAAGATTCGCATCCGGGCCGACGGCCGCGTGCTGGTGCGCCTGGATCATGATGGCGACCGGTACAGCGGGCCGCTGGGGCCTGAGGCGGTCGCCGCCCTGGCTTCCGCGGGCGCGATTCTGGTCAGTGACTATGGTCGCGGGGTGACGGCGGTCGCCGAACTCAGGAGGCTGCTTACCGCGCGTGCCAAACGGGTGCCGCTGGTGTGGGATCCGCATCCGGCTGGGATGCCGCCGGTGGCGGGGACGCGGTTGGTGACGCCTAATCTCGCGGAGGCGATCGCGGTCGCGGGGGGTGAGGAGGCGGAGGAATCGCAGGGATCGTCGAACGGGTCTGCGGGTGTGGGTAACGGTGGCGGTGGTTCGGTCTCGGCCGGATATCGCGACGGCGCCAGGCAATCGGCTCTGATCGACGGCTCCGGCGCGGGCAGTTCGGCCGCCGCCGTACGCCGCGCCAAGGGGGTCCGGTCAACCGCGACCGGCGTCGCTGACGCAGACGGTTCGGCCTCGCTGAACGGCGCTCACACAAGCGGATCAGCTCCGGCCGGCGATACCGAACCGCCGGGCCGACCCGAAAAGCTCGGCGGATCCGGCACCGGCAGCCGCGCCGGTCACCAGGCAGGCCGCCTCAACCCCCGCCCGCCGCGCCGCCAGACCTACCAAGTAGCCGTCGAGGCCGCACGCCGTCTGGTGCAACGCTGGTCGGTGAGCCACGTCTGCGTCACGCTCGGCGGAAGCGGCGCGTTGCTCGTCGGCGATCGGGAGCGGATTCTCGTGCCGGCGCCGGCAGTCACGGTCATGGACCCCTGCGGCGCCGGGGACCGGTTCGCAGCAGCAGCCGCGGCGGCTTTGCGGCGGGGAGCGCTGGTGTCAGAGGCCGTGGACTCTGCGGTGCATGCGGCTGCGCAGTTCCTGGCCGAAGGCGGAGTCGGTGGGCTGAGCGACACAGGGCGCACCGGTCGGCCGGCGCTACCGGCCGGCTCGGCCGATGCGTGGGAGCTGGCGCAAGCCGTCCACGCCACCGGCGGGACCGTCGTGGCGACCGGCGGCTGTTTCGACCTTCTGCACGCCGGCCACGTCCGCTGCCTGAGCGCGGCGCGCGCCGCCGGCGACTGCCTGATCGTGTGCCTGAACTCCGACGACTCGGTCCGCGCTCTCAAGGGCCCCGGCCGGCCGGTCGTCCCGGCGGCGGACCGGCGGGCGATGCTGGAGGCGCTGGAGTGCGTCGACGCCGTGATCGTCTTCGACGAGCCGACCCCGGCCGCCGTCCTGTCCCGACTGCGCCCGGACGTGTGGGTCAAGGGCGGCGACTACGACGCGGCCGACCTGCCGGAAGCCGAGTTGCTCCGCTCCTGGGGCGGCCAGGCGCTGACCGTCCCGTACCTGGACGGCCGCTCCACCACCACCCTGCTGCGGGCCGCGACCGGGACCCGCCGGTGAGGCCGAGGATCCTGCTGCTGCGTGCCTTGGGCCTCGGCGATTTCCTGACCGGCGTCCCGGCCTATCGAGCCGTCCGCCGCGCCTTCCCCGACCACGAACT
Source organism: Catenulisporales bacterium (assembly GCA_019510485.1). Lineage (GTDB taxonomy): Bacteria > Actinomycetota > Actinomycetes > Streptomycetales > Catenulisporaceae > Catenulispora. The sequence continues at coordinate 46,450 of JAEKKI010000175.1, forward strand.
CATCCTCGCCGCCCCGGGCGAGTTGGCCGGACTCGCCGCGCTCGACGGCAGCCTGGATCGCCTACTGCCCACACCGGGCCTGGGACCCATCGCCTGGCGGCACCAGCCGCCTGAGGTCGCCGTCAACCTGCACGGCACCGGAGCCGACAGCCACCTCATCCTGGAACGCCTCAACCCCGGTCGCCTGATCACCTACCACAGCGACCCGCTGCCGGACTGGTCCGAGGACCACGAACGCCGCCGTTGGTGCCGATTACTGGAGCACGCGGGCATCCCCGCCGATCCCGACGACTTCGAACTCACGGCCCCGCCGCGGCCGCAGCTCCCTTACACGATCGTCCACCCCGGCGCTGCTTTTCCCGCCCGCCGCTGGCCCGCCGAACGCTTCGCCGCCGTGGCCCGTTGGCTCCACCATCACGGCCACCGCCTACGGATCACCGGCACCGGAGCTGAGACCGCACTCGCCCGACAAGTCGCCGAACGCGCCGGACTACCGCGAGAAGCGTCCATCGCCGGCCGCACCGCACTGACCGACCTGGCCGGCATCATCGCCACCGCCCGCCTGGTGATCAGCGGCGACACCGGCATCGCGCACCTCGCGACGGCCTACCGCCGCCCTTCGGTCGTCTTGTTCGGTCCGATCCCGCCGGCGCAATGGGGGCCTCCCTACCGTCCGTACCACGCAGCCCTCTGGCCCGCCGACCTCGACTACCGCGGCAACCCGCACGGCATGTCCGTAGATCCCGCGCTGGAACGCATCACGATCAGTGACGTCCTGGGGGCGATCGAGCTGGTCTTGTCCAACCAGCCCAGCGGCAGCGCTCAAAACACTCCGCCGGGCGCGAAACAGGCCGTTTAGGCCCACCGGCAAACCACTAGACCGCCCTCCCGACCACCACAGCAACCCCACAACAGATCGAACTCAACCCACATAACGCCGCGCCGCCGACCGCCGCTGCGGCTCCTCCAGCAACCGCAAACCCGCCTCGACCTCCGGCGGCACCACCCGCCGCTCGGCGAGCACCCACGGGAGCCCGCGCACCGCGTCGCAGAAAGCGAGTGCCGACCACCTGTCGCGCGGCACCGACCAGGCCATACGCCAAGTACGCCGGAGAGCACTCGGCCACGGCCGCCGCAGCCACGCGAACCACAACGTGTTACGAATCCCCAAGCGCCGCCGGGCTGTGGAGTCCCTGGCCTTCGAAGGCTGATGATGCACGACCACATCCGGCGCATAACAGAGCCACCAACCACGCGCCGCGAGATCCACGGACAGCAGTTCCTCCTCCCCGCCGAGCCACAACCGCGGCGAGAAACCGCCCACCGCCCGGAACGGCTCGACCCGCACCGCCGAAGCCCCGGCCAGGATCGAGCCGAGCAGCGGCCCGGGCAACCCCTTGGGGGTGCCAAGCGGAGAGTCCCGCAGCTCAGCCACGATCGGATCCTCCCGGCCGCCGGGCTCGACCAGGATGCGTCCGGTCACGGCGGCCAGCCGCCGATGCCGGTCCAGATGGTCCGCCGCCCGGCTCAGCGCCCCCGGCTCCCACCAGATGTCGTCATCGCAGAAGGCGATGTACGGCGTCCGCGCAGAAGCGGCGGCATGGTTCCGAGCGGCGGCGCCGAGATTGTCGTGCGAGACCGATAGTCGAACCTGCGGATAGCGTTCGCGCACGGCCTCGGCGGTGCCGTCCGTGGAGCCGTTGTCGACCATGATCACCTCGGGACGCTCCGGCAGCGCGGTCAGCCGCTCCAGGGTCCGCAGCAGTTCGGACTTGCGGTTCCTGGTGATCACAGCGACGGAGATCCGCGGATCGAACCCCATAGCGCTCACCGGCCCACAGCCACAGCCACCCGGGGCGCTACACCAGAGGGCTGAGAATCAGCCGCCTCCAGCCTCCTGATATCCGCCTCCACGGCCGCCGGCATTCTCCGCCGACGCCGCACGACCGCAGGCGTCGCGAGCAGCGCGTGCACCAGCACCCACCGCGCCTGCCGATCGGCCAAAGCCGCCCGCGCCAACGCCGCCACCCGCGCGGCCACCACCCGCGGCGGCCGGCGCATGGCGTCGATCAGCAGATCATTGCGCTGGGCGACCAGACGGCGCGCATCACGGTCCCGCTCGGCGGGAAGGTGTTTCGCCACAGCCTGGTCGGCATAGGTCAAGACCCAGCCGGCAGTGGCCAGATCGTAGGCGAGCAGCCGTTCCTCCGAACCGATGCCGAACAGTTCGTCGAACCCGCCGACCGCGAGGAACGCCTCGCGGCGCACCACCGAGGAACACGCCATGAACCCCAGAATCGACGGAGTCGGGACGTCGGGCGGCTGTGCCAGCGGGCTGTGCGCCATCAGGACGCTGATCGGATCGACCCGCTCGGCCGGTCCGACCACCGTGCGCCCCGCCACCAGACCCACCCGCGGATACCGGTCGAGCAGATCGGCGGCCTCGGTCAGCGCGCCGGGCGCCCACCAGGAGTCGTCGTCACTGAACGCCACATAGGGAGTGGCCGCGAGCCGCACGCCGTGGTTGCGGCCGGCGGCGCCGCGATTGCGGGGCAAGCGCACCAGCGTCACCGGAGGGCCGTACCGGGCGACCACGGCCCCGGTGCCGTCCCGGGAGCCGTTGTCGACCACGATCACCCGCGGCTGCTCGGGGAGTCGAGTCAGCGCGCCGAGGGTGCGGTCCAGAGCCTGCGCGCGGTCGCGGGTGACGATCACCACCGTGACACGGCGGTCGGTCATCACCGCTCGCTTCCCGTACTCACCAAAGGTACCGATGCCACCGCCGGTTCCTGCGTCGACGAAGCCGCGATCCGCCGACGCCGCCGCCTGATGGCCCGCTCCCGCCGCGTCGTACCGCCCCAGACCCCGAACTGCTCGGGGCCGGACATCGCGAACCGCAGGCACTCCACCCGCACCGGGCAGGACGCGCACACCTTCTTCGCGGCGTCCTCCCGGCGGGCGCGGACGACGCGCAGCTCGTTGTCCCGTTCGAAGAACAAGTCGCTCCCGAATCCCCGGCACGCCGCGCGCTCCTGCCACTGGTGGCGCCGCAGCGGATCCTCATCGTGCAGAAAAAGTCTCATGATCGCCTCCCGCCATCTCTCGATCGGAAGCCCCGCCTACCCCGCTCACGATCAGCGAATCAGCCGATTCACCAGTGCTGACCCCTAATTCACCCAGTCCGCAGTAGCGCACCGATGCCTTGACGCGGCACGTCCGCCGGCCCGGCGGGCAAGATCCGCACATCGCCGCCGGTCAGGACGGTCGCGCGGACCAGCACGTCCGAGAGCGGTCCGCTGCGCACGTCCTTCTGATCACGCGCCTCGGACCGGTGTTCGGCGACGTCGGTCGCGTCCGGGCCGAACCATGCGACCCGGCTGGCCTCCCCGGCAGCCGGCAACAGGGTGTCCACCTCTCCGACTTGATCAGCGAGATCGGCCCCGTCCACGTCGATGCGCACGGCCTCGCCATCGACGCCGACGAAGAGCGCGGCCGGACTCAGGTTCACGAAGGGCTCCTCGAAAGGGTTTTCGCAGTAGGGTGCGACGTCGCCGATGCCGCGGCGTAACCGGCCCGGCGCGCGCTGTACACCGTGGAGAGCACCTCTCACATCAAGACCGTTCTATAACCGCCACGGCTCGCGCTATATTCGGAGAATGCAGGGAGATGGGCGCCGATCCTGGTCGTTGCTCACCCACCACGGCCACGTCCTGGTGGAGATCGCCCGCAACCCGCGGGCGCGGGTCCGTGACATCAGCGCGATCATCGGCCTGACCGAGCGCGCCGTCCACGCGATCATCGCGGACCTGGAGCGGGCGGGCTACGTCGAGCGGACCCGCATCGGCCGTCGTACACACTACGTTCTGCACACCGACAACCCGTTCCGGCACTCGGCACAGGACGGCTTGCGAGTGGGTCCGTTCCTGGAGCTGTTGACCAGCACGCCGCGGCTGGATCAGGACAGCCGCGATCGCGATGGCGCCGAAAAGTCGACCGTTTGAAAGCCCCGAGGCGGGTCAGGACCCAGCGCGGCCCGCGTTTCGATCCCCTTTAGCGTGGGCCCGCCGCCTCCGCTGGGCATGGGCGGACGCGGCAGACCGGGGAGGGACCCCGCGGCGTCACAGGGGTTTTGGGGTGCGGCGCCGCGCCGGTCCCTCCTCGCCGGGATCGATCGCCATCGGTCGTCGCCATCGGCCGTCGCCATCGGCCGCGGCGGCAAAGACCTGTCACCGAATACATGAATCATCTGTCATGATTCGGGCTCGCAGCGCTATCATCACAAGATGACTGAGGGGAATAGGCGCGACTCCTGGACCCTCCTCACGTCGCACGGACACGTCCTGGTGGAGATCGTCCGCAACCCGGAGGCGCGGATCAGGGAGCTGAGCGCCGCCGCCGGCATCACGGAGCGCGCGACGGCCGCGATCATCGCGGACTTGGAGGCGGCGGGCTACGTGACGCGCACGCGGGTCGGCCGTCGCAACCATTACAACGTCCACCTCGACCTGCCGTTCCGGCATTCCGCACAGCGGGATCTGACCGTGGGACCGTTCCTGGAGATGTTGGTCCGGAATCCCCTGACCTCGCTGGACGGGCAAGAAGGGGACCAGGAGTCCAGAACCAACGTGTAAACCCCCGAATCGGGGATATCGGGGCCCGGTGACGCTTACCGCTGGGAGCCAGACCGTCCTCGGGGGCCGCTATCGACTGGGAGGACGCCTCGCCGTCGGCGGGGCGTCCGAGATCTACGAAGCCGTCGACGTCCGGCTGGCGCGGCCGGTCGCCGTCAAGGTGCTGGTGCCGTCCGCGCCCGGGGCCGAGCAGGCCGGCCGGTTCGCCGAGGAGGCGCGGCTGCTGGCCGCGGTCGGCCACCGGCACCTGATCCCGTTGCTGGACGCCGGTGTCGACGAGGGCTGCCGGTACCTCGTCATGCGCCTGGTGCGCGGCACCGATCTGGCCGGCGTCCTCAGACGCGGGCCGCTGCCACCGACGGAGGTGGCCCGGATCGGCACGGCGATGGCCGCCGCGCTGGCCCACATCCATGCGCGCGGCATCGTCCACCGCGATCTGAAGCCCGCCAACATCCTGATCGAACCACGCGGCGGGATCTTCTTGGCCGACTTCGGGATAGCCCACTCCTGGGACGGCCCGAACCACACCGCCACCGGCTGCATCGTCGGGACCGCCGGGTACCTCGCGCCGGAGCAGGCCCGGGGGCTGGGCGCGAGCCCGGCCTCGGATGTCTTCTCGCTGGGATTGGTCCTGTTGGAAGCGCTCACCGGACGCCAGGAATACACGGGCCCGGCGATGGAGCGGCTCGCCGGCGTGGTCAACCGGCCGCCGCGCATCCCGGAGGGCCTGAGCCCGCAGTGGCGCGCCCTGCTGGCCGCGATGCTGCTGCGCGAACCGGATCGCCGGCCGCCGGCCCGGAACGTGGTGGGGCTGATCTGCCAGGACGGCGACCCGCTGGGGCCGCCGGTGCGACAGCCGGTTCCAGCGGTCGCACCGATGCGCGGGACGGTACCGGACCCGAGCGTTGCGGAAGCGTGCGATCGGGACGTTTACCACCGGCGAGGGCGGACACCCGGAGGGCGCCGCCGCCGTCCCGCACGGGCCGGTGCGCACGGAGCGATCTGAAGGGAGCGGCTTCCCGTGAACGAGCACGCTCATGGCGACGTGATCACCGTCCTCACCCATGATCATCGGGAAGTGCAGGGGTTCTTCGCCGAGCTGCAGAAGACCCACGACGGCAGCGATTCGAAGCTGCGCAAGGACCTGGTCGACGAGGTGACCATCGAGCTCGTCCGGCACTCCGTCGCCGAGGAGCTGTTCCTCTACCCGGCGGTGCGCCAGCACGTGCCCGGCGGCGCCGAGCTCGCCGACCGGGAGATCCGCGAGCACGCGCAGATGGAACGGACGCTGAAGGCTCTGGAGGGGCTGCAACCCACCGACGCGCCCTTCGAGACCACCGTGAGCCGGCTGATCGAGGAGGTCAACGCGCACATCACCGAGGAGGAGCAGACGCTCTTCCCGCGGTTGCAGCAGTCGTGCGGCGCCGACGAGCTCGCGGACCTGGGCAAGAAGGTGACGGCGGTGAAGAAGATCGCGCCGACGCGCCCGCACCCCGACGCTCCCGACACTCCCCCCGGCAACATGGTGCTCGATCCCGGCATCGGGCTGATCGACCGGGTTCGGGACGCGCTGAGCGGGCGCGGAGACGAGAAATGACGAGCTGAAGCCCGGACACCTAGACTCCGGGCGCCGCGGATCCGTCCGTTCCCCCATCCGTCCACGGCGCTCGGTCCACGTCCCGGCCGCTCGCTTCGGCGAGCGGCCGGGGCCGTTTCGTTCGGCTCGGTTCCCCAGGATCCGCTCAACGCCCCGAAGCCAGCTGACGAGCCAAGGTCACGATGTGCGCGGCCGAGATCCCGGCCGCTTCGAGCTGTTCGCCGGCAGCCCGCGAATCAGGCATCGAACGCACCGCGAGGTGTCCGAACTCCGGCGCCACACCGCACTCGGCGAGCGCGCTCAGCACGGCTTCGCCCAGGCCGCCCTCGGGATGGTGGTCCTCGACGACGACGATCCGGCCGGTGTCGGCAGCAGCCCGCGCGACCGCTTCGGCGTCCAACGGCTTGACCGAGTAGAGGTCGAGAATCCGCGCGCCGATGCCCTCGGCAGCCAGGATCTCGCGGGCCTTCAGGCATTCGTGGACCGTGACGCCGGCGGCGAGCAGCGCCACCTGGTCGCCGTCGTTCGCGTGCAGCGTTCGGGAACCGCCGATCGGGAACCGCTCGCCGGGGTCGTAGAGCACCGGGTAGGCCCCGCGGGTCGCCCGCAGATAGCTGATACCCGGCAGCCCGGCCATGGTGACCGTCAGGGCGGCGGCGCTGGTGGCGTCGCTGGGATACAGCACGGTCGAGCCGTGGACCGCGCGCATCATCGCCAGGTCCTCCAAGCCCATCTGGGACGGGCCGTCCTCGCCGATCTCCACGCCGCAGTGGGTCCCGCACAACGCGAGATCCGCGCCGGTGATCGCGGCCATCCGCACGAAGTCGTACGCGCGGGAGAAGAAGGCGGCGAACGTCGCGGCGAACGGCTTGAATCCGGAGACCGACAGTCCGACCGCGGTCGCGACCATCTGCTGCTCGGCGATGAACGACTCGAAGAACCGCTCCGGGCAGGCCTTGGCGAAGGCGTCGGTGTAGGTGGAGTTGCCGACCTCGGCATCCACGACCACCACCTCGGGCCGGACCTGGAGCGCCAGCAGAGCCTCACCGAACGCCTTGCGGACCGCGACCTCGTCGCCGCGGGCGAACTCGGGGACCCGCACGTCCGCGCGGCCGATCGGGAGCGTGGACTTCCCGTCCTGGCGCGGGCCGGCCGGTTCGAGCCCTGAGACGCGGACGTCCGCGGGTGCGCCGAGCTCGGTGACGGCGCGCTCGGCGAGGTCGTCCGGGAGCGCCTTGCCGTGCCATCCCGGGAGGTCCTCGATCTCGGCGACGCCCCGGCCCTTGCGGGTGCGGGCCAGGACGACCGTCGGGCGTCCGCCGCGGCGCGCGGTGTCCAGGGCGGTGTCGAGTTCGGCGAGATCGTGGCCGTCGACCGGGATCGCGGTGCAGCCGAAGGCCTCGACGCGCTTGACGTAGGCGTGCAGGTCCCACTGCAGCGCGGTGGGGCCGCGCTGGCCGAGGCGGTTCACGTCGACGATGACCGTCAGCTCGCCGAGGTCGTAGCGGCCGGCGGTGTCCAGGGCCTCCCAGACCGAGCCCTCGGCCATCTCGCTGTCCCCGCACAGGATCCAGACCTGCGGGCGGGCGTGGTTCCGGTGCCGGAGGCGGCCGGCGAGGGCGATGCCGACGCCGATGCCGATCCCCTGGCCGAGCGCGCCGGTCGCGGCGTCGACCCAGGGCAGGACGGGGGTCGGGTGGCCCTGGAGCCGGCTGCCGGGGCGGCGGTAGGTGTGGACGAGTTCGTCGTCGGAGATCACGCCGGCTGCTTTGAACATCGCGTAGAGGAGGGGCGAGGCGTGGCCCTTGGAAAAGATGAGGTGGTCGTTGCCGGGGGCGTCCGGGTCGCGCCAGTCGTAGCGGAGGTGGCGGGTCATCAGGACGGCCATGATGTCGGCGGCCGACATACCAGAGGTCGGATGGCCCGAACCGGCGGTCGTGGAGCAGCGGATGGCGTCGGTGCGCAGGCGTTGGGCCAGGTCGTGGACGTCGGCCAGGCCGCTGCGGGGGTCGACGAGGAGGGCTCTGGCCGGGGCGGTGTCGGTGCCGTGCATACAGGACTCCTGTTCGCGTTCGGATGCCGGACGGTCCGCTCGGCTACCCCGAACTTCCGGGTCGAACCGGTTTGACCTCATCGCGGGCGGGATACCGGGAGGCCCCAGCCGTGAGGAGTGACCGATATGACGGAAAGCATGGCTATGGCCATCGGTTCGGCGGTCGCGGGCGATGAGGGTTTCGCCGGCGAGGTCGAGCGGATCGATCTGGATCCCAGTGGAAGCTTCGCGGTGCGGGTGGCTGTCCGGCCACGGCATGAGGGCGGGGCGGCGCGGCTGGTGCCGGCGCGGATGTTGGAGCCCTCTGATTCCGGCGGCCTGCGAATGTCCTGCACCCTGGAGGAGTTCGAGACGCTGCCGCCTGCGGACACGAACGGACCGCGCTGATGAACGCGCCCAGCACTGTGCGAACGGTGCGGCGGTCGTTGCGGCGCCGGGTGCACGAACGTTTCGGGGCCCGGCTGGGGCTGACCTTGTTCGTGGCGGTTCCGGCCGCGGCGCTGGTCGGGCTGATCGCGATCCTGGTGGAGAGCACGTGGGATCCGTTCCGCGCGACGGACGAGCGGACCGCCTCCTGGCTTCACGAGCATGCGCTGGGCCATCCCACCGTCATCAACGCTCTGCTGAAGGTCTCCTCGATCGGCGGTCCGACCACGTTCCGCGTCTTGATCGCGCTGCTGGCCGTCGGGTTGTGGCTGCGCGGCGCGCACCGTCTGGCGCTGTGGGCGGCTTCGACGATGATCGCCGGGGCGGTGCTCGATCTCGGGCTGAAGGCGCTGGTCGACCGGACCCGGCCGCACTTGCCGGACCCGTTCGCTCATGCGCCGGGAGCGTCCTTTCCTTCCGGGCATGCGCTGACGTCGGCACTGGGCTGCGGCATCATCATCCTGATCTTGCTGCCGCTGCTGAACACCGCCGGCAAGGCGATCGTGTGGACCCTCGGAGCGCTGATCGTGTTCGCGGTCGGATACAGCCGGGTGGCACTGGGGGTGCACTGGGTGACCGATGTCGCGGGTGCGTGGCTGTTGGCCGTGGCGCTGCTGGCCGCGTCGGTTTCGGCGTTCCAGACGTGGCGGGTCGAGCACGGGCTGCGTCCGGCTCGCCCGGTGACGGAGGGCGTGGAGCCCGAGGAGCCGGCGGTGGTGTTGCCGATCTTGCCCATCAAACAGGGGAAACAGATGTGATGGCGTCAGCGAGCACCGCTCGGCGGCCGCGGACGCGCCGGTTCGGGATCGAAGTCGTGCTCAGTGTGGCCGCGGTGTTCGCTGTGCTGGTGGTGATGGGGTGGCTGGTCACCGGACCGTTGGCGCATACCTGGCCGATCAGCGCCGAGGATGCGGTGAACCGAGGGCTGGCCGCGCATCGGAACCAGAGGCTGAACAACGTGTCGGGGTTCTTCTCAACGCTGGCTGATACGCCCTCCGCGATCGCGTTGAGCGGCGTGGCGTTCCTCGTCATCAGGCTGCTGACGCACCGGTGGCGGCCGGCCGTGTTCGTCGCTGCCGCGCTGATCTGCGAGGTGGGTGTCTTCCTGCTGACCACGCTCGTCATCGACCGCGGCCGGCCGGCGGTGGTGCGTCTGGACGCCGCTCCCCCGACGTCCAGCTTCCCGTCCGGGCACGTCGCTGCCGCTGTCGCGTTGTATGGGGCGATAGCGCTGGTGGCTCGGCGATCCGGCGCGCCGTGGGCGGTATGGCTGGTGCTGCTCATACCGTGCGCGGTCGGCTTCGCCCGGCTCTACCGGGGCATGCACCACCCCAGCGACGTCGTCGCCGGAGCGGTGCTCGGTGCGCTGTGTCTTGTGCTCGCACACCACTTCGTCTTGCGGAAACCGGAGACGGTGCCCACCGGGCGCCGGCTCAATCCGGCTCCGTCTCGGCGAAGCCGGACATCGAGGCGCCCCGAATCCCGGCCGCCCGCGCGGCCTCGGCGAGCCGCTCCCGGTCGGCGATAGCGCCGAGCGCCCGGATCTTCGCCGCCGAGGCCCACGCCTCCCGCTCCCGGCAGACGAACTCGGTCACCCCACCGCTGCTGGGCGGGACCAGGCCGACCGTCTGGCCCGCGGCCTCCAGGAGCCCCGTCATCCAGGCGGCTCCCACGACCTCCTCGGCCTCCCGTACGACTTCGTTGTCAGCCACTTCGGCGAGCAGCCGCCGGTACGCCGCCCGCTTGCTGCCGAACTTGGGGAATCTCATCGTCGCTCCCTGACAGTCTCGGGTGTACGGGCCGGTACCCCGGGATCGGCGGGGCTAACGCCGCGTGATGGCGGGGGGCTACCGAATTCGAACGTTTGCCCCGCGCCGGGGCGGGCAGCAGGGCGCCTCCGATGGGCACGATAAGAAGCAGCCACAAGGAGCGATGAAATGACCCACCTCGTGGAGGGGATCCGGCACCACGGTGACGCGCCGCCGGATCGGCGGACGCGGGTCGCGGGGGCGGTGGCGTCCGCGGCCGGGGCGGCGGCCGCCCTCGTCGTCAGCAGGCTGGTCCGGCGTCGGCTTCAGGCGCACGGGAAGTGACCGCACGTGGATGCGTGGGATGTCAGTAGGCATCAACAGCAGAAGTCGGATCGTCACGACGCGCACGACTGCGCGCGGCGCGCTGCCGTGCGCAGCGCCGAGCAGACCGTGGCCGACGCCTGGATCGGACAGCTGTTGCTGGCCGAGAACGAGGCGGAGGTCGCCGTCGGCGCCTGCACCCGGGTCCGGAACCGGGCGGCGGAACAGGTGCGTGCCGCGCAGCGGTCCGGGGATCTGGCCGCCCTCGTGCGGTCGCAATGCGCTCTGGAACGCGCGGATCGGGCTTGCTCTCGGGCGTTGGAGGAGTACATCCAGGCCCGCGGCCGGCTGTCCGACCAGCTCAGCGAGTGGGCCTGCGCCACGCAGCGCCGGATCCGGCAGGCGCAAACCGATCGCTCGGGCAGCGGTCGACGGTGACGCCGACCCCTCGGCGACGCCAGCCGGCGGCGCCGGCGCCCGCGCCGAAACCACCACCGCCGACACCGCCGCCGCCACCCATCGGATCCGCCGACATGGACCACGAAATGCAGCTGTCCCGACCGGACGGTGTGGAGGCCGGGGAGTCGGTCGTCGTCGCGATCCGCATCCCACCCGATCCGGAGTACGTCCCCATCCTGCGCGCGGCCGGCGCCCAGCTGGCGACCAAGCTCGACTGCACGCTGGCCGAGGTCGCCGACCTGCGGCTGGCCGTCGACGAGGCGTGCGGGCTCCTGCTGCGCAACAGCATCACCCTGCATCGCGGTAGCGGCGGGGAGGGCGAGGGCTTGTCAGCCGTCTTCGTCGTGCGCGGCCCCGTCCTGCGCATCACGTTCAGCCTGGCCGCCGACGCCGTCGCCACGCCCGAGACCGGGGAGTTCGGCTGGACGATCCTGACCGCCCTGGTCGACGACTTCACGTGGCGGGTCGAGGGCTCGGAGGTCCGGGTGGAGCTCACCAAACGGCGCGCGCGCCAACGGTAGCGGGCAGCCGGCTGGTTTCAGAGCGGGGTCGCGGGGTCACACGGCACCCATGAGCGATCAAGACATCGACCCCGAGGAGTACGGCGCCGCCGAGGAGCTGGACCAGCTGGAGGCCCAGGATTCCCAGACCGGCGGAGAAGACCCGCTGGAGACCGGCTACTCCCCGCCGGAGCGGCCGCTCGGCATGCGCGAGGAGCTCACGCTCGACGAGCGCCTGGGCGAGGAGGTCCCCGACGACCAGTACGACCCGGCCTGGGACGCGGTCGGCGACCTCCCCGGCGGCACCGGTGAGCCCCTGGACGACGAGGTCGGCGACGACCGCTCCGGCCGGCTCGTGGCCCCGGACGAGGGCGCCCACCCCGACGAGGAGACCGATCTGGTGGCCCGGGACGTCGGCATCGACGGCGGGGCGGCCTCGGCCGAGGAGGCGGCCGTCCACGTGGTCGACGAGGAGAACGGGTCCGACGCGCAGGGTTCCTGAGAGCGCCGGCGCGCGCCGTTTGAAACCACCGGGGGCGGTCACACGGCCGGGCATGGGTGACGAGTCCTATTGGATGCAGACCGCGGAACAGCTGGACTATCCGGTCTTGACCGAGGATCGGCAGGTGGACGTCGCCGTCATCGGCGGGGGTATGGCCGGTCTGTGCGCGGCCTGGGAGGTCGCCCGCACCGGACGCACGGTCGCGGTCCTGGAGGCCGACCGGATCGGGGCGGCCACCAGCGGCCACACCACCGCCAAGCTGACGGCTCTGCACACGCTGATCTACGCCGAGCTGGCCAAGCAGCGGGGAGCACAGACCGCCAAGCACTATGCCGAAGCGCAGTCCGAGGCCCTGGAGCACGTCGAGTGGATCGTCGAGGAGCTCGGGCTGGACTGCGAGTTCGAGCGACGACCGGCGTACACCTACACCAGCGACGTCCGCCAGGCCGCCAAGTACCGGGACGAGACCCAGGCGGCGGCCGACGCGGGGCTGGCCGCGGATTTCGTGACCCCGGAAGGGCTCCCCTTCCCGACGGTGGCCGCCGTCCGCCTCCAGGAGCAGGCCCAGTTCCACCCTCGCCGCTTCCTGATGGGACTGGCCGCCGACCTCACCGCGCGCGACGGGCTGATCTTCGAGAAGAGCCGGGTGGTCGCGGCCGAGAGCGGGCCGCCGTGCCGGCTGATCACGGACGAGGGCGTCGGCCTCACCGCCGACGCGGTCGTGGTCACCACCGGCTGGCCGATCTTCGACCGGCCCGAGCTGCTGTTGCGGCTGAAGCCCCGGCGGGAGCTGGTGATCGCCGGGCCCATCGACGCCGATGCCGATCCCGGGGGCATGTTCATCAGTCCCGACGGCGGCACCCGCTCGGTGCGCACCGCGCCGTTCGGCGACGGCCGGCGGCTGCTCATCGTCACCGGCGAGCAGCACCAGGGCGGCTCCGGCGGGGTCGAGCAGCGGTATCGGGTGCTGTCGCGCTGGGCCGACCAGTTCGGCCTCACGGATGTGGTCTACCGCTGGTCCGCGCAGGACTATTCGACCTCTGACGGCGTCCCCTTCATCGGCCGTTACCCGGGCCGCGACCGGTTCTGGCTGGCCACCGGCTTCGGCGGCTGGGGCATGACGAACTCGGTGGCGGCGGGTCTGCTGCTGGCCGCGGAGGTGACCGACGGCAAGCGGCCGGAGTGGGGCGCGGCGTTCGAGCCGAACCGGTTCCACCCCACCAGCGAGGTCCGCTCGATCGGCGGGATCGTGGGCAGCACGGCTCGCAGCTTCCTGACTCACCCCGAGGGCGCGCCCACGGCCGGCTCGCCCGGCGAACTGCGCGCCGGACAGGCCGCGGTGCTGCGGATCGGCGGCGAGGACTGCGCGGTGTATCGCGACGAGCAGGGCGAGTTGCACGCGGTCGCGGCCAGGTGCTCGCACCGGGGCTGCCATGTCGGGTTCAACGATGTGGAGCTCGCCTGGGAGTGCCCCTGCCACGGGTCCCGGTTCGACATCTTCGGTGGCGTCCTCCAGGGCCCGGCTCTGCGGCCGCTGGCGCGCAAGAACGTCGCCGACGATTCGTCGTGACGTCTTGCTACGGCGCGCCGCACCGTACAGATAGAGAGCGACTTGCGATGAGACTGGGTTTGAGTTGTACGAGCTTCACCTGGCCCGGCGGCAGCGCTGCGATCAGCGAGGGCTATGCCCGCGCCGCACGCGCCGCCGAGGAGCGGGGCCTGTACAGCTTCTGGGTGATGGACCACTTCTGGCAGATCAACGGGCTCGGTCCACCCGAGGAGCCGATGCTGGAGTCGTACAGCGCGCTGGCCTATGCCGCGGCCCTGACGAACCGGGTGACGCTCGGGGCGCTGGTCACCGGTGCGCCCTACCGGCCGCCGGGGCTGCTGATCAAAGAGGTCACCACCCTGGACGTGCTCTCCGGCGGCCGGGCTGTATTGGGTATCGGAGCGGGCTGGAACCAGGACGAGGCTCGCGGCCTCGGGCTGCCGTTCGCGCCGCTGAGTGAGCGCTACGAGATGCTCGAGGAGACGTTGCAGATCGCGCACCAGATGTGGACCGGCGACCAGGTCCCCTTCCAGGGCAAGCACTTCCGCCTGCGGCGTCCCCTGAACTCCCCCGAGCCGATCAGCCGGCCGCATCCGCCGATCCTGGTCGGCGGCAACGGCGAGAAGAAGACGCTGCGGCTGGTCGCCCGGTACGCCGACGCCTGCGACCTGTTCGAGGGCGTCGACGTCCGGCACAAGCTCAACGTGCTGCGACAGCACTGCCAGGACGCCGGCCGCGACTACTACGCCATCGAGAAGACGCTGCACTTTCGCATCAAGGAGGAGGACGACGTGGACCGGACCGTCGAGCGCTGCACAGCGTGGGCCGCGGACGGGATCCAGCACGCGATCGCCGGCGTCCCGGACGCCGCGGCGCGGCGCTGGCAAGACCATCTCGGCGAGGTCGCCGAACGGATCGAGAAGGTGGTGAGCGCCGATGACGGCGGCGATGATCACTGACAACCCGGTGGTCCGGGCTCTGTACGAACTGCCGGCCCCGGTGGTGACGGCCTATTTGCGCGCGCCCGACGTGGGCGCTCCGGACGACAGGGAGCTGCGGCTGCGGGCGATGCTGGACCGGCTGCACCCGAGGGACGCGACGCCGGAGTCGTTGCGGGCGCTGGCGAGCGTGCTGGGCGCGGTGACCGAGAACCGGCCGGTAGACACCGGGCGGCCCACGGCGGCGGCGTTCGTCGGCGCCGACGGCCAGACCCGGCTGTTCGAACTGCCCGAGGCCCACGTCGAGGACCAGCTGCACGTCTCGGCGGTGCCGCACGTGCTGCCGATGTTGGAGTGGCGTCAGGGCCGTCCGGCGTATGTCCTGGTGCTGCTGGACCGGACCGGCGCCGAGCTGGTCGTCCAGCCGGCCGGCGCGGCGCCGGCGGCGCGCACCGAGGTCGAGGGGCCCGACGACGAGATCGAGCGCAACGCCCCCGGCGGCTGGTCCCAGCCGCGCTACCAGAACCGGGCCGAGGACTCCTGGCAGCACAACGCCGGGCGGGCCGCCGAGGCGGTGGCCGACGCGCTGTCCTCGGTGCAGGCGGACCTGCTGATCGTCAGCGGCGACGTGCGGGCCGAGCAGTACTTCCGCGACCAGCTGCCGACCTGGATCCATTCCAAGGTCACGATCAAGGAGATCACCGGCAGCCGCAGCCCCGACGGCTCCGAGGAGCACCGCCGCGACCGGATCGCGGCGGCGGTGCAGGAGTACGTGGACCAGGACAGCGTTCAGGCACTGGCCCGGATCCGCGAGCACGCGGGTCCCGGCGGGCTGGGCGCGCAGGGACCGGCCGCGGCCATCCACGCGCTGGCCCGGGGCCAGGTGCACCTGCTGGTGCTGGCGGCCGACGAGCCGGGTGCCGAGCCGGTCGAGCCGACGACCGCTTGGTTCGGGCCGCAGCCGACGGACATCTCCGAGCATCGCAGCGGCGTGCTGGTGCCGGGCGGGAAGCCGAGTCACGGCCCGCTCAAGGAGGTGCTGGCGCGGTCGGCGATTCTCACCGATGCGGATATCAGGATCCTGCCCGAGGGGTGGCCGGATCCGCCGGCGCAGGGGGTCGGGGCGCTTTGCCGGTTCACGGTGCCGTGATGGGACGGCGCGCTGGATTTCCCGGGCCGCCGGGGCCGTGACGGCCTTCGGCGGTCCGGCGTCGTCGCCGATGCGAGGAGGCTTGTCATGTCGACGACCCAGATCATCGTCGCCCTGATCCCGGTGGCCTTGGTGACCATCGCCATCGCGGTGGCGGCGCTGTTGGAACCGTGGCGGGCCCGGCGGGCGCCGGGGAACTCACGCCGGGGTTCGCGCAACCGGCACGGGCACGCTTGATTCAGGTGCCGAGGGTCAGACTTTGCGGACGCGGGTCGCGCGGAAGCGGAAGCTGTCCTGCTGGGCTGCTTCGTACTCGAACTCGATGTGATCCCCGCTTTACGGTGCCATGCGCCATGGCGGCAGCATGGCAGAGGGCTACTGATGGGTGGCATCTGAGTCGGGTGATGTGATCGCTTGTCAGCGGCGGGATCTAAGCTCCGGTCATGTCTCCTGATGTTGCTGGTGAGGACGCGATAGCCGCGCTGCTCAAGGACCCGGCGGACGGCTTGTCGGGGTTGGCGCTTCCGGCCGGTGAGGTCGTAACAGATCTGGCTGGGGCGCCGTGGTTCTGGCTGAGCGCGACGGCTCCCGAGGCCGGGCTCGTGGAACGGCTGCGTGCGGCTCATCGCCGGACCGGGTTGTGGCCGGTGCTGGTGGGCGATGATCCGTTCGGGACGGCCGATGACCTTCATCCCTGCCTGAGTGGGCATCTCGGCGGTCCGACGGACGGCATGCCGGCTGTAGCCGACCTGGACGGTTGGATCGTGGCGGAATGGACCGAGATCATCGCGGACAACGAGGACGACGAGGAATGGGAGCCCGAGGAGCGCGTCTCGGCCCTGGCTCCGGCAGGAGCGTTGTGGCCGGGGCCAGCTCCTGCCGGAGTGCCGATCGCGGAGCCGTCGGCGGTGGCCGACGCCGCCATCATGAACATGCTCGACAACAATTGGCTGGGCGAGCCGCGCCTAGCGCTGGTGCCCTGCCGCTCGAGCAGTGAGGCACTGCTCCGGCTGGGCTGGACGCCGTCGGAGGTCGGCGACATCGCTCCGTTCGCGGCGATGGTCCACGGCTGGGAGGACCGTTTCGGCGCCAGGGTGGTGGCACTCAAGCCGTCCACCCTCTATGTGAGCGTGGCCGCGCCGCCGATGACCATGGAGCACGCCCTGCATGTGGCTGCCGAGCACCTGGTGTTCTGCCCGGACGCCGTGTTCCAGTGCAGCGAGTCCTTCCAGGACCACGCGGAGTCCCTGGTCGGTGCGACCCACTGGGGCTTCTGGTGGGACTGAGAAGATAAGGGCTCTCATGTCGCCCAACCCACCGCGCTGCCGAGGGCGGGCATGCCGCGTGCGTTGTCCGCGGTCGGCGGTGAGAGCCAGATATCGATCATCATGGCAGGACGAGGCGACAGGGTCGGCGGTGAACCGGCTCTGTCCTTCCCGCGGTCATCGGGCCATGCCGAACATCCGCTCCTCCTCAGCCCTCCCCGAGATCACCGCCGCGCCGTCCGTCGTGGGAGTCGGACCCGCGTCCGGTCAGCTTCTCCGTCAGCTCAGCAGCCTTCTGCGCCACTCCCCGCCGCATGACGTCACCCCGCTCCGGATCGTGCACCAACGCCTTGGCCGTATCCGAGATCTGCTCCCACGTCGCGTGCGGCGGGATCGGCGCGATCCCGGGATCGACCTTGAACTCCAGCACCACCGGCAGCCGGCTGCCCAACGCCTCGTCCCACGCCGCTCCGACGTCCTTGGGATCGTCGCAGAACACCCCCGCGAGCCCGACCAACTCGCCGTAGCGCGCATACGGCACGTCCGGGATGCGCTGCGAGTCCTCGAACTTCGGGTCGCCGCCGAGGGCCCGCTGCTCCCAGGTGACCTGGTTCAGGTCCTGGTTGTTCAGCACGCAGAACACGAACGGCGTGTCGTCGGTCAGCCGGTCCAGGTACCGCTTGACCGTGATCATCTCGTTCATCCCGTTCATCTGGAACGCCCCGTCGCCGACCACGGCGATCACCGGGCGGTCCGGATAGGCGAACCGGGCCGCGATCGCGTACGGCACGCCGGGCCCACCAGTTCGTTCCCGATCCCGAGTCCGCCGTGAGGATCGCGTGCGCGGGCAGCCGGGCGGACAGCTCCGCCAGGACCGACTGCGGGTTGATCTCATGGCCGAAGTCCTGATCCGAGCGCCTGGTCATGACCCGCTGCCAGTGGCGCACGTCGTTCTCGATGCCCTCCCGCCAGGAGCGGTCGGTCTTGCGGGTCAGCAGCGGGATCAGGGCCCTGAGCGTCTCCTTGGCGTCGCCCACCAGGTGCGCCTCCATCGGGTAACGCATCCCGATCATGCTGCCGTCGATGTCGATCTCGACGCCGCGCGCCTGCCCCTCCTCCGGCAGCCACTCCGCGTACGGGAAGCTCGTGCCGACCATCAGCAACGTGTCGCACTCCTGCATCATCCGGTCGCTCGGCTTGCTGCCCAGCAGCCCGATCGGGCCGGTGACGAACGGCAGGTCGTCGGGCAGCACGGCGCGGCCGAGCAGCGCCTTGGCCACTCCGGCCCCGAGCAGTTCGGCGGTCTCGATCACCTCGTCCACCGCGTCGGCCGCGCCTTGCCCGATGAGGATGGCGACCTTCTGTCCCTCGTTCAGGACGGCGGCGGCTTTGTGCAGCTCGGTCTCCTCCGGCAGCATGCGCGGCCGGCTCCAGCCGACGCTGGAGTACACCGCGCCGTGCATCCTCGGCGGCGAGGGGACGGCTTCCTCCTCCTGCACGTCCTCCGGGATGATCACGGTCGCGACCCCGCGCCGCGTCAGCGCGGTCTTGAACGCCCGGTCGATCACGTGCCGGGCCTGCGCCGGGTGCATCACCACCTGGCAGTACTCCGAGACGTCGTCGAACAGCTGCTCCAGCTTGACCTCCTGCTGGTACTGCGCCCCGAGCGAGCTGCGCCTCTGCTGTCCGACGATCGCCACCACCGGCTGGTGGTCGAGCTTGGCGTCATAGAGGCCGTTGAGCAGGTGGATGGCGCCGGGCCCGGAGGTGGCCACGCAGCAGCCCACCTCGCCGGTGAACTTCGCGTGGCCGCAGGCCATGAACGCGGCCATCTCCTCGTGCCGGGCCTGGATGAACTCCGGGTCGCCCTCGGCCCGCCCGAAGGCCCCGAGCAGACCGTTGATGCCGTCCCCGGGATACCCGAAGATCCGGTGCACCCCCCACTGCCGCACGCGTTCGAGGACGAAGTCCGAGACCTGGCTGCTCATGGTGATCCTCCGGGGGTTCGGAAAGGCTTATATACGGGAACCCGGCCTGGCATAGCCCCCGAAAGGCGGGTTAAACCCGTCAACTCCGGTGCTCGACGTCCTCGGTGCCGCCGCCGGCCGCCCGCCAGATGTCCTGGACGTTCTGGTAGGTCCCGTCGGGAAGCTTGCCGAGCAACTCGGTGACCCAGTCCGGGGCGTTGGTGTCCTCCGCGCTGTGGAGCAGGCGCTCCCGGTCGGCGGGAAAGGCGGACGGTTGCAGCCAGCGGGCCAGTTCGCTGCGGCCGCGGACGTCGCCGGCGTCCATGCCCGGAGGCGTTCCGCCGGCCTGGTGGGTGTCGGAATCGGGCACGTCGGTCGGCTGCTCGTCCTCCTCCCGGAGCGGCTCGGGCTCGCGCCACTCGTCGGCCCGGGCCTGGTTGCCGCTGCGTTCCAGCGGCTCGGTCTCCTTCTTCATGGTGTCGTCCCGGAGGACGCCGTGCTGGGTGCTCTGGCGGTTGTCCGGCATCGGACATGTCCTTTCTTTTCGTCCGTTTCTTTCAAGCGTTCACGGGTTATGACACGGCTCCCACGCTCCAAACCGAGCGGCGAATCGACGACACACGACGAGACGCGAGGACCACGCCATGACCACCGCACCGAACCCGATCGAAATGCAGAAGCACCTGTCCGGCGTCGACTACCCGGCCGACCGCGAAACCCTGCTCCGGACCGCCCGCGAGAACGGCGCCGACGACGATCTGGTGCGACAGCTGGAGCAGCTCCCCGACCGGCAGTACTCGGGCCCCGATGAGGTCACCGAGGCACTGTTCCGATCTTGAGAGGGCCATCACTGCCGAATTCACTGCCCGGTCGGATAGGTCTCCTGTTCGGCCTCCGGCTGGGCCGGTTCCTTGGCCAGCGGGTGCAGCGCCGCGGTGGCCTCGAAGGAACACAGGGCGTCGTAGCGCTGTCCGATGACCGTGGGGACCCAGTTGCCCCGGCGCTCGCGCTCGGGGTGGTAGACCACACCGATGGCGCGGTGTCCGCGCGGCCGGCTCAGCCACGGGGCCGACGCGGCGTCCGGCTCTCGGTCTGGGAAGACGACCAGCGATGGCTCGCCGAGTGCCTCATGCAGGAGGTGTTCGTGCGACCCGGGCGGGGCGTCCGGGACCGGTAGCACCTGCGGCGTGGCGCCCCAGGAGTCGGCGGCGATGACGGTGCCGTGGTGGCCGGCCATGCCGACCGCGACCACGGCGCCGGGGTCGGCGGCGGCGTAGCGCTCTCGGACGAGCTGGCCGACGTTGACCATGCCGTGCCGGGCCATCGGGGTGGCGCGGGCGTCGCCGATGTGGGTGTTGTGCTCCCAGACGATCGCCTTGGCGTTCGGGCCACGATGGGTCAGCAGCCGCTCCAGCGTGCCGGTCATGTGGCGGTCGCGGATGTTCCACGACTGGGCGTCGGCCCGCACCATCGCCCGATAGTAGCGCTCGGCGCCGGCGAGGACCTCGGCGTTCTGCCGGGCGTCCAGCGCGGCTTCGGGGTCGTCGTCGGGGATCTCGGCGGGCCTGCGCAGAGCGGTCAGCAGGGCTATGACCTCGTCCTCGCAGGAGGTCGGGATCATCCGGCTCGCGTAGGCGTAGGCGTGCGGATCGCCTTCGTAGGGCTCGAAACACATCCAGGCCTCGTGCGCGGTTCGGAGCAGGTCCGGGTACCGGTCCGCCACATAGTCGACGACGGCTTCCATCGACTCCCACAGCGAATACACGTCCAGGCCGTAGAAGCCGACGTCGGCACCGGTGCGCGCGTTGTGGCCGCGCAGCCAGTCGGTGAACTCCGCGACCTCCTCGTTGGCCCACATCCAGCGCGGCCAGCGGTCGAACTGGGCCAGCACGTCACGCGCGCCGCGGTCCTGCTCGGCGCGGTTGCGGACCCAGCGGTTGACCCGGAAGCAGTCGGGCCAGTCGCCCTCGACGGCCACGAAGGAGAACCCTTGCTCCGCGATCAGCCGCCGGGACAGCTCGGCGCGCTGCCGGTAGTACTCGGAGGTGCCGTGGGACGCCTCGCCGATCAGCACGACGCGCGCCTGCCCGATGCGGTCCAGGAGCGGGTCGAAGTCGTCGGCGGTGCGGAGCGGGTGTGACAGCCTCCTGATGTCGGCCACGTCCCGGGATACGTCGACATCCATGAGGGTCATCGCGGGCCCTCCCCGCCACTGGACCTGGTAGTGCTGAGCTCGCTCAATCTTCGCGACGCCCTGGCCACCGCCAGCAGATCGACGACCTCCTCGTCGGTGACCTGCTGGAAGTCGTCGTACCAGCGGCCGACGGAGCCCAGGTCGTCCGGCGCGAACAGGCACACCACCCAATCCGCGACGCCGCCCAGCCGCAGCCGGGAGTCGTTCGCGCAGACCGGAACCGCCAGCACCAGCCGCCGGGGCTCGGCCGCTCGCACCGCCTGCGCCGCCGCCTCGGTGGTGACGCCGGTGGCCAGGCCGTCGTCGATCACGATCACGTCCCGGCCGGTCAGCCGCGGCAGCGGCCGACCGCCGCGGTAGGCGGCGACGCGCCGGCGCAGCTCGGAGCGCTCGCGCGCGGCCAGTTCCCCCAGCAGCCTCGGGTCCAGCCCGAGCCGCCCGGCGATCTCGCCGGTCACCATCTCGTCGAGGCCCTCGGCGACCGCCCCGATCCCGAGCTCCTCGTGTCCGGGAAGCCCGACCTTGCGTGCGACGAACACCTCCACCGGCGCCCCCAGGCGCATGCCGACCGGCACCGCCACCGGCACGCCGCCGCGTGGCAGGGCCAGCACCACGGGGTCGTGCCACTCGATCTGCGCCAACCGGTCGGCCAATGCGCGGCCGGCTTCGGCGCGGTCCTGGAAGCGCATGTCTGTCCACCTCTCATGCCGTTCCGTTCGGGTTCCGCTGTGCCCACTCGGGCGGCAGTCATGCGCTGCGCATACTCCGCGGACGCCGGGGCATGCCGCGGGATCGGAAGCGATCATTGAAGAAGGGGTGAACAGATGTCGACGCCGCAGGACCTGGCGTTCCTCCTGCGCGAGCAGGCGTGGGATCGGCTCAACGACTTCAAGGCCGAGCACGGGCAGGGCTCGACGGGAGATCCGCTGTCCGAGGACGACCGGCTCGAACCGGGCCCGGGCCAGGTGCTCCAGGAGTACCGCCGGCTGCGCCACTCGGCGGAGCTGGCCGAACAGGCATACCGGCTGGCCGGGCAGGGCCCGGACGATTCGGAGTGATCCGCGTGCTCTTTCCCGTGTTTGTCCCCGGGCGATAGGGGCAGCAGAGGCCTTCCGGCGCCGGTCGGCCGGAGCCGGAGCTCGCTTACTCACAGAAGGGATCAAGCATGAGCAGCGTGGCAGAATCCGTAGACGTCCACGTCCCGGTCCGGACCGCCTACAACCAGTGGACGCAGTTCGAGTCGTTCCCGGCCTTCATGTCCGGCGTGGTGACCGTCCAGCAGCTGGACGACCAGCACACGCACTGGGTGACCGAGATCGGCGGCGCGCACCGGGAGTTCGACGCCGAGATCGTCGAGCAGCGTCCCGACGAGCGCATCGCATGGCACAGCACGCAGGGCGACATCCAGCACAGCGGGGCCGTCTCCTTCCAGCCGCTGGCCGCGGACGAGACCCGGGTCACCGTGGACATGGCGTGGGAGCCCTCGGGCATGGTGGAGAAGGTGGGCAGCGCGGTCGGCATCGACCACCGCCAGGTCAAGGCCGACCTGCAGCGCTTCAAGGAGTTCATCGAGGAGCGCGGCGCGGAGACCGGCCAGTGGCGCGGCGAGGTGCCCGGCCACACTCCCACCCAGACACCGGCGACGGCCGCCATGGCCGCCGGCACGAGGGATGTCGTCGACGTGCTGATCGACCAGCACACTCAGGTCAAGCAGCTGCTGGCCCAGACCTCGGCGGCGCGGGGCGCGGAGAAGCAGCGCCTGTTCGACCAGCTCGCGCAGCTGTTGGAGATGCACGAGAAGGGCGAACAGCGCGTGGTGCACCCGGTGACCCGCGCCACCGGCGGCGCCGGCGCCCAGACCGCCGAGGCCCGCGTCACCGAGGAGGGGCGCGCGGACCGGCTGATCGCGGAGATCAAGGACCTGAGCGCCAACAACGCCGAGTTCGACGCCTGGTTCGAGCAGCTCCGGCAGGCCGTCCTGACGCACGCCGAGCACGAGGAGAACGAGGAGTTCCCCAAGCTGCGGCAGGATGTGGCCCCGGAGCGGCTGCGGACGATGGCCGAGGAGCTGATCGCGGTGCAGAGCGGCAGGAGTTGAGGTTCTTGATGGGCCTTTCGAGCGGGTCGGCGGTGGGACCGCCGGCCCGCCTTCGTCGTGGGGGCGCGCCGGCTTCGCGGCCGCGGCTGCCGAGACCGGCCACAGAGCCGGGGCCCGGTCAGCGTTGATCCGGGCCCCGGCGCGGCGACCGGCGTCAGCCCTTCGGCCTCAACGCCGAATCCCCCGCTGCCCCGTCACCAGGTGATAAGCCAGCAGCAGGATGACCGAGCCGGCCAGTGCGGTGAGCCACGTCGAGATGTGGAAGAAGCCCTTGATGTCGTTGACGTGGAACAGTTTCGTCGCGAGCCAGCCGCCGAACAGGCCGCCGGCGATGCCGATCAGGGTCGTCACGATCAGGCCGTGCCGCTCGGTGCCGTTGACGATCTTCTCGGCCAGCAGGCCGACTACCAGTCCCAGGATGATCCAGGCGATGATGCCCATCGGGTGTCTCCTCCTTCGCCCCGGTCGAGCGCCGGGACCGCCCACCGATGACCCTCTCGGGGCCGGTCAAACCGGGTGCGGACGGGCCGGCGGGAGCCGAGCTCACAGGCGAATGAAAAATCATGAGACAGAATTCATGTATCAGTTGACAGATCTGCCGCCGATGCCGAAAGCTTGTGTGTACACCAGCCGGTGAATCGACACCGGGCAGCGTCCGATGGCAAGGAGCTGGGATGGAGTTCTCCTGCACCGTGCGGCTCACTGAGGAGCGTGTGGTCCTCACTCTCGCCGGCGATGTGGACCTCGCCGTCCATGCGCGGTTCCTGGCGCAGGTCGAGCGATGGTCGTCACCCTCCACCGACATGGTGATCGAATGTTCGCAGGTCGCCTTCATGGACTCGATGGGCCTGCAGGTACTGGCGCACGCCAAGAAGCTGGCGGCCGAGAGCGGCCGTGACTTCGCCCTCGCGGCGCCCTCCCAGCCGGTGCTCCGGCTGTTGGAGCTGGCCGGCGTGCAGGACCTGTTCCAGGTGCTGGGTCAGAGTTCGGATCCCGAGCCGGATCCGGGCCTGGCGGCCTGAGATCCGGCCTCAGATCCGACCTCAGATCCGACCTCGGATCCGGCCTGAGAGTCCCGGTCGGCCCGGGCATCCCGGTCCCGGGACGCAGGGGCGGCCGGCGCGCGCGTCGTGGCTGTCCCTGTCCGCACAGCCGCGCTCGCGACAGCGCCGTTCGCGGTCGCCGTCGGGGTCCCGGCGCCGGAGTCCGCACCATCGCGGGTCGGGAAGACGACCTCCTCCAGGATCAACCCGATCGCGGTGGCCGTCGGCACCGCTATCAGGGCACCGATGATCCCCAGCAGCGCGCCCCCGGCCAGCACCGCGATCATCGTCGCGGCCGGGTGGACCCGCACCACCCACTTCATCGTCAGCGGATTCACCAGATGGTCCTCGGCGAACCGGAACACGGTGTAGTACACCGCCGTCGCGATCGCCACCGGCACCGAGACGGCGAGCGCCACCAGGCTCACCACCACGCCGCCGACCGTCGAACCCACGATCGGGACCAGGTCCATGATGGCGACGAACACGCCGAGCAGCGCCGGATACGGCACGCCCAGCGGCCACGCCCACGCGATCGTCGCGAGCCCGGCCAGCACCGAGGTCGCCACGTTCGCCAGCATGTAGCGGCCGACCTGGGTCATGATCCGGTCGGTGAGCTCGGCGACCATCGGGCGCCGCGGCGCCCGCACGAACCGCAGCGCGAACCGCTTGATCACCGGCATCCCGGTCAGCAGGTAGATCGTCAGGGTGCTGACGGCCAGGAAGCCGGCGACCGCCCCCACCAGCCGCCGTCCCACGCCCAGCACGCCGGAGAACAGCGTCGATCCGGCGTCGGCCGTGGTGAAGTGCTGCCGCACCTTCTCCAGAACGTGGTACTTGTCTTCGAGCCGGCCCAGCGTGGAGTGGTGGTCGTGCAGCTCCTTGATCCAGACCGGCACCGCTTTGATCAGCGCGTTGATCTCGGTGCTGACCGCCGGCACGGCCAGGGCGACGAATCCGGCGACCACGCCGGCCACGGTCACCATGACGACGGCCACCGCGAAACCGCGCCGGATGCCGGCCCGCACCAGCGAGGCCACCGCCGGCTCCAGGCTGACCGCGAGGAACAAGGCGAGCAGGACCAGCAGCAGTACCTGCTGGGCGTCGATCAGCGCTCGGGCCACACCGTAAGCGAGGAGAAGCCCGGTCCCGATCCCGAAGCCCGTCCGCACCCAGGAAGTGCCCGGGGCGGGCTGGCTGTCGCGGGTCCGGAACGCCTCTGGCACAACGGGCTCCTCCTCGCCTGGCATCCACGGTCGGGGCACGCGGATGCGGCGGCCCGCAGGGCAGGGGATCCCCTGACGGGCCGGTGGCCTCATTGCCCGGATCGCAGAGCCCAAACGGCGGTGCGGCGGATCGGTTTATCGGGTCGGCCGGCGGGCAGCTCCAAGCTTTTCGGTCCGATCGCTTCGATCATCGAGGGGAAGGAACAGCGTCGCGATGCCCCGCACAGCACGCCTCATGGTCGTGGGGGACTCCATCGCCAGCGGATTCCAGGACGACCACACCTGGCGCTGGTGGTTGTACCGGCACCTCACCAGTACGGGTACTGCTGTGGAGTTCGTGGGTCCGCACGCTGGGACCTTCTCCATGTATGAGGACCCGGTGCTGCTGGCGGTGCTGGACGGCCGTCCGCTTCCGGCGGGTCGGGAGGCGCTCAATCCGATGACGGGTCCTTATCGGGACGGCTCGTTCACCGGCACCGGCCGCCATTGCGCGCGGCCAGGATGGACGGCGCACGCTGCCAAACTGTCCGTCGCCCGCCACATCGCGGCCGGGCGCCCAGACTTCCTGTTACTCCAGCTGGGATTCAACGATCTCGCGATGGTGGGGCCGCCCGATCAGGCGCTGAGCGATCTGGCCGCCGTCATCGGCCAGGCCCGCGCCGTCGTGCCGGACGCCGCGGTGCTGGTCGCTGACGTCACCGGTTCCAGGGCCTGGGGTTCGGAGTGGTTCCGCGCATCCATCGAGGACTACAACGCCAGGCTTCCCGCCGTGCTCACGGACCTGTCGACCAGCCGATCGCCGGTGCGGTTGGTGGACGTGCACAGCCGCTTCGACCCGGTGGCCCACAGCTACGACGACATCCATCCGAACCCGTCCGGCGAGTTGGTCATCGCAGCCGCTTTCGCTGACGGGCTGCGGGCGTTCGGGCTCGGCGACAGCCCTCTCCTACCGCCGCTGCCGCCACCGAGTGACCTGCCGCTCGTCGAGCCGACGATCACCCATGCGTCGTCCGCTGAAGACGGGGACATCAAATTCGCATGGAGTCGCATCAAGGGGGCATCCGCCTATCGCGTCGCCCTGCGAGACGTCACACTCGACGAGCCGCGCCGGCTGATTCCACTGCCTGTCCTGGGCGACCACTGGTGGGCACGAGGGCTGACCGCCGGCCACACCTACGAATTCGACGTCGCGGCCGCTCGCGGAGATCGGATCGGACCCTCGTCGCGGCCGATCAGGCTAGCGGCATCTGGGCAGATCCACCCTCTCCCGGCTTGTACCTGAGAAGCGCTCTCGCCTTGTGCGGATCCATTTCGCCTATGCCGTAGGAAGGACAGAGTCGCGCCACCGGACAGGCGGCGCACGCGGGCTTACGCGCATGACAAACCCGTCGGCCGTGGAAGATCACGCGATGCGACAGCAGCGTCCAGTCCTTGCGCGGGAACAGTTTCTCGACCTCGGCCTCCACCTTCTCCGGGTCGTCGTGGGTGGTCCAGCCGAAACGCCGCGCCAGCCGCCCGAAGTGGGTGTCGACCGTGATACCGGTGATCCCGAACGGCTTCCCGGTCGCGGGATCGAACGCGTTGCCCAGGATCACGTTCGCCGACTTGCGGCCGACGCCCGGCAGCGTGACCAGCTCGGCCTGCGTGCGCGGAACCTGTCCGCCGAAGCGGTCGCGCAGAATCGCCGACAGAGCGACCAGCCAACGGCTCTTGCCCTCGTGGAAGTTGACGCTGCTGATCAGCCGGTCCACTTCCGGCACGTCGGCGTCGGCGAGCGCCTCCGGTGTGGGATAGCGCTGGAACAGGGCCGGGGTCACCTTGTTCACGCCGACGTCAGTGTTCTGCGCTGAGAGCACCACCGCCACGGTCAGCTGGAACGGGTCGCTGTAGTTCAGCTCCGATCTCGCGTCCGGGTACACCTCGCCGAGGATCCGGTAGATCTTGCGCGCCTGCCGGACCCGGGCCGGGTAAGACTTCTGCGTCGCGCTCGTCTCACTGACCATGCGCGAGTGAGTAACCTGCCCCTCCGCGCGTCAAGCCCGCGCAGGCGCCGAACGCCACCTATCGGCGATACCCAGTCCGTGCCAAGGCCCTTGACAAGGCGAGCAGCGGGTTCAAACATCCGTTCTGATATACGAACTTTGCTACGCATGCGCGGAGAATGCTGGGAACGTCATGAAACGACTGGCCACCCGCCTCGCCGCCGCCCTGACCGCGGCCATGGCCACGCTCGCCCTGGCGGACGCACCAGGCACGGCGCGCGCCGCCGACACCCTCCCGTCCCGGAACAAGCCGGCCACCGCCTGCTCGCCCATGCCGGGCGTGTGCACGGCGACCCAGGTCGGCACCGACGACGACGTGGTCTGGGGCCTGGTCACGCTGCCCGACGGCACGATCCTGTACAGCGAGCGCGACGTGCAGGACATCATCCATCTGGACCCGAAGACCGGCGCCGCGAAGTCCATCGGCACCGTGCCGAACGTTGAGGGCACCGACGGTGAGGGTGGGACGCTGGGGTTGGAGATCAACCCCCTGAGTTTCAGCTCGGACCACTGGCTCTACATCATGCACACCTCGCCGAGCGACAACCGCATCGTGCGGATCCGGTACGACCAGGCCGCCGACTCAATGGTCACCGACAGCGAGCAGGTTCTGGTGACCGGCATCGCCCGCAACATCCATGTGACCGTGGGTTGAGCTGAGCGCCCGATCGTGTCGAAAACGTCGACCGTGGATGCGATTCAGGGCGTGGGGGCGGTGGCCGTGTAGGGGTAGTCGAGTTCGGGCAGGTGTTGCGGGCACAGGTAGAGGATCCGGCGGTCTTCGGGGCGGCTGACCGGCGACGGACCGCCCCAGTTCGGATGCCGGCGATCGCCTGCTGCCCATCCGGATCGGTGACACCGGCGGTGGCCATCGTCTTGAAGACGGTGTGCGCGGTCGCGGTCAGTCCCGGCAGGTCAGGGACGGCTCGGGCGGCCGCCGCCCAGGTCGTGGGCCAGGAAATGCCCATCAGCCGCAGCTCGGCGGCGTGGTCGGCGATGACTTGTCGTAGCTCTGCGATACCACGACCGGTGCGGGAGTCCACGGTGTGAACGGCTGCGATGTGCTGGTAGCGGCTGGTCAGGTCGGTCGGGAGCGTAGCCGGGGAGGACTCGTCGCCGTTGGTGGCGACAACCAGGATCGGGGACTCCGGCGCGCGGGCAGTGATGGCATCGAGCCAGGCGAGGGCGTCACAGCCCGCGGCGGACACGGCATCGCCGTGATCTTCGACCACCGGGAACAGTTTGCTGTAGCTCAGGGCGCCAACTGCCATTGCTGGTTGGTACCACCGTTGCCGGCCCACTGCACGACTTGGGCACCATCGCTGGTCGACCGACCATAGACATCCGCGACCAGCCCGCTGGCATGGCTGACGATGGTGTAGTACCCGTCCCCGGTAGGCCGCAGGTACCACTGCTGATTGGTGCCGCCATTGGCAGTCCACTGTTGCAGCTGCAATCCCGCGGTCGAGGAGGAGCCGTTGACGTCGAGCAGCTTGCCACTGCCGGTATAGGCCAGCGTGAACGTGCCTCCGGGCGCGGCGCTGATAGTCCACGGCAGACCGCCGCTTTGCTGAACGGCCTTGGCACCATCGGCCGTGGAGTTGCCGGCGATGGCCAGCGGCTTACCGCTGTTGCGGTTGACGATGTGATACGTCCCCGGCGTGGGACCGCTGTTGGAGCCAAGCGTGAAGTACTCAGCCGAGTCGGTGAACGTGGTCGTGCCGCCCTTGCTGGTGGACAGCACCAGGTATATCCGCGAACCACTGGCCGGAGCGGTGAACGTGACCGGCTGGGCGACCCGCGAGCCGAGCGGGATGGTGAGGGTCGTGTTGCCGGAGGCAATGACCGTGCCGCCCACCTGGTCCAGGTACGCCGTCCAGCTGAACCCGACGGACGTACTACTGAAGTCATCGTTGAACACCGTGATGGTGCGTGTCACCGTGCTGCCGGCCGAATAGCCGGGCACCGCCGATGGGAGCGGGAAGGTGCCGTTGGAGTCCGAGGCGCCGGAGGCCGACCAGTAGGGCAGGTCGATCGCGGCGATCGGGTTGAACGCGGCCTGGATCCGCTGGATCTGCGGGTTGCTCCACGGATCGGTCAGGTTGTCCGCGCCATAGAGAGGATGGCGACCTTCCTCGGTGGTGAAGTCGGTCGTGCGCACGCCGGGCACGAACCCGGCCCAGCCGGACAGCAAGGTGTACGGGCGCAGATCGCTGGCGTCCTTGCCGCGCTTGGCGGCCGTCGAGGTGGCGAACCACTCGAAGCCCTGCTTGGTGCTGCACGCCGGCCAGATGTACTCGCCCTCGCCGAGCGGCCGGCCGGTCCCGGACCAGAGCTGCTCGCCGTAGTTGCCGGTGCCGTCCAGGTAGTGCGGCAGGATGTTGAAGTTGGCGTAGGTCATGCCAGGGTACTGATTGGGCGATGCCCCGGGGCCCACGTCGACGCTGATCGGCCGGGTGCCGTCGTTGCCGTTCACCGCCGCGTACAGGTCCTGCTCGAACTGGCTTGAGTCGCCGCCGCCGAGGTTCGGCTCGTTGGCCTGGCTCCAGCGGATGACCGCGGGGTGGTTGCGGTCGCGCAGCACCAGGGCGCGGGCGTGGTTGACCATGTTGTCATGGCCGGCCGAGAAGTCCTGGCCGCCGCCGCCGCGGATCGCGGTCTCGTCGATGATCATCAGGCCCAGCTCGTCGGCCACGTCGAGCATGTACGGGCTGGCCGGCTCCTGGTGGATGCGCACCACGTTGTAGTTGAGGCGCTGGAGGTTGTCCACCGCCTGCGGCCAGCCGCCGTTGCCTGACGACGGCGCGAGGAAGCCGGGCAGCGTGTCGTAGGCGTCGCCCGCGCCGGCGTGGTTGATCCGGTCGAAGTCAGCACCCTGCAGGTTGTCGCCGCGCAGGTTCGCCCGGACGCCGTTGAGGTAGTAGTACGCGCCGTTCTGCGTGAACTCCCGGAATCCGAACCGGTAGGTGGCGTCGCTGGTGTGGCCGTCGTCAGTAGATGCGTGCACCGAGAGATCGTGCAGCTGGGCACGGTAGCCGGAGCGGTAGGGCACGTTCGGCCACCAGTAGGAGGTGGTGCCGAGGTTCCAGGCCACCGGACCGACAGTCACCTTGGCCGTCGAGTGCGCGGCCACCGTGACGGTCGCACTCGGCAGTGTCGGGTAGCTGAAGGAAGTGCCGTTATCGGAGGCGAGCGACCCGGTCAGCGTCACCGAGCGCG
>JAEKKI010000246.1 GCA_019510485.1 Catenulisporales bacterium
CAATGATCGGATTCGCCGATGCCCGAAGGGGCGAGAAGCCGGCGGCGATGATTCGATCACTCAGGCTACCGTACTGGATCTTCTTTCATAAGCGGCCACTTTTCGCGAAGGCGTCGGCCGACTGCGCCGGGTGAGCATGGCTGACGGCGGGAGGTGTGGCTCTCGCCGTCAGCTGACCCTGCGGGATGCCGGGCCGGGCAGGACCGCGGGGACGAAGGCCCGGTCGAGCAGCCAGGTCGCCTGCGGGTTGCTCTGTAAGTCCCCGGTGACGATGACTGATCGGAAAATGATGGTGAGGCGGGTATGCGGCCGGGCGTGACGGGGTTCCGGTTCGGTGGCTGGTGACTGCCGGGCCGGTCGGTCGCGGTGGCGGGTGTCAGACGGCTGCGGTGAGTTCCACCTCGTAGCCCAGGCGGCGCAGTTGGGCGATGGCCCGGGGTTCGGCGCGGTCGGGGTTGAGCTGTTCGAAGCAGTCCGCGCCGAGGTCGGCGTAGGGGACGTTGTCGGTGAGCATGTGCCAGACGGCGATCAGGATCGAGCGTTGTTTTGCCGGCGGACTCGTTGCGGCCCGGGACGGTGCCGGCCCAGGAGGCCAGGTGCCCGGCGGTGCGGAACCGGCTCATGTCCGCGCCGGTTTCGGCGATGATGACCTCGGCCCCCGAGCAGCCGATGCCGGGGATCGTCTGCAACGGTTCAAGGGGCACCGCGAAAGGGCGCATCGCCTCCTCAATGCGCTCGGAGAACTCCAGGATCGAGGCGTTGATCTGGTCAATGCGCTACAGATGGATCCGGCACAATCCAGCGCGGCGCACCGCGCGTACGGCAACTCCATGTCCCCTCCCGGACCGACGGCGGTCATCGACCGCGTCCATCCGGGGAACCACAGGGCTGAAGAATCTGACCTGCGTGCTCGAAGGCAACGATCCACTGATCCTGTCAGCCGCTCCCGACGCCAAACTAGTCGGCGGCTCGACGGCACCATAGAAAAACCAGCGTCCCGGACGGACGCGACGCCCGTTTTCCCGCCCCACGGCGGCCAGCACAGCGGCCTCGGGAACTAATCGGGACTCCTAAGATTCGTCGGCGTCGGCGTCGGCGTCGGCGTCCGCGTCCGCGTCCGCTCGCTTGGCTTCCGCGCGATCGGATTCGAGGATTTCGGCTCGTTCCAACTCGCTCGCCAGCCGATGCTGCTGCGAGGCCAGGTAAACCCACAGGGCGGTGATCGGCACGCTGGCCAGCCCCAGCCCTACAGCCTCACGTGCCCGGAGGTCGACTGCGCCTTCGCAAGCGACGGCCCAGCGGTCGCTGTAATCCTTCGCTTCCTCGGCGCGGTCGAATGTCACGACCGTCCCGCAGTCCCCATGATTGAAGCCGCCGTCGAGAGAGGCGCTGACCGATGAGAGCAGCAGGATACCCGTCCAGATCCAGATTCCCATGGCGACAAATCCGGCGAACAAGATGATGAAAACTCTGCTGTCGTAGCCGGATCTAATCTGCTTCGCAGTGCGCTCAGGTGCGGTTTCGGTGCTCACTGATGGCCCCCGTTGTCAGGACTCGCTAGTCTCGCGTCGGATGACGCTACCGCCAACTGTCGGCCTGTGCAGGGTGGATGAGCACTTTGCGATTCCGCCAGCCAGCGGCTCCGCGCCTGATGCGCAGCCACGCGACATGCGCGAGGCCATCTCAAGTCCAGCACAGGCGGACGCCACTCTCAGCTACGAAGCGCGCGATCGCAGGCCGTCGCCGTCACCGGAGTACGCCGCACCAGATACCGCGGCCTGCCGAAAGTCCAGCTCGAACATCGCATCGCCGCCACCGCGATCAACCTGGTCAGACTCGACGCCTACTTCACCGAACACGCCCTTGACCGCGGACGCACCAGCCACCTCGCGCGCCTCGACCTCGCCTGGCCGTCTGAACGAATTAGCCAACAGCATCGACAAGACGCCGCGGCAACGCGCCAGATTCACTTGCTTGGAGGTGCCCTGAGATACTCGACACAAACCCGGTCAGACGTCCGGAGCCGGCCGTCCCGAAACCTGCCGACCCCGGAGTTCCTCGTTGATGCGCCGGGCCTCGTCCAGCTGGTCTTCCAGGATGATGATCCGACAGGCCGCTTCGATGGGGGTTCCGGCGTCGACGAGTTCCCGGGCCCGGGACGCGATGCGCATCCGCCGGTGGAGCGCAACGGGACGATCAGTTTGGCGTCGCCCAGGGCTCGCAGGAATGCGGGGGTGGCACCGATCATGTCCGCGGCCCGGCCCATGGTGTAGGCGGGGTAGTCGTCGTCGTCAAGCTTGTCGATCGGGGTGGAGCCGGTACTGCCTGTCATCTGCACCTCGTGTGCCTGCGGATTCCGCCGGGGATTTCTGTGCCGGGAACGCGTAGAGGGGCCCGGTGCCGTACGGCACCGGGCCCTGGGGGATCAACACCATCTACGTACCGACGAAACGCGTCGGCTTACTTATCCGCGAGGCCGCGCAGACGCAGCGGGCTCGCGGGGATCTCGGACTGCTGACCGGGGATCACCTTCCAATCCGGGGCCTGACCTGCCCACCCGGACACGACGTCCGTCCGGGTGATCCTGATGGTGTTCGTTCCTCTCTTCCTTGGGCCGTACTGACCGGGTACTGCACTGTGTACTGCTCGGTACTGCCTGGTACTGCCTGGTACTGCCTGGTACTGCCTGGTACTGCCTGGTACTGCTCGCGCCAGTTCGTGTCTGCCGCGCATCTTCGATGCTGTGCTTACGACAGAAACCTTACCCATGGCACCGGCGAATGTCTACACCGACCGCCACAGATTTTCCGGGCCCGGCGCCACAGACCTCCCAGGGCCTTGACCTGCTACACTCACTTCCGTTGCGGTTGTGGTTTCCATGAACTTGAGTGCGCCTGCCGGCTGTAGCCGCAGGCGCATCTTTGCTTCTCCGGCGTGCCGGAAGTGGTCATCATCACAGCGGCACGGGATCCGCACAGTGCGGTTCCCGGTACACGCCCCACCAAGGAGAGGCAATACATGACTACTGGCACCGTGAAGTGGTTCAACGCGGAAAAGGGCTTCGGCTTCATCGAGCAGGACGGGGGCGGCCCCGACGTGTTCGCGCATTTTTCGAACATCAATGCCCAGGGCTTCCGCGAGCTGCTTGAGGGCCAGAAGGTCGAGTTCGACGTCACGCAGGGCCAGAAGGGCCCGCAGGCCGAGAACATTCGTCCGATCTGAAGCATGGCGCGGCGCCAGCCGCGCACCCTCCTGCCCGGAGCGAGCGTGAGCTCGCCTCCGGGCAGGGGTTCGATCCACCCCCATTCACCGAGCCGGCGCGCATCAGGCCCACTGGCTCCGCCACCGGCGGCCGACCCCCGCCGGACGCCCGCGCCGTGTTCGGGTTCGGTGTTCGCCGAGCCGTCTTCTCGCGTTTCGAGCACGGATCAGGATTTGTACCGCCCGCTTTCGCGGGCGTAGTCCGACCGAACGTGGAGTGCCGAGTCATTCGGGCAGTCCGCGTCCCACGTCATTCCGGCTCGTTCGTGTGAGCTCCTTGCCGCGTCGCCGCGGCCTGGGGCCTTCCTCGATGCGTGCCCTTTGAGGAAGGTCTTCCATGACCCCCCGTTCCACCGCCTTGCTTCCCGCCGTCGAGAACTTCAGCGACCTCGACCTGCCGCCGGCGCTGCTCGCCACCTTGACCCGCCAGGGCGTCACCACCCCGTTCCCGATCCAGGCCGCGACCCTGCCGAACGCGCTGGCCGGACGCGACGTCCTGGGCCGGGGCCGCACCGGCTCGGGCAAGACCCTCGCCTTCGGCCTGGCCCTGCTGGCCCGGCTGGCCGGGCAGCGGGCCGAGCCCCGGCAGCCGCTGGCCCTGATCCTGGTCCCCACCCGGGAGCTGGCCCAGCAGGTCACCGACGCCCTCACCCCCTATGCCAACGCCGTCCGGCTCCGGATGGCGACCGTGGTCGGCGGGATGTCGATCGGCCGCCAGGCGCAGGCCCTGCGCAACGGCGCGGAGATCGTCGTGGCCACGCCCGGCCGTCTCAAGGACCTGATCGGCCGCGGCGACTGCCGCCTGGACCAGGTCACGGCCACGGTGCTGGACGAGGCCGACCAGATGGCCGACATGGGCTTCCTGCCGCAGGTCACCGAGCTGCTGGAGCAGGTCGCCCCGGGCGGGCAGACCATGCTGTTCTCGGCCACCCTGGACCGCAACGTCGACCGCCTCGTGCGCCGGTTCCTCACCGACCCGGTCACCCACTCGGTGGATCCCTCGGCCGCCACGGTCACCACCATGGAGCACCACCTGCTGCACGTGCAGACCACGGACAAGGACGCGGCCGTCGCCCGCATCGCCGCCCGCGACGGCGGAGTGATCATGTTCACCGACACCCGGCACCGCGCCGACCGCCTGGTCCGCGACCTGCTGGCCAAGGGCGTGCGGGCGGCCGCGCTGCACGGCGGCAAGTCCCAGCCCCAGCGCACCCGCACCCTGCAGCAGTTCCGCGACGGCCACGTCACCGCGCTGATCGCGACCAACGTCGCCGCCCGCGGGATCCACATCGAGGACCTGGACCTGGTCGTCAACATCGACCCGCCCACCGACCACAAGGACTACCTGCACCGCGGCGGCCGCACCGCCCGCGCCGGCAAGTCCGGCACCGTCGTCACCCTGGTCCTGCCCACCCAGCGCCGGGCCACGAGCCGGATGATGAGCGCCGCCGGCATCAAGCCGCACGTCGCCCAGGTGCACTCGGCCGACGCCGAGCTGGCCCGGGTCACCGGGGCCCGCGTCCCCACCGGCGTTCCGGTCACGATCCCCAACCCGGTGGTCGAGCGGCCGCGCTACAACGGCTCGGGCGGCCCGAACCGCCGCAGCCGTCCCGCGCACGCGGGTCGCGACGCACAGGCGAGTCGCACGCCGCGTGGCACTCAGCGGCCGAGGCGTTCACGGGCGGCCGCATAGCCTCCTAACCTCGGCTCGTCGATCGGGACCACATCGGAACCACATCGGCAGAGCACGAATCAGCACGAGATCCGAGCGGGTACGGCTGCCTCCGCAGGCGGCCGTACCCGCTCGTCGCGTGTCGGCGGCCGCTCAGTTGAGAGCAGGCACCGGGGCCAGTGGAGTGATCGGCGGAGTGACCGGGGTCTCCCGGAAGGAGTCGCAGATCTGGCCGCGTTCGCGCCGCAGGTTCCACAGGGCCATGGCGAAGATGCAGGTGCCCATGAGGTTGGCCAGGGCGTGCCACCAGACGCGGTAGGTGGTGGCCCCGGGTCCCGGGGTCAGCGTGCCGAACCAGGTGGACAGCCCGATGGCCTGCTTGGCGCCCAGCCAGACCGAGAGGGTCAGGGCCAGGTGCTCCACGCCGTGGATGCCCTGCATCCACACGCCCATGGTTCCCCACCGCCGGGTTTGGGTGTTCCGGGCGCGGCGGGTGATCACCATGACGGCCGCCAGGCCGGCCAGGAAGAGGAAGTTGCCCATCAGGTGCAGGAGCTCCATGCCGAGAGTCGGCCGGGAGGTGTCGATCCGCCCGAAGCCCTTGGCCAGCCCCGAGCCGATCGGCGTCATCCAGCTCGGCGCCTCCGGATGCCCGATCCAGTAGACGGCCTGCGCCACGTGCTCGGCGAAGTGCGCGATCTGGGCGACCACTCCGAGCACGATGACCGCCATGCTCGCGTTGTACACGCTCATCCGCTTGGTGCCGCGATTGGCGAACGCCAGTCCCGCGACCGCGGCCCACATCAAGATCACCCAGGCGAACACGGCCCAGGCTCCGAGCGTGTTCCACAACGGCACGCTGTGCGCGCCGCCATTCATTCCCGGCATCCCCGGCATCCCAGGCGTGTTCGGCACAGGCTTCCCCTTCGAGATCGCGAAGACGCGCGACAGCATCGGAGCCCTGGCGGAACCGGCGCTCTTGGGCTCTCTCCAGGAAAACGTAGGGACGGCCGGGCTTTATCGCTTGTCCGAACGTGCTGAATCGTCAGGAATCTGAGTGAGCCCCTCCCGGGAGCCCTCAGTGTCCGCCGTGCCCTCCGCCACCACCGCCATCCCCGGAATGACCATGTGCCCCGGCACCGTCCACCGCGGCATGCACGGCAGCGTCGACCGCCGCCGAGACTGCCGCGTCAGTCGCCGCCTGGACGGCGGCGATGGCGCTACCCACCGCACGTGCCGACCACTCGCCCTTCGCGATCTGCTGCAAGCGCTTGCGCAGATCCTTGTTCCCACGACCGGGATACACCAGCTCACCGAGCCCGATCGCGTGGCCGAGGCCACCGAACGCCGCCTGCTCGGCATCGACCGATCCAGACGAACGAGCCACCGCGTCGAACCTCGCTCGCGCTTGCGCGACCCGCTCAGGATCGAGGACCTGCCAGCTGCTCACCGGGAAGAGCCCCAGCACCTTGCCCCGCACCTCGCACAGCGTTCCCGACGTCGTGAGGCGGGCGAAGTACGCACGGTCCAGATGCCTGCGCGGACTACCGACCCAGCTCTTCGGCCGAGGCGGCTTCCGCGCGGCGACCATGCTCGCCAGCGCCGCGTCAAGCTCGGCGTCGCCGGTCGGCGAAGAATCCGAGACCACGATGCGGTCCCGGACGATGTCCACCCGGCCGGCGGCGGCCAGGCGGACGAGCTCTGATCCCATCAAGCCGTAGCCGAGCTTGGCGGTGCCGACGCGGCCGTCCTTCGGACGAAGCGCCAGCAGCGCGAGGTCCTCCCCCAAGGTGTCCATGGCGCCACAATAGCCACGACACCGCCCTGGTCGAGCAACCAGCAGATCACCAACACCGCCTACCGGCAGCCGCCCGGGGCTCGGCGTCCCCGGCGGGTGCCCGACTCCCGGCGGCGGAGCATGAGCGGCCGCACGGCAGACCGGCGCCGGGTCAGGGTTCTGACTGCCGGACCACCGTCGCGATGCCACGGCCCTGCGTCACTATGCGCCGTCACCGTCGATCACCGGGAACGGCTCAGTGCCCGGCGTCTACGGCAGCAGGCCCCGAGACCGCAGATCCGCCCACAAACCTTCAGGAACGCTCCTCCGATACAGCTCGACGTTAGACGCCACCTGCTCCGCAGTACGCATGCCGAGGGTGACGTTGACGACAGCAGGATGCGTGAACGGAAAGGCGACGGCCGCAGCGGGCAACGTCGTCCCGTGCAGTTGGCAAACTTCTGCGATCGCCTGCGCGCGGGCGACGAGGTGCGCCGGAGCATCCTGGTAGTCGTACTTCATCCCGGCCGCGGGCATCTCGCGGGCTAGCAGACCGGAGTTGTAGACCCCGACGGCGACGACACTCTTGCCATGTTCGAGCGCCGCAGGCAGAACGTCGTCAAGCGCACCATGGTCGAGCAACGTAAAGCGGCCGGCCAGCATGACCACGTCCGCGGCGGTTTCGCGCAGGAACCGCGCGAGCATCGCGGACTGGTTCATCCCGGCGCCGATCGCGCCGACGACCCCCTCGTCGCGAAGCTGCGCGAGAGCGGGCATGGCCTCGTCAGCAGCCTGCTGCCAGTGCTCGTCGGGATCATGCACGTAAACGATGTCGAGGCGGTCCGTGCCCAGACGCAGCAGGGAAGCCTCGATGGAGCGCAAGACGCCGTCCCTGCTGAAGTCCCACTGCCTGCGCAGCGTGTCGGGGACGTCAAAGCCCTCACTGTCACGGCCACTCGGAGCCTCATTCGGCACGAGCAGGCGGCCGACCTTCGAGGACAGCACATACTCATCGCGAGGACGATCCCGCAGCACAGCGCCAAGGCGACGTTCAGACAGCCCGAGCCCATAGTGCGGCGCGGTATCGAAGTACCGAATCCCGGCATCCCACGCGGCGGCCACCGCGGCCTCTGCCGTCTCGTCGGAAACAGCTCGATACAGATTCCCGATGACTGACCCCCCGAAGCCGAGCTCGCTCAAGGCGAGCTCGGTCTTCGCAATCGTCCGGCGATTCATCATCGGCCCAGCCAGCCGCCGTCGACCGGCAGGATCGTGCCGTGCACATACGCCGCGGCGTCCGAAGCCAGGAACACGGTCGCGCCGCCGAGATCGTCGGCCGTTCCCCAGCGCCCGGCCGGGATCCGGGCCAGGATCGCCTCGCTCCGCTGGGCGTCGTCCCGCAGCGCCTGCGTGTTGTCGGTGGCGATGTAGCCGGGGGCGATGGCGTTGACGTTGACCCCGTGCGGAGCCCATTCGTTCGCCAGCGCCTTGGTCAGCCCGGCGACGCCGTGCTTGGCCGCGGTGTATCCGGGCACTGTGATACCGCCCTGGTAGCTGAGCAGGGAGGCGGTGAAGACGATCTTCCCGTAGCCGCGCTCGACCATCCGCGCCCCCACGGCGCGGGCGAGGGCGAACTGTGCCGTGAGGTTGACCTGGAGGACCAGGTCCCAGTCGGCATCGGAGTGCTGCGCGGCAGGGGTACGGCGGATGGTTCCGGCGTTGTTGATCAGGATGTCGACCGGCCGCTCCCGCCCGGCCAGGTCCCGGCCCAGCTCCGTGACGGCGGCGGGGTCGGCGAAATCGGCCTGGATCGCCTCGAAGGAGCGGCCGGCGGCGGTCACGTCCTTCTCGACGTCGCTGCCGGCGGCCTCCAGATTCGCGCTCACGCCGATGACGTCGGCCCCGGCCTCGGCCAGTGCGCGGGCCATGGCCCGCCCGATGCCGCGGCGGGCGCCGGTGACGACCGCCAGTCGCCCGGTCAGATCGAACGGATTCATGCCGCGCCCTCCGACGAAGAAACGTTGCCACAGTCCACGAGGACCTTCATCACGTCGCCCCCGCCCTCCAAGGCCTCGAAGGCACTCGGCGCGTCAGCCAGCGGCACCACCTTGCTGATCAGCTCGTCGGCCGGAATGGTGCCGTCGGCGACCAGGCGCACAGCGGTCTCGAAGTCCCCACGGTCATACAGCCGCGCGCCGACCAGCGTCAGCTCGCGCCAGAAGAAACGGTGCAGATTCACCTGACGCGGGCGCGGATGGATGGCGACCAAGCACAGACGCCCGCGCACCGCGAGCGCGTCCACCGCGGTCTGGACACCGGCCTCGGCGCCGGAGACTTCGAACGCGACATCCGCGCCGGCGTCCCCGGTCCAGTCGTTGACGAGCGTCGCCACATCGGCGGCAGCGGGATCCCACGTGCTCAAACCCAGCTGTTCGGCCAGCCGCCGCCGGTGCGCGCTCAGTTCCACCACCCGCACCTCACCCCCGGCCGCCTGGGCGACCAGCGCGATCAGCACGCCGACCGGCCCACCGCCGACCACGACGACCCGCTCGCCCTCACGCACACCGGCGCGGCCGACGTCATGCACGGCCACCGCCGTCGGCTCGACCAGCGCCGCCCGATCCAGCGGGAGTGATTCGGGCAGCCGGACGAGCGTCGAGGCGGGCACGGTCCAGCGCTGCTGCATCGCGCCGGGCGAGTCGAGCGTCGAGGCGGGCACGGTCCAGCGCTGCTGCATCGCGCCGGGCGAGTCGATGCCGATGAAATCAAGGTTCTGGCAGACGTGGCTGTGGCCGCGCAGGCAGGCCGGGCAGGTGCCGTCCCAGCGCAGCGGCATCACGGTGACCGGGTCGCCGGGCGCGAAGCCCTCGACGCCCGGCCCGACCCGGACCACGCGTCCGGACATCTCGTGTCCGATCACCGCGGGCGCCTTGACCCGCGCGTCCATGTCGCCGTGGAAGATGTGCAGGTCCGTGCCGCAGATCCCGACGAAGGCCGGGGCCAGCTCCACCTCGCCGGGGCCCGGGGGCTCCGTTTCGGCCGGGCCGGTCGTCAACGTGCGGGCGGCGGTGTAGTGCACCGCCAACGTGGTGGTCATCGTGTCAGCGTCCTTCTGTGACTTGCGTGACTTGGTTCTGCCCGGGGGGCCGGGACCGGTCGGCGCCCGGCCCTCGGACAGAGCTTAGGTGCTGCTGTCGATCAGCCGAGGTTCCACTGCTGGTTGCCCTGGCCGTTGCAGGCCCACAGCTGGACCAGCGAGCCGTTGGCGGTGCCGGCGGCGAGCTGGACGACGATGTTGCCGCTCATGTCGCCGTCGATGGCCTCGACGGAGGTCCGGGCCTGGGTCACCGAACACGGCGCGGCGGACGTGCAGGAGGTTCCGCTGCCGGTCGGCGAGACGAACAGCGTGGTGGTGGTAGCGGCCGTCGCGGTGGTGGGAGACACCGCGAAGGCACCCGCCGCGATGACGGCGAAGGCCGTCGCGAGGGCCGTTCGAGCCGGCCGTCCGCGGCCGGGGCGGTTCAGGCGGCCGGGCATCTTGACCTTCTTCATGGGGTTAGCCCGTTCGAGTGGAGCGATCGCGTGGTTCCTTACGGCTGCTCCGCCTTCGAGGGGCTCTCGGGGTCGCTGAGATGCCAGATCTCGGGCAGGTCGACCCACCGGCTGCCGGTGGCCGAGTCCGGCCACGGCT
>JAEKKI010000176.1 GCA_019510485.1 Catenulisporales bacterium
CATCAGGGCCGCGAGTCGCACCGCCGGGCGCATGTAGTCGGAGAACACCAGGAAGGTGCCGCCGAACGGCAGGGTGTTGCCGTGCACCGCGATGCCGTTCAGGATCGAGCCCATCGCGTGCTCGCGGATGCCGAAGTGCAGGATGCGGCCGTACGGCGAGGACTCGCCGAACTCGGTCTGGCCGTAGGCGGTCGGCAGGAACGACTTGCCGCCCTTGATCGTGGTCAGGTTGGACTCGGCGAGGTCGGCCGAGCCGCCCCACAGCTCCGGCACCGACTCGGCGATCGCCTGGATCACGGCCTCGGAGGCCTTGCGGGTCGCCACTTCCTTGCCCGGCTCGAAGGTCGGCAGCTTGGCGGTCCAGCCGGCCGGCAGCTCGCGCTTGGCGATGCGGTCGAAGTCGGCGGCGCGCTCGGGGTTGGCGGTGCGCCAGGCGGCGAACTCCGCGTCCCAGGCGGCGTGCGCGACGGCGCCGCGGGCGCCGACCTCGCGGGTGTGGGCCAGGACCTCCGGCGCCACGTCGAAGCTCAGGTCCGGGTCCATGCCCATGACGGCCTTGGTGGCCTTGACCTCGGCGTCGCCGAGGGCCGAGCCGTGCGCCTTGCCGGTGTTCTGGGCGTTCGGCGCCGGCCAGGCGATGACCGTGCGCAGCCGGATGATGGACGGCCGCGAGGTCTCCTGCTCGGCCGCCAGCAGCGCGTGGTGCAGCGCCTCGACGTCCTCGTGGTAGCCGCCGCCGGCGAGCCAGTTCACGTCCTGCACGTGCCAGCCGTAGGCCTCGTAGCGGTGCAGCACGTCCTCGCCGAAGGAGACCTTGGTGTCGCCCTCGATGGAGATGTGGTTGTCGTCGTACACGACGACGAGGTTGCCGAGGTTCTGGTGCCCGGCGATCGAGGACGCCTCGGAGGTGACGCCCTCCTCCAGGTCGCCGTCGGAGGCGAAGACGTAGACGCGGTGGTCGAACGGCGAGGTGCCGAGCGCGGCGTCCGGGTCGAACAGGCCGCGCTCGTAGCGCTGCGCCATCG
The DNA here is from genome assembly GCA_019510485.1 of Catenulisporales bacterium. Classification (GTDB taxonomy): domain Bacteria; phylum Actinomycetota; class Actinomycetes; order Streptomycetales; family Catenulisporaceae; genus Catenulispora. The sequence continues at coordinate 1,026 of JAEKKI010000176.1, forward strand.
CCATGCCCACGGCGTTGGACAGGCCCTGGCCCAGCGGGCCGGTGGTGATCTCGATGCCCGCGGTGTGGCCGTACTCCGGGTGCCCCGGGGTCAGCGAGCCCCACTGCCGGAACCCGCGCAGGTCGTCCAGTTCCAGGCCCAGGCCCGACAGGTAGAGCTGGATGTACTGGGTCAGCGAGGAGTGACCGCAGGACAGGACGAAACGGTCACGGCCGACCCACTGGGGGTCGGCCGGATCGAAGCGAAGGTGGCGCTGGAACAACAGATACGCCGCCGGGGCCAGGGACATCGCGGTTCCCGGGTGGCCGTTGCCGACGTTCTGGACGGCGTCCATGGCCAAAGCGCGGACGGTGTCCACTGCGCGCTTGTCCAAGTCGGTCCACTCGAACGGGGTTGCGGTGCTTGCGGTGCTCACCGAAAGCGCTCCTTCGCGGTTCACGCGCCAAGGCCCCACGCTCGGGGTCAGCCGGTGGGACCTTCGCGCATCATGTTCAGATCTCGTTGCGCCAGCCTACTCGGACCATAGGGGCCCTGCGTGCCGAGTCACCAGGTGGGACGCATATGTGGGGCTAATCCTGGGTGAACCTCTGCGCAAAGCGTTGGCGAACAGCTGTGACGCGGCTCAACCCGCGATAAGCCGACCCGCCGCGTGAGCGGTCGCCACGACGGTCTAAAGTTGCGTGTTGTCCGAATCAGGCATCCATGGAGGACGGGCTTTTGACCACGGTCGAGACTCCCGCGGCCACGGCTCCGTCCCGGGCCTTGGGCCCGTCGCCGGAGGTCGGGACCGGGGACCGCGGCGGGCACGCGGTGGCGGTGCTCAAGGCGTATGTCGCCTTGACCAAGCCGCGCATCATCGAGCTGCTGCTGGTCACCACCATCCCGGTGATGTTCCTGGCGCTGCGGCACGTTCCGGCGCTGTGGCCGGTGGTCGCGGTGACCATCGGCGGCTATCTGTCCGCCGGCAGTGCCAACGCGCTGAACTGCTACGTCGACCGGGACATCGACGCCGAGATGCGGCGGACCCGGCGGCGCCCGGTGCCGGCGGCGTCGGTCACCCCGGCCAGCGCGCTGGTCTTCGGGCTCGTGCTCGGTGTGGTGTCGACACTGTGGCTCGGCTTGTTCGTCAACTGGCTGTCCTCGGGGTTGGCGCTGGTCGCCAACGCCTTCTACGTGCTCGTCTACACGATGGTGCTCAAGCGGCGCACGCCGCAGAACATCGTGTGGGGCGGCGCGGCCGGGTGCTTCCCGGCGCTGATCGGGTGGACCGCCGCCACCGGCGAGCTCGCCTGGGCGCCCGTGGTGCTGTTCATGGTCGTCTTCCTGTGGACGCCGCCGCACTTCTGGGCGCTGGCCATCCGCTACCGCGAGGACTACGCGGCGGCGAACGTGCCGATGCTGCCGGTCGTGGCGCCGGCACGCGAGGTGACCAAGCAGATCGTCTGGTACTCCTACGCCACCGTGGCCTGCTCGCTGCTGCTGTGGCCGGTCGCTGACACCGGCCTGGTCTACCCGATCGCCGCCGCCGCGCTCGGGGCCGTCTTCCTGATCGAGGCGCACCGGCTGGACCTGCGGGCGCGGGCGGGCAAGCAAGGGGTCGAACTGCTGCCGATGCGGCTGTTCCACTTCTCGAACATGTATCTGGCGCTGCTGTTCGTGGCCGCCGCGGTGAGTCCGCTCGTGGGCTGAGCGGCCGAATCGCGGGGCCGTTTCGACTAGCCTTTACCGCGTGTATCGGCTGACCAACACCACGCAGCACTATGCCTGGGGATCGCCCAGCGCCATCAGCGACCTGCTCGGCCGGGAGCCCTCGGGGGAGCCCGAGGCCGAGCTGTGGATGGGAGCGCATCCCTCGGCGCCGTCGCGCATCGACGGCGGTGAGGCGACGCTGCTGGACTTCATCTCCGCCGACCCGGTCGGGATGCTGGGGCCGCAGGTCGCGGCCCGGTTCAAGAACCGGCTGCCGTTCCTGCTCAAGGTGCTTTCGGCGGCCAAGGCGCTGTCGATCCAGACCCACCCCACGCGCGCGCAGGCCGAGGCCGGTTACGCCGCCGAGCAGGGGCGCGGGCTCGCGCCTCGCGACCCGAACCGCAACTATGTGGACGACTGGCCCAAGCCGGAGATCCTGATGGCGCTCACCGACTTCGAGGCGCTGGCCGGCTGCCGGAGCGGCGAGCAGGCCGAACGGGTCTTCGCGAGGCTGGTCGAGCTGGGCGCCGGCGCGCTGGAGCCGTTGCGCGTCGAGCTGGCTGAGAAGCCGGAGGCGGGGACCGTCGCGGCGGTGCTGGGACGGCTGCTGGAGTGGCCGGCCGACACGCGCGGGAACCTGGTGGCCGATGTCGTCGCGGCCTGCGAGCGGGGTTCGGGCCCTGACGAGAAGGGCGACTACGCCGACGACTTCGCCGCCGTGGTGCGGGTGTCCCGCGACTTCCCCGGTGATATCGGCCTGGTCGCGATGCTGCTGCTGAATCGGGTGGTGCTCGTACCCGGTGAGGCGATCTTCCTGGAGGCCGGCGGCCTGCACGCCTATCTGCACGGCACCGGCATCGAGCTGCTCGCCAACTCCGACAACGTGCTGCGCGCGGGCCTGACGCCGAAGCACATCGACGTCGCCGAGCTGCTGCGGATCATGGACCCGCTGGTGCCGGTTCCGGTGCGGCATGCCAAGCCGCTGGGTGTCGGTGTCGAGGAGTTCGACACGCCCGCGCCGGAGTTCCGGCTCCACCGCGCGGTCTTGGACGCGAGGACCACGATGCGCGCGCAGCTGCCCGGCACCGGGCCCCGCATCGTGCTGGCGCTGTCCGGTGAGGTGGAGCTGCGCGGGACGCGTGGCACGCTGACGCTCACGCAGGGCCAGTCGTGCTTCGTGCCGGCGCGGGAGGGCGGGGTCGAGGCGACCGGGGTCGGCGATCTGGTGGTGGCGGCGCCCGGTGTCTGAGGTTTCTCCTTCCTCGGGCAACCCCGGATCCGGAGCGATCCCTCAAGGACCGGTGACAGAAGATTGAGCCGGTCGGAGGGAACAGCCCATGGCGCGCGGAGACAAGGCAGCCGTCGAGGAGGAGCTGGGACAGTTCGTCCAGGGACGGTATCTGGCGCTGCGCCGCACAGCGTACTTGCTGTGCGGTGACTGGCATCGGGCCGAGGACCTCGTGCAGGGGACCCTGGTCAAGGTGGTGGTCGCCGCGCGGCGGCGCCGGGTGGACAGCCTGGACGCGTACTCGCGGCAGGTGCTGCTGCGGCTGTTCCTGGAGGAGAACAAGCGGCTCTGGCGCCGGCGGGAGAAGTCGTGGGCGGAGCCGGCGGACGCGGTCGATCCCGCGGACGCCGGGGCCGGACAGGACCGTGACATGCGACTCACGGTGCTGGCCGCGCTGCGCGGCCTGCCGCCTCGGCAACGCGCGACGGTGGTGCTCCGGTATTGGGAGGACCGCAGCGTCGAGGAGACCGCGGACCTGCTCGGGGTGTCGCAGGGGACGGTGAAGAGCCAGTGTGCGAAGGCTTTCGCCGCCCTGCGGGTGGTGCTCGGCCCCGACCGGCTCGAACTGGGCATCGGCTCGGAAGGGGCCACGGCATGAACGGGCATGGCATGGACGGTATGAACGACGACGAGATCAGGGACGTGCTGGCGGTGGGGCTCGGCGAAGAGCCGCCGATCGTCGGCGGCCCGACGGCGGTGTTCGCGGCGGCGCGGGCGCGGGTGGTGCGGACGCGGGTGCTGACCGGGGCGTTGAGCACGGTCGCGGTGCTGGGCGTCGCGGCGGGGGCGGTGGCGTTCGGCACGGGCGTCGGCGGAGGCGGCGGCCAGTCGGCGGCAGGTTCCGGCGCGCAGTGCGCGGTCGGACCGGTGCCGCCGGGGTTGGGGTCGCCGACGAGCAAGGCGTCGCCCGCGAACGAGGCGTCGCCGGCGAGCAAGGCGCCGCCGTCACCGCCGAGTTCGGCGGCCTCGCCGGGGAACAAGGTTCCTGTGGGGCCCACCTCGATGGCCACGAGCGATCCCGGACCGGGGCGAGTGCTGATCGACCCGCAGTCGCAAGTGTTGCGCGTGAAGCAGGTGCTGCCATGTGGAACAGCGTCGGAGTTCAGTGGGTATATCAGCTACCACGCGGCGCCCGGTGATGGGCTCGAGGTCTTGGGGCACCTGAATGTGACCGACCGTCTCGGGGTCGGGACCGTGGGGGTCGAGCTCGTTCAGAACGGTGCATGGAGCCGTGACCAGATGAAGTGCTATCCGAGCGACATCGCTTGTAAAACAGAGGCCTTGAATGACGGGACCCTCGTGAAGAGCTACCAATACCCGGTCGGCTACCCGCTCGTCGGGAAGTTGTTCGCCTGGACGACTGAGGTGCTGTATCCCGACGGACGGCTCGTCGTCGCGTCGTCGAGCAACTACGCACCACAGGGTGAGAAGTTCGACAACGAGCCCACGCGCAAGGTGCCGCCGCTGACGCGGGAGCAGGTGCGGGGGATCGCGCTGGACGGCGCGTGGACGACCACGGTGACGAAGGACTTCGCCGCGCAGGCCAAGCGGGAGATCACGCCGTTCGTCAACAACGGCTCCGATCCGACGGCCGCGTCGGATCGGACCACGAAGGGCTGACCGCCCGCAAGAGAACGTCCCCGGCTCGCGAGCATCGAGCCGGGGACGTTCGGTTGCCAGACCTGATGCCAGGCCGTGATGTCAGGCTCGGTGTCAGGCCACGGCGACTTGCGCCGGGATCCCCCGCCGCTCCCGCATGGCGAGCAGCACCCGCCACGTCGCGACCCAGACCATCGCCGCGCCGAACATGTGGATGCCGACCAGCAGCACCGGCAGATGCGTGAAGTACTGCGCGTAGCCGATCACGCCCTGCGCCATCAGAACGAGGAACAAGTCCCGGACCGTCGTCAGAATCCGCGGCGCGGCACCGGTGGCCTTCAGCGCGAACCACAGCGCGACGGTCAGCCCGACGACGAGGAAGACCAGGTCCGCGTGCAGCTGCGTGGCGTTGGCCGGGCTGATCGGAAAGCGCTTGTTGCCCGGGTCGCCGGCCTTGGCGCCGGAGTGCGGGCCGCTGCCGGTGACGATGGTGCCGGCGGCCAGGAGCGCGGCGACACCGATGGTGAGGACATAGCCGAGCTGGCGCAGAACGGGTGCCACCGTGAGCGTCGGCGGGGCGTCGTCCGGCTCGCGGCTGCGGGTCCACAGGACGTAGGCGATCGCGACCATGCCCATAGACACCAGCATGTGCAGGGCGACCCAGATCGGCGACAGGTGGGTGCGCACCGAGATGCCGCCGATGATCGCCTGAGCCACCACGCCGAAGAACAGCGACCAGGACAGCTTGACCAGCACCGCGCGGCGCGGGTGCCAGCGCATGCAGGCGATGATCGCCGCGCCGACGGCCACCGAGACCGCGAAGGTGAGCATGCGGTTGGTGAACTCCACCGCGCCGTACGCGCCGAGCTGCCGGGTCGGGACCAGGCTGCCGTCGGTGCAGGTGGGCCAGGTCGGGCAGCCCAGGCCGGAATCGGTGAGCCGGACCGCGCCGCCGGTGACGATGATGCCGATGTTGGCGACCAGCGCGGCGAAGCAGGCCCAGCTGACGATCGCCGGGGTCGGGCGCCAGGTGAGGAGCTTGGCGGTGGCGCGGGCGGGAGCGGTGCGGGCCGCTGTTCCGGCGGCCGCGGTGCCGGTCGCGTCTCCGGCGGTAGGTGCCTGCGTCATGTTCCTGCTACTCCCACTTGAAGCTTCGGGCAGCCACCGTGATCGCGGCCACGGCCCAGGCGGCGAGAATACCGACGTCGCCCCACGGCAGCGTGGCGCCGTGCTGCAGCACGTCGCGCAGGCCGTTGGTCAGGGCGCTGATCGGGAGGGCGTCGAGCGCGTGGTGGACGCCGGAGGGGAACTTCGACAGCGGGAGGATCACGCCGCCGCCGGCCAGCAGCAGCAGGAAGACGAAGTTCGCCAGGCCCAGCGTCGCCTCGGCCCGCAGCGTGCCGGCCATCAGCATCCCCAGGCCCGCGAAGGTCGCAGCGTGCCGGCCATCAGCATCCCCAGGCCCGCGAAGGTGCCGGTGGCCAGCACCACCAGCAGCGCGCAGGCCAGCGGGTCGCCGTGCGGCTTCCAGCCCATGGCCAGCGCGATCGCCGACAGCAGCGCGATCTGGATGGCCTCCACGCACAGCACGCACAGCGCCTTGGCCACGATCAGGCCCCAGCGCGGGAGCGGCGTGGCGCCCATGCGCTTGAGCACGCCGTAGCGGCGCTCGAAGCCGGTGCCGATGGCCAGGCCGGTGAACGCGGTCGAGAGCACGGCCGCGCCGAACAGGCCGGGGGCGTAGAAGTCGATGCGCTTGCCCGGGCCGTCGGTGGTGATCAGCGACTCGCCGGAGAACAGGATCATCATCAGCGCCGGGATCACTATGGTCAGCAGCAGCTGCTCCGGGTTGCGGAGCATGAGGCGGACCTCGTGGACGGCCTGCGCGAGGATCATGCGGGAAGCCGGGGCGGCGCCCGGGGCCGGGGTGAAGGTGAGCGGCTCGGCTCGGCGGGGCGGGTCGGTCGCGTTCATGGCCCCGGTCTCGTCGGCGGAAGCGGTGGTGGTCAACGGAGCTCCCGTCCGGTGAGATCGAGGAAGACGTCTTCGAGGGTACGGCGTCCGACGTTCAGGCCGTGCGGCATCACGTCCTTGGCGGCGCACCACGAGGTCACCTTGGCCAGCACGTCCGGAGTGACCTCGCCGCCGACCAGATAGGAGCCGGGCGGCTGCTCGACGGCGGTCAGGCCGGCCGGCAGCGTGTCCAGCAGCCCGGCCAGGTCCAGGCCGGTCGGCGCGGTGAAGCGGATCGCGGTGTCGCGGGTGCCGTTCGCCGTCGCCAGGCCGGCCGGCGAGTCGTGGGCGATCACCTTCCCGGAGTCCACGATCGCCACCGTGTCGGCCAGCCGCTCGGCCTCGTCGAGCAGGTGCGTGGTCAGGACCACGGTGACGCCGTCGCGCCGCAACTGCTCGATCAGCTCCCAGGTGGCGTGCCGGGCCTGCACGTCGAGCCCGGCGGTGGGCTCGTCCAGGAACACCAACTCCGGCCGCCCGACCACGGCCAGCGCCAGCGACAACCGCTGCTGCTGGCCGCCGGACAGCCGGCGGAACGGGGTCTTGCCGGCCGAGCCCAGGCCGAGCCGCTCGATCAGCGCGCCGGTGTCGAGGGGGTTCGCGTAGAGCTTCGCGGTGTGGTTGAGCATCTCCACGGCCCGCACGGTCGGGTAGATGCCGCCGGACTGGAGCATCACCCCGATCCGCGGCCGCAGCTGCTCACCCTGCGCGATCGGATCCAGCCCGAGGACGCGGACGGTGCCGCCGTCGGGCCGGCGGTAGCCCTCGCAGCACTCGATCGTCGAGGTCTTCCCGGCCCCGTTCGGGCCGAGCACGGCGGTCACGGTCCCGGCCTCCACCTGGAGGTTCAGGCCGTCCACCGCGGTCTTGGAGCCGTACCTCTTGACCAGGCCGGTCACTTCTACGGCTGGTTGTCCCATAGTGGAGATTCTACGAAGACGACACGGGGTGGTCTGCGCCGGGTGATGCTGTAATCCGCGCCACATGCCGCGGCGGGTACGGAAAAGGGTGGGTACCGGACGCCGCTGAACCGGTCGATAGGGTCTTGACACCCCCGTGCCGCTCGGAGCATAGTCCCCTTTCACTGGAGCGCTTTAGTAGAGCTCGCGTTGACGAGCGGGCACCTCTGTTCGACCCCACGACGATCCCCTCAGACCGCGAAGATCGGGAGTCATGAACATGCGCAGGACCACAGCGGTATCCGCCATAGCCGTGGCCGCGACCCTGCTGGCCGCCGGCTGCGGCGTCGGCAGCAAGTCGTCGAGCGCGGCCGCGAACAAGACCGTCGCGACCACGGCGGCGCTGTCCGGCTCCATCACCTTCCAGACCTGGTCGCTGAAGAACGACAAGTTCACCCCGTACTTCACCAAGCTCATTTCCGACTTCAAGGCGGCGCACCCGGGCACCGACGTCAACTGGATCGACCAGCCCGGCGACGGCTACGCGACCAAGGTCACCAGCCAGGTCACCACCGGCAGCCTCCCCGACGTGGTGAACCTTCCGCCGGACATCGCGCACTCCGTGGCCAAGACCGGGAACCTGCTGGACCTGAAGAAGAACGTGCCCGCCCTGGAGACCGACTGGGTCAAGAGCGGCCTGAGCGCATACAACTACCAGGACGTCGACGGCGGCGGCTCGTTCTTCGCCTTCCCGTGGTACCTGGGCACCGACGTCAGCTACTGGAACAAGACGATGATGGCCAAGGACGGCCTGGACGCCGCCAAGCCCCCGAAGACCTTCGGCGAGCTGGTGCAGCAGGCCAAGGTCATGCATGACGCCTCCGGCGGCAAGGACTACCTGATGTCCCGGGCCCCCGGCCTGTCGGACATCGCCAACACCGGCACCAAGCTGCTGTCCGCCGACGGCACCAAGTTCGCCTTCGCCACCGATCAGGCCGCGGCGATGCTGGACGAGTACACCGCCGCCTTCAAGGCCGGCTACCTGCCCTCCAACGTCCTGGACAACAGCTACGAGGGCAACTCCAAGCTGTTCAGCAAGCAGGAGGTCGCCTGGACCACCGGTGGCGGCAACCTGATCACCAGCCTGAAGCAGGACAACCCCTCGCTGGCCCCGAACGTGGTCCCCTCCCCGGCGCTGGACACCGCGCCGCTGTACGTGCAGGGCCTGTCGGTCGCCAGCAAGAGCAAGAACCTGCCGCTGGCCCTGGCCTTCGCCGAGTACGTGGCGGACAACGACAACCAGGTCGCCTTCATCAAGCTGGCCCCGGGCTTCCTGCCGGGCACCACCGCCTCGGCGAACGACCCGCAGTACAGCAAGAGCGACGGCACTCCGCAGGGCGACGCCTCGGTGATCGCGTACAAGGACATGCAGACCGCGGTGAACTTCACGCCGCCGATCTGGACCGACGCGATGAACACGATCCTGGCCCAGGAGATCGCCAAGGCGATGACCGGCAAGGAGTCGTCGAAGCAGGCGCTGGACAACACGGTGCGGCAGGCGAACGCGCTGCTCACGCAGTGACGCCGGCCCGGACGGTCCTGAGGTCTTGATAGGGAGGGCTCAGCCGATCTGAGCCGTCGGCGGAGCCGACATTTGTAGAAGAAAGCTGAGAAGTCGGCGATGAGGTCCCACCGGTTCTACACACCTTGGCTGTTGATGCTGCCCGCGCTGGTCTGGCTCGCGCTGTTCAGCGTGTGGCCGGCGATCAACACGGTCACGCTGTCGTTCACGAACGTGCACCAGCTGACCGGTGGGCACTTCATCGGCTTCAAGAACTACTGGCTGCTGTGGCACGACCCGCACATGCGCGACGCGATCCTCAACACCGTCATCTTCATGGTCATCTGCGTCCCGATGCTGACCTTCCTCCGGCTGCTGCTGGCACTGCTGGTGCAGCGGAACATCCCCGGCATCGGGTTCTTCCGGACGGCGTTCTACTTCCCGGTCATCGCCTCGGCGGTGACCGTGGCGCTGATCTGGAAGTGGCTGTTGGACGACCGCGGGCTGATCAACAGCCTGGCGCAGTCGATGGGGTTCGTGCACAAGACCATCCCGTTCCTGACCGACCGGTGGCTGTTGCTGTTGTCCGCAGTGGCGCTCACCGTCTGGAAGGGACTCGGCTACTACATGGTCCTCTATATGTCCGCGCTCGGCAGTGTGCGGCGGGAACTGCACGAGGCGGCGGCGGTGGACGGGGCCGGGACGGTGCGCCGGTTCTGGAGCGTGACCGTGCCGGGGGTGCGCGGGACCATGATCCTGGTCTCGGTCCTGATCTCCGTGAACGCGATGCGCGTGTTCGGCGAGCTCTACATCCTCGGCGGGCGGACCGGCGGGGTCGGCGGGCAGGACGTGTCCATCGTGATGCTGGTGCAGCAGGCCGCCTCCGGCAGCGACGGCCGCTTGGGCTACGCCAGCGCGATCAGCGTGTTCCTGTTCTTCCTCACCGCCGTCCCGCTGCTGTTCCTGACGCGCCTGAACAAGAACACCCTGGAGGAGTCGTGACCGCGGCCAGAGGCCGTTCGCCGATCTTCGACGCGCCGACCCGGCACGGCCTGGTCCTGCGCTACCTCACGCTGATCGCGGTGCTGCTCATCTCGATCGGGCCGATGCTCTGGGAGCTGTCGACCTCGCTCAAGAGCAAGGTCGAGGACGTCTTCACCCAGAACATCCACCTGCTGCCGCAGCATCCGACCCTGGGCAACTACGGCGAGGTGCGGCGCACCATCCCGGTGTGGCATTTCGCGGTGAACTCGCTGACGGTCGCGTTCATCAACGTCGCCGGGAACGTCATCGGCGCCACGCTGGCCGGCTACGTGCTGGCCCGGCTCAAGTTCAAGGGCCGCAAACTGCTGCTCGGGGTGTTCGTCTCGACCCTGATCCTGCCGGCCGAGGTGACGATCATCTCCAAGTTCCAGATGATCACGAACATGGGCCTCGGCGACAGCCTCATCGGCGTCGCCTTGCCGGACTTGATCGCCATGACCAACGTCCTGCTGATGCGCAACGCCTTCCTGGCGCTGCCCCGGGAGGTCGAGGAGGCGGCGATCATCGACGGCGCCAACACCGTGCAGCGGCTGCGCCACGTCGGGCTGCCGGCGGTCAAGGGCGTGCTGAGCGTCATCTCGATCTTCACCTTCATCGGCGCCTGGGACGACTTCCTGTGGCCGCTGCTGGTGCTGCAGACCCCGGACAAGCTCACGCTCACCGTCGGCCTGTCCTATCTCGACGGCCAGTGGTCGCACGATCCGCGCACCATCGCCGCCGGCACGATGATCGCGCTGCTGCCGATCCTCGCGCTGTTCCTGGTCCTGCAGCGGTTCTTCTTCCGGGGCGTAGCGGAGGGTGCCATCAAGGGTTGACCCGAGCCCGGCCGATCTGGGCCCACCTCTGCCACCAGCACAGCACACGAACCACACGAGGGACCGGCTCCGGTTATGACGGAAGATCCGCAGCGTCCGATCGCGCCCCGCTTCGGCGTCAACTACACCCCCAGCGTCGGCTGGTTCCACCACTGGCTCGATTTCGACCTCGGCGCCGTGCGCGCGGACCTGGACTCGATCGCCGCGCTCGGCCTGGACCACGTGCGGGTCTTCCCGCTGTGGCCGCTGTTCCAGCCCAATCGCACCCTGATCCGCCCGCGTGCGGTCGAGCAGTTGGTGGCGCTGGCCGATGCCGCCGGGGAGCGCGGCCTGGACGTGAGCGTCGACGGCTTGCAGGGCCACCTGTCCAGTTTCGACTTCCAGCCGTCGTGGGTCACCAGCTGGCACCGGCGGAACATGTTCACCGATCCCGACGCGCTCAGCGGGGAGGCCGAGTACCTGCGCACGCTGGCCGCCGCGCTGGCCGACCGGCCCAACTTCATCGGCATGACGCTGGGCAACGAGACCAACCAGTTCTCCGGCGACCCGCACCCGGACCCGGACCGGATCACGCCGGCGCAGGCGGCCGCGTGGCTGGACCGGCTGCTCGCCGCGTGTGAGGAAGGCGCGCCGGGCAGGTTCCACCTGCACTGCTCTTATGACGCCGCCTGGTACCTCGACGGCCATCCCTTCACCCCGGCGCACGCGGCCCGGCAGGGTGCCGCGACGGCGATCCACTCCTGGGTCTTCAACGGCACGCAGCAGCGTTACGGCTCGGACTCCACGGCCGTGGCGCATCACGCCGAGTACCTGATCGAGCTGTCCAAGGCCTGGGCCGTGGACCCGCACCGGCCGGTGTGGTTGCAGGAGGTCGGGGCGCCGCAGCCGCACGTCCCGGCCGACCGGGCCGCCGAGTTCACCCGCGCGACGGTGGCCAACGCCCTGGACTGCCCGGACGTGTGGGGCGTCACCTGGTGGTGCTCGCACGACGTGGACCGCGCGTTGGCCGACTTCCCAGAGCTCGAATACAGCCTCGGCTTGCTGACCACCACTCGCGAGCCGAAGCCCGCCGGGCTGGAGCTGGCGAAGATCGTCAACGCGACCCGCGCCCGATGGGTGCCTGCGGCCCCGCGTACCGTCGCGCTGGTGTTGGACCTGCCCGAGGAGGTCACGGCGCGGGCCACCTGCGGTCCCGGGGGCCGGTTTTACGAGGCGTTCATGCACCTGGTGTCGCTTGGTGCGCGTCCGACGGCTGTTCTGGCCGGGTCGGCGGAGGATAGGAATCATCTGACCGCGCGCGGCATCACAGAGGTGCTGGCTGTCGAGGACGTTTGGAGCGAGAGCGATGCACGATGACCGGGCCCTGGTGGAGCACCGTCTTAAGCGCGTCCTGGAGGAGCGCATCACCCCGGCGATCTACCCCGAGTCGGTGCCGCTGAGCGCGTCGATCTGGGTGGCCCCGGGTGAGCCGGTGCCGGTGGCCGAGGGTTTGGCCGCGCCGCGTGAACCGATCGCTCCGGGGGCCAGGTGGGGCGCGCCGTGGGGGACGAGCTGGCTGACGGTGTCCGGGACGGTGCCGGCCGAGTGGGCCGGTAAGACCGTCGAGGCCGTCATCGACCTCGGATTCGACAAGAACATGCCCGGGTTTCAGTGCGAGGGTCTGGTCTACGGGGCCGACGGCGAGCCGGTGAAGGGCTTGAACCCGCGGAACCAGTGGGTGCGGGTGGCCGAGCGCGCGGTCGGCGGCGAGGAGGTGCTGCTGCACGTCGAGGCGGCGTCCAACCCGGTGATCTTGGACTATCACCCGTTCTTGCCGACGCTGCTCGGTGACAAGGAGACGGCCGGCGACGAGCCGCAGTACCAGCTGGAGCGGCTGGACCTGGTGGTCTTCGATGAGACGGTGTGGAACCTGGTCGCCGACCTGGAGGTGCTCGGCGAGCTGATGGCCGAGCTGCCGGAGGATGCGCGGCGGTACGAGATCATGCGTGCCGTCGACAAGGCGTTGGACGCCGTCGACCTCCAGAACGTGAATGCCACCGCCGCCGCGGCGCGGTCGTGCCTGGCCGAGGTGCTGGCCAAACCGGCGGTGCCCTCGGCGCACCGGATCTCAGCGGTCGGCCACGCGCACATCGACTCGGCGTGGCTGTGGCCGTTGCGCGAGACGGTGCGCAAAGTGGCGCGCACGACCGCGAACATGACCGCGCTGCTGGCGGACGAGCCGGAGTTCGTCTACACGATGTCGCAGGCCGCGCAGTTCGACTTCATCAAGACCCACCGCCCCGAGGTCTACGAGAAGGTCAAGAAGGCGGTCGCGTCCGGGCGGTTCGTGCCGGCCGGCGGCATGTGGGTGGAGTCGGACACGAACATGCCCGGCTCGGAGGCGATGGCGCGGCAGTTCGTGCACGGCAAGCGGTTCTTCCTGGAGGAGTTCGGGGTCGAGAACGACGAGGCGTGGCTGCCGGACACCTTCGGATTCGCGGGCGGGCTGCCGCAGATCATCAAGGCGGCCGGGTCGAAGTGGCTGCTGACGCAGAAGATCTCGTGGAGCCAGATCAACAAGTTCCCGCATCACACGTTCTTGTGGGAAGGGATCGACGGCACGCGGATCTTCACGCATTTCCCGCCGGTCGACACGTACAACTGCTCGATGAAGGGCAGCGAGATCGCGCATGCGGCGCGGAATTTCAAGGACAAGGGGCGGGCGTCGGTGTCGTTGGCGCCGACCGGCTGGGGCGACGGCGGCGGCGGGACGACGCGGGAGATGATCGCCAAGGCCAAGCGGATGAAGGATCTGGAGGGTTCGGCGCGGGTCGAGTGGGAGAAGCCGGGGGACTTCTTCGCGAAGGCCGAGGCGGAGTATCAGAATCCGCCGGTGTGGGTGGGGGAGCTGTATCTGGAGCTGCATCGGGCGACGTTGACGAGTCAGGCGGGGACGAAGCAGGGGAACCGGCGGAGCGAGGCGCTGCTACGGTCAGCCGAGCTCTGGGCGGCGACCGCGGCGGTGCGGGCCGGGACCGAGTACCCCTACGAGGCGCTCGACCGGATCTGGAAGACGGTGCTGCTGCACCAGTTCCATGACATCTTGCCCGGGTCCTCGATCGCGTGGGTGCATCGGGAGGCCGAACGGACATACGCCGATATCGGTCGTGAGCTGGATGAGATGATCATCGACAGTCAGCGGCGGATGCTCGAAGCGGCTGGTCGCGATGGCTCCGCCGACGGGGTGGTGACGTTCAACGGCGCCCCGCACGAGCGCCATGGGATACCGGCCGGCGGTGCCGGGGTCATGCGCGGGGCGGGCAAGCGAGTCGAGGCGTCGGAGCGGCCCGACGGCGGGCATGTCCTGGACAACGGAATGGTCCGGGTGGAGATCGACGCACGCGGACTGATCGTGTCGCTGGTCGACCTGGAAAAGGGCCGTGAGACCCTGCCACCGGGTAGCGCCGCCAATCTGTTGCAGATCCATCCGGACTTCCCGAATATGTGGGACGCCTGGGACGTGGACGAGTTCTATCGCAATACCGTGACCGATCTGACCGAGCTCGACTCGATGTGGGTCGAGGACCAGCCGGTGCTCGGCGGGGTGAAGGTCACGGTGGCCCGCTCGTTCGGCGCGTCGGCGGTCCGGCAGCAGGTGCGCTTGACCAGAGGAAGCAAGCTGGTGTCCATCAGCACCTGGGTGAACTGGCACGAGACCGAGAAGTTCCTGAAGCTCGCGTTCCCGCTCGACATCCGTGCCGACCGCTACGCCTCGGAGACCCAGTTCGGCCACATCTTCCGGCCCACCCACACGAACACCTCGTGGGAGGCGGCGAAGTTCGAGGCCTGCAACCACGGCTTCCTGCACTTCGAGGAGCCCGGCTGGGGCGTGGCTCTGCTCAGCGGTTCCACCTACGGCCACGATGTGACCCGCACCGTGCGCGAAGACGGCGGGACCACCGTGACCGCGCGGGTGTCGCTGCTCCGAGCGCCGCGCTTTCCAGATCCCGAGACCGACCAGGGCGCTCACAGCTTCGAGCATGCGGTGGTGCCGGGCGCTTCGGTCGGCGACGCGGTGCGTGAGGGCCGGGCGCTGAACACGGTGGTCGGTTCTGTGTTCCGGGGGAGCGCCAGTGTCGCGCCGCTGTTCACCATCGACAACGATGCCGTGACCGCCTCCGCGATCAAGCTCGCCGACGACCGCAGCGGCGACGTCGTCCTGCGCGTCTACGAGTCCCACGGCGGTCGGGCCTCCGCGCTGATCACCCCCGGCTTCGAGTGCTCAGGCCCCGAGATCTGCGATTTGCTTGAGCGGCCGATCACCCGAGAAGGTGTGAGCGTGACCACAGAGGATGGCGGGCTGCGGGTGAAGCTGCGGCCCTTCCAGCTCGTCACATTGCGCTTTACCCGCACTGCCCGTTCTAACGGCTCTTCGGAGGGCTGAACCAGATGAACGTCCTGACCACCTACGCCGCCGAACCGGGCCGCTACGACGGCCGGATGCCGTACCGGCGCAGCGGGGCCAGCGGGCTGAAGCTGCCGCTGGTGTCGCTGGGGCTGTGGCACAACTTCGGCGACACCAAGCCGCTGGAGGAGCAGCGCGCGATTCTGCGGCGGGCGTTCGACCTCGGCGTGACGCACTTCGACCTGGCGAACAACTACGGTCCGCCGTACGGCTCGGCCGAGGTGAACTTCGGGCGGCTGTTCGCGCAGGACTTCCGGCCGTACCGGGACGAGGTGGTGATCTCCAGCAAGGCCGGCTACGACATGTGGCCGGGGCCGTATGGGGAGTGGGGTTCGCGCAAGTACCTGCTGGCCTCGCTCGACCAGTCGCTGGGACGGTTGGGCCTGGACTACGTCGACATCTTCTACTCGCACCGCTTCGACCCGGAGACTCCGCTGGAGGAGACGATGGGTGCGCTGGCTTCGGCGGTGCAGCAAGGGAAGGCGCTGTACGTCGGCGTCTCCAACTACAGCTCGGAGAAGACGCGGGAGGCCGCCGAGATCCTGCGCGGGATGGGTGTGCGGGCGCTGATCCATCAGCCGTCGTACTCGATCCTGAACCGGTGGATCGAGAAGGATTCGCTCCTCGACGCGACCGCCGAGAGCGGGATGGGCTGTATCGCGTTCAGCCCGTTGCAGCAGGGCTTGCTGACCTCGCGCTATCTGGACGGGACCGTTCCGGCGGGATCGCGGGCCTCGATCGGTCACTTCCTGTCGAAGGACGCCATCACACCGGAGCTGCTGACCCGGCTGCGCGGGCTGAACGAGCTGGCCGGCAAGCGCGGGCAGACGCTGGCGCAGATGGCCACGCAGTGGGTGGTGCGCGACCCGCGGATGACGTCGGCGCTGATCGGGGCTTCGTCGGTGGCGCAGCTGGAGGAGAACGTGGCCGCGGTGTCCGGGGCGGAGTTCTCGGACGAGGAGCTGGCGGCGATCGACGAGCTGGCTCTGGGGTAGGGGGGCGCGGGGCGGGCGAAGCCGCCGCCGAGCTGGAGATCCTGAGCCTCCAGTTCGGCGGCTTCTCCTATTCGAGAGCATCCGGAGGAAGTGTGTACGCGGCCATCGACATCGGCGGCACGAAGATCGCGGCGGGACTGGTCGACACCGGGGGCGAGCTGCTGGTTCGGCATGAGCGTCCGACGCCTGCCGAGGAGCCGATGGCCGCGGTGGAGGCGCTGCTGGAGCAGCTGATCGCGGACCCGCGGTGGGGGCGGGTGCAGGCCGTCGGCATCGGCAGCGCGGGCCCGATCGACGCCGGCAAGGGCACGATCAGTCCGGTCAACATCCCGGCGTGGCGTGACTTCCCGCTGGTCGACCGGGTCAGTGCTGTCACCCGCCAGCCGGTCACCCTCGCCGGGGACGGCGTCGCGATGGCCGCGGGCGAGCATTGGCGCGGCGCGGCACAGGGCCTGGACAACGCGGTGTGCATGGTGGTGTCGACCGGTGTCGGCGGCGGCCTGATCCTCGGCGGGAAGCTGCGGCCGGGACCGAGCGGGAACGCCGGGCACATCGGCCATATTTGCGTGGAGCTCGATGGTCCACCGTGCCCGTGCGGCTCGAAGGGCTGTGTAGAGGTGATCGCCAGCGGGACGGCGATCGCCGCGCGGGTGGGTGGAACCTCAGCGATCGAGGTCGCGGAGTCGGCGCGGGCAGGGGATCCGAGGGCGCTCGCGTCGTTCGACCGGTCGGCGAAGGCGCTGGCAGCGGCCATCGCCAGTACCGCGGCGCTGGTGGATATCGAGGCGGCGGTGATCGGTGGCGGTGTGGCGAAGGCGGGGGATCTGCTGTTCGGCCCGCTGCGCGAACATCTCAAGGAGTACGCACGGCTTTCGTTCACCCGAGACGTGACCGTGCACCCCGCGGCGCTCGGCGGCGACGCCGGGTTGATCGGGGCGGCCGCCCTGGTGCGGCAGGTCGAGGTATAGGCTCGACCGGCACCGGCCGCGAGTGATCCGCCCCGGCGTGAATTACATCACACGCGCGTGACTTATTAGGTCTCCCTTACTTGGTCTCGGGGAACGAATAACGGCACACTGGTGTTGTGGAAAGTGTGCCGAACCCGATCGTGAGCGTCTCGCCGCCTGCCGGCGATACCTCCGACGTGCACGTCGGCACCCGCAACCGAGTCGCGCGCAGCATCCTCGCGAACGGCCCGTCGACCGCCGTCGACCTCGGCAAGCGGCTCAAGATGACCCCGGCGGGCGTCCGGCGTCACCTGGATGCGCTTCTCGCGGAGGATCTCGTTGAGGCCCGGCAGCAGCGCACCTACGGGCAGCGTGGCCGCGGGCGGCCGGCGAAGGTGTTCGCGCTCACCGATCGCGGGCGCAGCGTCTTCTACCAGGCGTACGACCAGCTGGCGGTGGAGGCGTTGAAGTTCCTCGCCGAGAGCGCCGGGGCCGAGGCGGTGGACACCTTCGCGCGCAAGCGCGTCGCGGAGCTCGCCGACCGGTTCCGGGAGCAGCTCGACGGCGTGCCCGTCGAGCAGCGTCCGGCGCTCCTGGCCAGGCTCCTGACCGAGGAGGGCTACGCCGCCACGCTGCGCGAGTCCGGCAAGGCGCCGGCCGCCGGCGAGCAGCTGTGCCAGCACCACTGCCCGGTGGCGCACGTCGCCGAGCAGTTCCCGCAGCTGTGCGAGGCCGAGACCGAGGCCTTCGCCGAGCTGCTGGGGACTCACGTCCAACGACTGGCGACCATCGCCCACGGCGACGGCGTCTGCACGACTTTCATCCCGATGGCAGCAGCCACCGGCACCAGTAAGAGCCCCGAGGCTTCCGGAGGGAACTCGAAATGACCACCACATCGCACGAGCAGCTCGAGGGCCTCGGCACCTATGAATACGGCTGGGCCGACTCGGACATCGCCGGCGCCGCCGCGCGCCGCGGGCTGAACGAGGACGTCGTCCGCGATATCTCCGCGAAGAAGAACGAGCCGCAGTGGATGCTCGACATGCGGCTGCGCGGGCTGCGGCTGTTCGAGAAGAAGCCCATGCCGGTGTGGGGCGCGGACCTGAGCGGGATCGACTTCGACAACATCAAGTACTTCGTCCGCTCCACCGAGAAGCAGGCCGCCTCCTGGGACGAGCTGCCGGCGGACATCAAGAACACCTATGACAAGCTCGGCATCCCCGAGGCGGAGAAGCAGCGCCTGATCGCCGGTGTCGCCGCGCAGTACGAGTCCGAGGTCGTCTACCACCAGATCAACAAGGAGCTGGAGGAGCAGGGCGTCATCTTCCTGGACACCGACACCGCGCTGAAGGAGTACCCGGAGCTGTTCCGCGAGCACTTCGCGACGGTGATCCCGACCGGGGACAACAAGTTCTCGGCGCTGAACACCGCTGTGTGGTCCGGCGGTTCGTTCATCTACGTCCCCAAGGGCGTGCACGTCCAGATCCCGCTCCAGGCCTACTTCCGGATCAACACCGAGAACATGGGCCAGTTCGAGCGGACCCTGATCATCGCCGACGAGGACTCCTACGTCCACTACGTCGAGGGCTGCACCGCCCCGGTCTACTCCTCGGACTCGCTGCACTCGGCGGTCGTGGAGATCGTGGTGAAGAAGAACGCTCGCGTCCGCTACACCACCATCCAGAACTGGTCGAACAACGTCTACAACCTGGTGACCAAGCGCGCCGCCGCGCAGGCCGGCGCCACCATGGAGTGGATCGACGGCAACATCGGCTCCAAGGTGACGATGAAGTACCCGGCCGTGTGGCTGCTCGGCGAGCACGCCAAGGGCGAGACGCTGTCGGTGGCCTTCGCCGGCGAGGGCCAGCACCAGGACGCCGGCGCCAAGATGGTGCACGCCGCGCCGCACACCTCCTCCACCATCATCTCCAAGTCGGTGGCGCGCGGCGGCGGCCGCACCTCCTACCGCGGCCTGGTCCAGGTGCAGGAGGGCGCGCACCACAGCAGGTCCACCGTGAAGTGCGACGCGCTGCTGGTCGACACCATCTCCCGCTCGGACACCTACCCCTACGTGGACGTCCGCGAGGACGACGTGTCCATGGGCCACGAGGCGACCGTGTCCAAGGTCAGCGAGGACCAGCTGTTCTACCTGATGAGCCGCGGGATGACCGAGGACGAGGCGATGGCGATGATCGTGCGCGGCTTCGTCGAGCCGATCGCGCGCGAGCTGCCGATGGAGTACGCGCTGGAGCTCAACCGGCTCATCGAGCTGCAGATGGAAGGCGCGGTCGGCTGACCCGCGCCCCGCGCCCCGGAACGAAATAGACCCACCCGAAGAGCAGAGATACGGGACATCGATGTCTGACCCGCAGAACCAAGTCGGCCAGAACCAGGTCGGAGCCGTCACGGCCGCGGCCGTCACGGTGAACGAGCCCGGCGCGGGCAACCGCCTGGCCGGGCCCGGTACCGGCCGCGCCGTGAGCCAGCCGGCCGACGCGCGCGTGGAGCGCCCCACGTCCTTCGACCCCGCGGACTTCCCGGTGCTGACCGGCCGCGAGGAGGATTGGCGCTTCACGCCGCTGAAACGGCTGCGCGGGCTGCACGAGGACCCGCGCGCCGACGGCAAGGTGGGCATCGAGGTCCAGGCGCCGGCGGCGGTGGCGGTGGAGACCGTCGGCCGCGACGACGCCCGGCTGGGCAGGGCCGGCGCGCCGGTGGACCGCGCCTCGGCGCTGGCCTGGGCCGGCTTCACCGAGGCGACCGTCATCACGGTGCCGCAGGAGGCCGAGGTCGCCGAGCCGGTGTGGGCCACGCTGACCGGCGCCGGCGGCACCGCCTTCGGGAACCTGCTCGTGGACGTCAAGCCGTTCGCGAAGGCCGTCGTGATCCTGGACTATCAGGGATCGGCGACGTACTCGGAGAACGTCCAGTTCCTCGTCGGCGACAGCGCGGACCTGACCGTCATCGCCCTGCAGGACTGGGCCGACGACGCGGTGCACCTGTCGCAGCAGCAGGCCAAGCTCGGCCGCGACGCCCGCTTCCAGTCCATCAACGTCGGCTTCGGCGGCGACCTGGTCCGGATCACCCCGCGGGTGGCCTACACCGCGCCCGGCGGCGACGCCGAACTGCTCGGCGTCTACTTCGCCGACGCCGGCCAGCACCTGGAGCAGCGGCTGCTGGTCGACCACAGCGCCACCCACTGCAAGTCCCGCGTGACCTATAAGGGCGCGCTGCAAGGCCAGGACGCGCACACCGTCTGGGTCGGCGACGTCCTGATCCGCGCCGAGGCCGAGCAGACCGACACCTACGAGCTGAACCGCAACCTGATCCTCACCGACGGCGCGCGCGCCGACTCGGTGCCGAACCTGGAGATCGAGACCGGCGAGATCGTCGGCGCCGGGCACGCCAGCGCCACCGGCCGGTTCGACGACGAGCAGCTGTTCTACCTGCAGGCCCGCGGCATCCGCGAGGACGAGGCGCGCCGCCTGGTGGTGCGCGGCTTCTTCGCCGACGTCATCGGCCGCATCAGCGTCCCCGAGCTGCGCGAGCGCCTGATGGCCAAGGTGGAGGCCGAGCTGGCCGGGGCGGTGGCATGAGCGTCCAGGAGAGCACCACCCGGAACTGGATCCGCGCCTGCGGAGTCTCGGAGGTGACTTCAGACCTGCCCAAGGCGGTCGTGGTCGGCGAGACGCCGGTGGCACTGGTGCTGCACGACGGCGAGTACTACGCGATCCACGACGTGTGCTCGCACGCCAACGTGGCCCTGTCCGAGGGCGAGGTCGTGGACTGCGAGATCGAGTGCTGGCTGCACGGCTCGATGTTCGACCTGAAGACCGGCAAGCCCTCGTCGCTGCCGGCCACCGAGCCGGTGCCGGTGTACCCCGTGAAGATCGAAGGCGATGATCTGTACGTCGCCGTCAAGGAGGCGTAACGAGAATGGCCACTTTGGAAATCAACGACCTGCATGTCAGCGTGGAGGGCGAGGGCGGCCCCCGCGAGATCCTGCGCGGCGTGAACCTGACCGTGAAGCAGGGTGAGACGCACGCCATCATGGGCCCGAACGGCTCCGGCAAGTCCACCCTGGCCTACTCGATCGCGGGGCACCCGAAGTACACGATCACGCAGGGCACCGTCACCCTGGACGGCGAGGACGTCCTGGCGATGACCGTGGACGAGCGGGCCCGGGCCGGCATGTTCCTGGCGATGCAGTACCCGGTGGAGATCCCCGGCGTCACCGTCTCCAACTTCCTGCGCACCGCGGCGACCGCGATCCGCGGCGAGGCCCCGAAGCTGCGCACCTGGGTCAAGGAAGTGAACGAGGCCATGACGGCCATCCAGATGGACAAGGGCTTCGCCGAGCGCAACGTGAACGAGGGCTTCTCCGGCGGCGAGAAGAAGCGCCACGAGATCCTGCAGATGGAGCTGCTCAAGCCGAAGATCGCGATCCTCGACGAGACCGACTCCGGCCTGGACGTCGACGCGCTGAAGACCGTGTCGGAAGGTGTGAACCGGGTCCGGGAGTCCGGCGAGGTGGGCACGCTGCTGATCACGCACTACACGCGGATCCTGCGCTACATCAAGCCCGACTACGTCCACGTCTTCTCCGACGGCCGCATCGTGGAATCGGGTGGCCCGGAACTGGCGGACAAGCTGGAATCCGAGGGCTACGAAAGCTACGCCAAGGCTGGAGCCTGATCCCTCATGGTCGTCATCAACCCTCAGCTCCTTGACACGGACAGGATCCGTGAGGACTTCCCGATCCTGCACCGCACCGTGCACGGCGACAAGAAGCTCGTCTACCTGGACAACGCCGCGACCTCGCAGTCGCCGAAGCAGGTGATCGACGCCATCGTCGAGTACTACTCGATGCACAACGCCAACGTGCACCGCGGGATCCACGTCCTGGCCGAGGAGGCGACCGCGCTGTACGAGGGCGGCCGCGACAAGGTGGCCGCGTTCATCAACGCCCCGCGCGAGGAGGTCGTTTTCACCAAGAACTCCTCCGAGGCGCTGAACCTGGTCGCCAACGTGCTGGGCTGGGCCGGCGAGCCCTACGGCATCCGCCCCGGCGACGAGATCGTGGTCACGGAGATGGAGCACCACTCCAACATCGTGCCCTGGCAGCTCACCGCCGAGCGGGTCGGCGCCAAGCTGCGCTGGTTCGGCATCACCGACGACGGCCGCCTGGACCTGTCGAACCTCGACGAGCTGATCAACGAGCGGACCAAGGTCGTCTCGCTGGTCCACGTCTCCAACATCCTGGGCACCGTCAACCCGATCGAGACCGTCGTCCGGCGCGCGCACGAGGTCGGCGCCCTGGTGGTGCTGGACGCCTCGCAGTCCGCGCCGCACCTGCCGCTGGACGTCACGCGGCTCGACGCCGACTTCGTCGCCTTCACCGGCCACAAGATGCTCGGCCCGACCGGTGTGGGCGTGCTGTGGGGCCGCCGGGACCTGCTGGAGGAGCTGCCGCCCTTCCTCGGCGGCGGCGAGATGATCCAGACCGTCACCATGGAGAAGTCCACCTACGCCGGCCTGCCGCACAAGTACGAGGCCGGCACGCCGCCGATCGCCGAGGTCGTCGCGCTCGGCGCGGCCGTGGACTACCTGAACGCGATCGGCATGGACAAGGTCGCCGCGCACGAGCACGCGATCACCGAGTACGCCCTCAAGCGGCTGCAGGAGGTCGACGGCCTGCGGATCATCGGCCCGGCGACCACCGAGGACCGGGGCGCGGCGATATCGTTCACGCTCGGCGACATCCACCCGCACGACGTCGGCCAGGTGCTCGACGAGCACGGCATCGCGGTCCGCGTCGGCCACCACTGCGCGCGCCCGGTGTGCGTGCGGTTCGGAATTCCGGCGACCACGCGGGCGTCGTTCTATCTGTATTCCACGCCGGCCGAGGTCGACGCCCTCGTCGAGGGCCTGGACCAGGTGAAGCGGTTCTTCGGCGGCTGAGCGGGCGCGAAGGGAAGGCTGGGAGGCAGCAGATGCAGCTGGAATCGATGTACCAGGAGATCATCCTGGACCACTACCGCAACCCGCACCACAAGGGGCTGCGGGAGCCGTTCGCCACGCAGGTGCACCACGTCAACCCGACGTGCGGCGACGAGGTGACCATGCGCGTCGACCTGGACGGCGACGTGATCAGCGACATCTCCTACGAGTCCCAGGGCTGCTCGATCAGCCAGGCCTCGGCCTCGGTGCTGACGGATCTGCTCATCGGCAAGGACGTGGCGCGGGCGCGCGAGGTGCAGGAGACCTTCCTGCAGCTGATGCAGGCCCGGGGCGAGGGCCCGGAGTTCGCCGAGGAGCACGAGGAGGTGCTGGAGGACGCGGTGGCGTTCGCCGGCGTCGCCAAGTACCCGGCGCGAGTGAAGTGCGCGCTGTTGTCGTGGATGGCGTGGAAGGACGCGACCGCGCAGGCGCTCGCAGCACAGGACGAGAGTGGAGTGAAGGCATGAGCACGACAGAGAGCGCGATCGCGCCCGTGGAGGACGTCACCGAGGCGCTGCGCGATGTGGTGGACCCCGAGCTGGGCATCAACGTCGTCGACCTCGGCCTGGTCTACGGGCTGACCGTGGACGACGCGAACATCGCGGTCGTCGACATGACGCTGACCTCGGCGGCGTGTCCGCTGCAGGACGTCATCGAGGACCAGATGCGCATGGCGCTGGACGGACTGGTCGCCGACTTCCGGGTGAACTGGGTCTGGATGCCGCCGTGGGGCCCGGACAAGATCACCGACGACGGCCGCGAGCAGTTGCGGGCACTCGGTTTCAACGTCTGAGAATCCTGATGATGCCCGGCTGAAACTTCCAGCGGCGCCCCGCCGCCCGGTCCGTCCCGGACCGGGCGGTTTTGTATGAGCCCGGCCTGCATGGCAAAACGCTTAAGCACGCGCACTCTGCGGATGCATGTGCATTTGAGTCTTGCGTAGACGCCGGTGCCTGTGGGTAGGTTGGTACCTGTTGAAGTAACGAGATGGTCAAGTGCCGCGTGTTCAAAGGGGGAGCCAGTGTCCGTGACCCGACAGGCGACAGACAAGGCCCGGGCCTCATGCCTGCTGGCCGTCCATCTCATCTTGGAACGTCCCGATGACGGCCGCGTTCTTCTCGGGCTGCGCAAGGGCAGCGTGTGGGGCGCGGGGCGCTGGCACGTGCCGGCCGGACACGTCGAGGCCGGCGAGGACGCGATGCAGGCCCTGGTGCGCGAAGCGCGCGAAGCGCTGGGCGTGCGCATCGATTCCGGTGATCTGGAGCACGCGGTGACGGTCCATCACCGCGAGGTCGGCGGCGAGCCGCGGATGCAGTTGTTCTTCGCCGCGAGCCGCTGGTCCGGCGGCCCGGTCAACGCCGAGCCCGGCCAGTGCGAGCAGTTGGGCTGGTTCAAGGTCGACGAGCTGCCCTCGGCGACCGTCGGCTACACCCGTACCGCGCTGAGCGCCTGGCGGGCCGGCCGGTCGTTCGCGGTGTGCTGGCGGGACAGCCGGCGGGTGGACCGGGGCCTGGGCAGCCGTCTGATAACGGGTCTGCAAGCGATCTGAAACCCGCGAGCGCGAATTCCTGTTCGGAGGTCACCTTCGCGCACCGTAAAATGGTGCGTTGTGATCACCGCAACCGATGTCGAGCTCCGGGCCGGCAGCCGAATCCTGATCGAGAAGGCGTCGTTCCGAGTCGGTCCCGGCGACCGCATCGGCCTGGTGGGCCGCAACGGGGCCGGCAAGACGACGCTCACCAAGACCCTGGCCGGTGAGACCCTTCCGGCGGCCGGCACGATCAGCCGCACCGGTCCGGTCGGCTATCTGCCGCAGGACCCGCGCACCGGCGACCTGGACGTGATCGCCCGCGACCGCATCCTGTCCGCGCGCGGCCTGGACGACATCATGCGCCGGATGCGCGAGAACGAGAAGCGCATGGCCTCCACCGACCAGGCCACCCACGACAAGGCGATGCGCCGCTACGCGCGGCTGGAGGACGAGTTCCTCGCCGCCGGCGGATACGCCGCCGAGTCCGAGGCCGCGACCATCGCCTCCGCGCTCGGCCTGCCAGACCGCGTGATGAATCAGCCCCTGCACACGCTGTCCGGCGGGCAGCGGCGGCGGGTGGAGCTGTCCCGGATCCTGTTCGGGGACAACGAGGTGCTGCTGCTGGACGAGCCCACCAACCACCTCGACGCGGACTCGGTCGTGTGGCTGCGCGAGTTCCTGAAGAGCTACAAGGGCGGGTTCATCGTCATCTCCCACGACGTGAACCTGGTCGAGGCCAGCGTGAACAAGGTGTTCCACCTGGACGCCAACCGCGCCGCCATCGACTACTACAACATGGGCTGGAAGCTCTACCTCAAGCAGCGCGAGGACGACGAGCGCCGCCGCAAGCGCGAGCGCGCCAACGCCGAGAAGAAGGCCGCGGCGCTGCACGCGCAGGCCGACAAGATGCGGGCCTCGGCCACCAAGACCGTGGCCGCGCAGAACATGGCGCGCCGGGCCGACCGGATGCTGGCCGGGCTGGAGGCGGTGCGGCAGTCCGACAAGGTGGCCAAGCTGCGCTTCCCGACGCCGGCCCCGTGCGGCAAGACGCCGCTGATGGCCACCGGGCTGTCGAAGTCCTACGGCTCGCTGGAGGTCTTCACCGACGTGGACCTGGCCGTGGACCGCGGTTCGAAGGTCGTCATCCTGGGCCTGAACGGCGCCGGCAAGACCACGCTGCTGCGGCTGCTCGGCGGGGTGGAGGAGCCCGACACCGGCCAGGTGGACCAGGGCCACGGCCTCAAGCTCGGCTACTACGCGCAGGAGCACGAGACGTTGGATCCGGAGCGGACGGTGCTGGAGAACAGCGCGGCCGACAGCACGAACGCGCCCAGCATGGCGAGGGGACGGCGAAGGCCCATGATGTTGTGCCCCAAAGCCACCAGGCCCGAAAGCAGCAACAGGCGAAACACCGTCTCTTCCCAGACGCCCGCTCCGCAGGACATCACGAAGCGCGCCAGAACTCCCTCGTGCGCGAGGCCAGCCGAAAGGCTCGGAACCCAACTCATCGAAAAGCCGGGCGTGGAGCGCAGCCACAGGCTGGGATCCACGTGAAAGATGCGCGTCATGATGAGGACAATCAGCGAGCCCATGGTCAGGGCGTAAATCGCCGACTCGAGCAGCACGGGCACGGCGATGCGCATCTCGAGCTTCTGGCGCTGGCGGAGCACCATGACGGCGAGTGCGTAGAGCGCTCCGGCGCCCAGCGTGTAGGCGAGATACGCCTGCTTGGAGAGACCGAGGTTCACGAACAAGAAGCGGCTGAGGAGGTCCGCCCCATTCAATGTCGGCCAGGTGAGCAGCACCCCGAGCTGGTAAATGATGAAAAGCGGGAAAACGAGAATCAGGCTGGTGAGGAGGTTCCGCGGATCACGGGCAACACGCGCAGCCTTCTTTTTCACGACAGGAGCCGGCACCCTCTTTTTCTAGCACCCCGCGCTTTCACCCGCAGAACGGACACGCCCGGTAGAGAAGGTCTCAACGACCGCGTCGACGGGATGCGCGTTGCGGCGGAGGCAATTTCGCTTCCAGCACGGTGATCGCCTGCGCGAGCTCAGTCTTCATACAGACGTTGTCCTCGCGGTTGAAATGGGCGAGCAGCCCACCGAGTCCGCCACGCCCGCGCTGCTGACGAAGGGCCGGGAGGGCGCGCGTGTCGCGAAGCTCTCCCAAGCGCACCACGAAAGGTTTTCTCTCTTCGCAGGAGCCCGCCGCTTTCAGCTGCACGATGGT
The DNA here is from genome assembly GCA_019510485.1 of Catenulisporales bacterium. Classification (GTDB taxonomy): domain Bacteria; phylum Actinomycetota; class Actinomycetes; order Streptomycetales; family Catenulisporaceae; genus Catenulispora. The sequence continues at coordinate 28,083 of JAEKKI010000176.1, forward strand.
CAGACCGACCCTGTCGACCGCGCCCCCCTCTCCGAGATCGTCCAAGGCGGCAGCCGCTCGCTCACGCCGATGGACGTCGGCACTCTCGTTGGCCACGCGAACGAGCAGAGGCACGGCGGGCTTGCCGACCATCGTGACGGCGAGATCGAGCGCGGCATCGGCGCTGCGACTCTCGCCCAACGCTTCCCCTAGGTGCCCGAGGAGAACCGGATCGCCGCGGTAGCCACCGTCTTTCTTGAGAGCCTCGCGGTACTGAGCCAGCGCTTCGGTGTGCCGGTCCTCGAGGAAGGCGAGGCGCCCCAAGTAGTAGTGCACCCGGGCGTCATCGGGATGCTCGCCGTGAATCTGCTCGAGGGCGACGTGCGCTTTTGCTTCTTCCCCGGCGGCCAGCAGCTCTTCGACCCGGGAGAGCTTGCGGGCCAGCGAGGGTGGTGCTGGGGCAGGAGCGGTGGGCGGGGCGCTCTTGAGCGGCGAGCTGCGGCCGAGGAGCGCGAAGGCGCCCCCGCCCGCCAGCAACAACACCAGAGCCACCGCCCCGATCGTGCGCCCGCGCGTCCGCGGGAGTACGGGAGGTACCGCCGCGGCTGCAGGAGACGCGATGGTGGGTCCGGTAAGATCGCCAGCAGTCGCCTCGGCGACGCCGGGCATCTCGGCTTCCTGAAGCGCCATGAGAAAGGCGGCGGCGCTGGCGAACCGGTACTCCCGGTGCTTGTCGAGCGCTTGATGAACGACGTCTTGTAGCGACAGGGGCAGCAACAGGTCGGCGCGCACGTCCACGAACTTGGGTGGCGCATACGCGAGGTGCATGGAGATGATTTTCACCTTGTCCTCGCTCTCGAAGGGGCGACGACCCGTGAGCATCTCGAAGAGGATCACGCCCGCGGCATAGAGGTCGGCGCGCGCATCCACCCCCTCGCCCAGCGCCTGTTCGGGAGAAAGGTACTCGGGGGTTCCGAAGATCACGCCCGCCTGGGTGAGCGCCTCGCCTCCTGACGCTGGCTCGGAGACTTTGGCAATGCCGAAGTCCAAGATTTTGACGAAATCACTTTGGCCGTCGCGCTCGACCAACATGATGTTGTCGGGCTTGAGATCGCGGTGAACGACGCCACTTTCATGGGCGTGGCCGAGCGCGCGAAGCATCTGTCGGATGATGCCGAGGGCGCGCGGCACCGGCAGCGGCCCCGAGCGGATGATGTCCGTCAAGGAAGGACCGGCCAGGAACTCCATGGTGAGGAAGAGCAACCCGTCGGGGGTGCGCCCGAAATCGAGCACGTTGATGATGTTGGGGTGGGAGAGTCGACTCGCGGACTCGGCTTCCCGCTCGAAACGCCGCACGAATTCGTCCTTGCCGCCGAACTCCGGCAACAGAACCTTCACGGCGACGTCGCGCTTCAAGGTGAGGTGTTCGGCGCGGTACACGACGCCCATGCCGCCGATGCCGAGCCGCTCGATGATGCGGTAGCGCTCGCTCAGCACGGCGCCGAGCAAAGGATCCTGCAGGGGCGAGCCGCAGCGCGAGCAAACGTTGGCATCGGCAGACGCTTCGTCGCCGCAGCGGTCGCAACGGAGGGCGGTAGGCTCGTTCATGGCTGGTGGCTCTTGCCTTCGGTCTTGCCTTCCGCGGGCTGTACGACGGTCAACACCTGCCGAGCGGGAGTGAGACAGGTGCGAGCCACCCGGTTGACATCCGCCACCTGAACCTGGCCCAGCCGATCTATCTCGTTCCGGTAGAGATCGAGCCCAAGCCCCAGAGCCTCGTCCTTGGCCATCGCCGAGAAAACCGAAGAGCGATCCTCGAACGCCAACGAACGGCGGCCGACGAGCCATTCCCTCGCACGCAAGACCTCTTGAGCATCGGCGCCTTCCGCGACGAAGCGGGCCATTTCCGTCCGGAGGATTCCCACCACGTCGGGGAGCTTATCCGGAGGCGCCACGAGGTCGATGGCCATCGCGCCACCGTCGACCCCTTCGAACCAAAGGGCTCGTGCCGGCGCGAGGGGCGCCACGCTGCTCAGCGCCGTGCGCAGGCGGCCCCTTGCCCCGGCTAGCAATTCCCACAACACCTTGGCGGCCGCCGCATCGCTGTCACGCCGCGAGGGCGCGCGGTACCCGAGGAGCACCCGCGTCTCGTCGCGGTCGCTCGTCCGAAAGAGCTCCACCGCTTCATCCGGGACCGCGCCAGGGGTGCCCTCAGGGGAGGGCGATGCGGCGGCGACAGGTGTCACCGCGGAGGCGGTCGCCACCGAAGAAGTGAGCGTCACTGAAGAAGCGCGCGCCGACGTGGGCCCAGCAATGACCGCGGGGCTCGCCACCACTGGTAGGGTCACGGCATCGCGTTTGTCACCGAACCAACGATCGAGCTGTGCCAGCACTTGCTCCGCATCGACATCACCTGCCACCAAAAAGGTGAGCGATGAAAGCGGGTAACGCCGACGATAGTGATCGAGCAAGCGGCGTCTATCGAGCGCCGCGAGGCTAGAGGTAGAGCCGCGAGGGTCGAGACGGTAGGGGTGCCTCGGCCACAGCGCGCCGAAAAAAGCCCGGCGGGCGATCTCAGTGGGCTGCCGCTCGTCTCCCGTTCGGCGCGCAATGAGAAGTCGCTTGGCCTGCTCGACGTCTTCGTCGGAGAAACGTGGATGGCGCAGGCTCTCTACCAGAATGGCGAGCGCCGGATCGGCTCCGTCGGGCAAGAGATCCGCGGAGACCCCCATGGCATCTTCGTCGGCATAACCTTGCAGACGTCCGCCCCCCGCGGCGATTCGTGAATCGGTCTCTTCTGCAGACAGCGCCCGAGGGCCGGCGGCCAGCACACGCGCCAAGAGCTGGGCAGCACCGAAGTCACGGGCGTCCTCAGCGCGCACGCCTCCCGACCACACCGCGCGGGCATAGACCTGAGGCAATCCGCGATCGCTGACGATCACCGCGTGCACCCCCGATGCGAGATCGCGGCGCAACACCGTGGCGCCCCCTCTCGCCCGACGCAGAGACTCGGGCTTGGGAGGATGCTCGGCGAAGAGTCGGTCGAGCCGCGCGGGGGTGTCGCGCGCGGCCGTCGCCAGCCGCGCCCCGAGGGCGGCGGCACGCTGATCTTTGCCGCGGGTCTCGCCGTCCGGCACATAGGCCACGACGGTCGCACGTGCGGGCGCAAAGAGGCTCGCCGCGGTTCGGCGCAGCGATGCCGGACTGAGCTTCACGAGCCGATCGCGAAGCTTCTCTTCGCCCTCTGGACGCCCCAGGACGGTCGCCGACCAGCCCAAGCGCCGCACGTAACCTTCGAGCGTGCCGCGGCTGCGAGCATTGTCCTGCGCGACCACCAGGCGCGCACGGGCCACCTCGTCGGAAGAAAGCTCCTCTCGACCAAGACGCATGATCTCGTCGAACGCCACCTGAGTCGCCTCTTCCAAGGTGCCCACTCCGAGGCGCGCGCGGAACACGAGAAGGCCCGGGTCGCGCCCCGCCATGAGAAAGGTATCCACCGACGTCACCAGATGACGGTTGCGAATGAGCGCGGTCTGCAAGCGACCTGCGGGCTCCTGGGCAAGCGACGCGGCCAACACCTCGGCGGCAAGGGCGTCGTTTTCGTCGGCGCTCGGCAAGCGAAAACCGAGGGTCAGAACGCCCTCACCCTCATGCGGCGAGCGCGGCACGACCACCGCCCGCGGGCCGAGAGCGGGAGGCTCGACCACGCGAACCGTAGGCGCCGTGGTGGTAGCCGAGGAGCGGCTCTCGAAGCCGGCCGCAAAGCCCACTTCGGCCTGCTCTCGCAAGGCTTTGCGATCGAAGTCCCCCACCACCAAGACCGTGAGTCGATCAGGGGACAGGAGTTGCCGGTGAGCGGTGGTGACCGTCGCGGCGGAGAGGCTGTTCAAAACC